>NZ_JBQKHK010000008.1:0-111263 GCF_052118305.1 Collinsella sp. LCP21S3_D3
CACGAGGAGGCGCCAGGTTAAACTGAAGGGACTGACCCCGGAGGAGTTCCGGAGACAGTCCCTTGCGGCGTAGTTCTTATTTAAGCCGTCCAAGTTTTGGGGTGCAGTTCACACTACGTGCGGCGGGGGTTCTTTCGTCCTGCGGAATGTCCGCGAAGGTTAGCCCTCAGATCCTGCTACGACTACGTCCTCGGATTGTGGGGCTGAATGAAGGACGTGGCTGAGGGGGCCTTTTGTCCCCTTCGCTGTTTCGCGGCTTTGCCGCGAAACCTCGCGCTACTTTGGGGATGGATGGGGGCGTGGCTGGATTGCAGATTCAAATGGCTAGAGAGATATGGGCGCGAACGAGAAATCGTTATTGGGGTCATCCTTTTCCATAAACTCATCGAGACAAAACGTCATGTAGATTGGAACGTACAGAACCTTGCCCTCTTTGCTGAGATTCTCGTGGCTCAGTACAACGGCCTCGGGAATTTTGTACTCGCCTACACTCATCAGACGATCGAGGGCCGCATGCGCTCGAACTTTCTTGCCCGATTTGACCTCGATTGGGACAACATGCCCGTGGGCGCCTTCGATCACAAAGTCAACTTCACCGACCTCACGCGTTTGGTAGTACCATGCATCCGCCCCGAGGGCAACGAGTTCCTGCGCGACCACGTTCTCATAGAGACCACCAAGGTTGGGAGTTTTCATATCAAGATAGACAGCGCGTGCAGTGCTACCGGGGTATCGCGATGCGAGCATGCCTGTATCAGACTCGTATAGTTTGAAGGCTGTCGTTTTCTCCGTCCTCTTGAGAGGACTCCGTGGCTCCGTCACCCTGGCGACCATCAATCCAACACCTGCGTTAACAAGCCACAGGAAATCCTGCTCATATTTTTTAAGGCGAGCTCCCCCACCCAGAGACGAAACAACAAAGCGATGAGACTCCGCCTCAAGCTGAACGGGAATTTGCTCAAAAATCGACCGAACGTTAAACGCTCGAGTCGATGTATATTTTGAGATATCGCTTTTGTACTGATCGACCAACTGAGTTTGAAGCTCACGTGTGCTCACGAGCGAATAACCCGAATCAATATAATTCTGAACGACCTCCGGCATGCCGCCGCAAACGATATAAGCTCTATAGTTCTTGAGCATCGCCTCATGAATATAGTTTTCGACAGGATGTTTCTCGACAAGGCAGCTGCGAATGCCTGCAAGCACATTCTCGCTAACGCTGTTTGCCCAACAAAACTCTTCAAAATCCATCGGGCGCATAACAATGTGCTCTACATACCCCACCGGAAAAGAAGAGATCCCCTTAAACTCAGTCCCAAGCATAGACCCCGAGAAGACATAGCTAAAGCGCCCATCCTCGACCAACGCCTTCATGAGTGTAACGATCTGCGGATACTCCTGAATCTCATCGACAAAGACAAGCGTATCGCCCTCAACAAGCGGCGCATCCGCAAGAAGGGCTACGCGGTTGATAAAGTCAACGGAGTTCTTTGCGCCAACAAGTGCATTCCTTGCTTCGATATCGAGTAGTAAATTGACCTCAAAATACGAAGCGTAGTTGCTTTTTCCAAACGCGCGAATCGCATAGCTCTTGCCGATCTGACGCGCACCAGTAACAAGTAATGCCTTATTGGAGTTATTCTTCCAGCTCAAAAGCCTATCAGTGACCTTACGGCGTAGCATTAAACCCCCAAATGACAAAAATTGACAGATAGAATCGCCTAAAATCATACAAAAATTGGCAGATAATAACGTCGTAAATATACAAAAATTGGAAGATAGCAAAGGTCCGATAAGGTCTCAAAGCCACTGAAACAGCGCTCTACTTTGCGAAGGGGCTGGGGACGCTGTTGCGTGCGTCTCCAGCCCTCTGATTCTTACTTTGGGTCCCGTGGTGGGACTATGTTGGTGCTACCTGGCTGTTTTTACCTTGTCTCGCCGCTCTCTGTGCGTAGGCGGTAGCCGTGGACGAGGTCGCTAATAGCCGGCCAGGGAATCTGGCGGTCGACCCAAAATTGGAGCTGGACCAGATAGCGCTCAGTGGCACGGGTGAGGGCCGCGAACTGTTCGTGAGTCTCTACCTGGGCGTAGAGGTCGCGGCTGTGGGCGAGGATTGCCGTAGTGTCATCCATTTTGCCGGTGACGTCAAAGGCGCCCGAGAACCAGTCGCACAGGCGCGCGGCGCTGTTGTTGATCGTTGCGAGGTCGGCGGTGCCGTCGTTGGCGTTTTCGTTGGCCTGGGCTCGCAGGAGGGAGAGAGCGTCGGCGGCGTTCATACAGTAGCCGACGGTGAAGTTCCAGACGGCGAATTCGCGGCCGGTGTCGAGCTTGCGGCGGCGCATGTAGTCGATGTCACGGGGTTCTTCGAGCATCATTTGGTCAGCGAGGGCCTCAAGTGCAGTGGTGTACTCGGCAAGGTCGAGTGCGAGCAGGGTGTTGATATCCATCATCTTTAGGCCTCCGTTTCGATCTCGACGATTTCGTTTTTAATGTACATGCCCTGGTTGTCCCAGACATTGCGGCAGGCGGCGGCAAAGCGCTCGCGGTCGGCTTCGCAGATGCGGGCGAACATGTTGCAGGTGCCAAAGGGCTCGCACACGTCAAAGAAGATGCAAATTGACGACCAGCCGCCATACCAGCTCACGGCGCCCGCTGGCTCGTGAAAGACGGGGTTCTCGATGTGCTCGTAATTGGCGATGGGGCCCGATACGGGATAGGTTACCTCGGCATCGCAGATCTTGGCCGAAAAGATACGTGACTCGACCGGACAGGACGATTCGAACAGCTTGCACGCCTCGGGAGCCTTGTCCCAGAGCATGTCGGCGAGAAACGTCTCGCCATTCAGCGTGATCTTGAGCATTTTTGTCATAGTAAGGACCTCCTCAATCCGTCGCTCAAGGGGTTCGCTGGCGGATAAGGAGAAGACAGCAGCGGGGTCGCCGAACCCAAACTTCACGACAGATCTCTGTCGCCCCAGCCCGCGCTGTTCTTCGCTAAAGTACCATGCCGTAATTGCGCGCGCAATATCAGTTTTTGAATTTCTGGAAGCGGCAATCGACGAGACGGCTCGCCGGCTGCCGGCCGACGCGCGGTAAGGGTGCTCGTCTATTCCCTAAGTTGGATGAAAAACGCTATGTTATTGCAGGGCTGCATACTCGTCTTATAAATGTATAGAATCTCGTATAGTGCGAGTAAGATATTGCGCTGTCTGTTTTGTGTTTAGCAAAGATATAGTTTGCATAATCTGGTCTAATCCCTGCTATATCAAAATAAAGTCGCACGTAAATAGCTTAGATATGCTTGAGCTGGGCATCTTTACGCTGAACGGGTAAAAACGACCGTTCACCGTTCAACTGTTTTCAAAATGAATAAAATGAGCGATAAAGAGAATATAAACCTTAATAAACTCGCGTATTGCACGGACGTGGGTTATTAATGGGATGTAGGCCTTTTACAGAAAGGATTCCAGCAATGTCTAAGCCTCTTGGCAAGCCCGATCGTATTGTCGTCGCCCTTGGCGGCAACGCCCTCGGCAACAACCCCGTCGAGCAGATCGAGGCCGTGAGCAACACCGCCCACGCACTCCTTGGTCTCATCGAGCAGGGTAACGAGATCATCATCACCCACGGCAACGGCCCGCAGGTCGGCATGATCCAGAATGCCTTCGCCGCCGCCCACGACGCCATCGGCACCCCCGAGATGCCGCTGCCCGAGTGCGGCGCCATGTCCCAGGGCTACATTGGTTATCACCTGCAGCAGGGCATCGGCCGCGAGATGCACAAGCGCTATAAGCGTTGGCACGCCGCCACCGTCGTCACCCAGATCGAGTGCGACCCGGATGATCCTGCGTTCAAGAACCCGACCAAGCCGATCGGCCCCTTCTACACCGAGGAGCAGGCCAAGGAGTTCATGGCCGAGGATCCCTCCAAGGTCTTCGTCGAGGATTCCGGCCGCGGCTGGCGCCGCGTCGTCGCCTCCCCCGATCCCAAGAAGATCGTCGAGGCCGACTCCATCCTCAACCTGCTCGACAACGAGTTCATCGTCATCGCCTGCGGTGGCGGCGGCATTCCCGTCGTCCGCGACTACGAGAACAAGGGTTGCTACAAGGGCGTTCCCGCCGTCATCGACAAGGACCTGGGCGGCGAGCTGCTGGCCGAGGACTGCGACGCCGACGTCCTGTTCCTGCTGACCGCCGTTGAGCATGTCGCCATCAACTTTGGCAAGCCCAACCAGGAGGAGCTCGAGGACCTCACCGCCGACGAGGCCGAGCGCCTGGCCGACGAGGGCCAGTTCGGTAAGGGTTCCATGGAGCCCAAGGTCCGCGCTGCCATCAAGTTCGCCCGTTCCCGCAAGGGCCGCACCTGCATCATCGGCGCCCTGGACAAGGCCGCCGAGACCATGGCCGGCCTCTCCGGTACCCGCATCCACGAGTAGCCTCTACTCTGTTGCCTCTCTTGTGGGCGCCAGGCAAAGCGCCCACAAACTAGCCTCTCTTCATGAGCCCCGCAGTCCGCTCCGACTGCGGGGCTTTTGCTATTGAGGTGACTGTTCATGAGAAGCGCTGAAGACCGCGGAAACCCGGCACTTGGGGACGTTCCTTTTCTGCCGGCATCTTGGGACAGTCCTTTTCGGCAGCGCGAGCGGTCGTCTGCAAAGACGTCCCCAGTGGCTAGTCATTTAATGGCTGGTCATTTAAGTCTGTCCCCAATGACTAGTATTGGCCATTTAAGTCTGTCCCCAATGACTAGTAGTAGGCCCACATGGTTTCGATTTCGTTGAGGACTTCTACGATGCCCCAACGGCGGGCGCTACGGCTGGGCGAATTGGGATCGTAGACACCGATTTGGTCGGCGTCGTCAATGCCGTAGAGGACGATGTAATGACCCACGTTGGTAAACATGCCGGGACGCACGACGGCGATTACGGGAGTACCCGAGCGCAAGGCCTGGGCCATCGAGTCTCGGTCGTTGTAGAGCTGCGTCCCGTTAAGCCCCAGCTGCGCGGCGCCGCTCGTCATAAACGACCACTCGGTGGCACCGGTGGGGGCATAGTTGCCCGCCTCGGAAAGGGCGCACATATCGACCGGCGTCATATCGGTGCGCCCCGTTTTAAAGATGTAGATCATGGTGAGGCAGGTGGGTCCGCAGCCGTTTTGGCGGATAGTTCCGCCGGCGTAGGGCAGCTCCGACCATGCGGGGTCGATCTGGTAAATATGCGGCATGGTGCCGGCACTCCACTGCGAACGTGGGGTCGAAAAAGCAAACGAGTAGCCGAGTGCGACTGGGGCTTTGAGGAGCTTTTCCTCGGCGGTGGGCTCTAGGCCGGCAGAGCCATGCGAAGCACACGACCCCAGATACACAAATGCCAGACATGCCATGATGGAGCACAGGGCAAGACAGAGACGATGAATCTGCGGATTGGCGGCCCGGCCGCGTCCCAGCGGCCGTGGCTGCTTTGCGCCGCGTCCGCCGCGGGGCTTCGAAAAGAAACGGCTGATGTGGTTGTCAGACTTTCGCCGATCGATTTTCTGCCGCCGAGGCACTTCGGCCCGGCGTTGACGGGTGCCCGAGCGTGGGCGATCCGCTTGACGCGTGCTGGTATTCTGCGGCATAGACGACGAGGGGCGATCCTGCGGACGCTGCGGCCCGTCGTTGTCAGAAACACTCCTGGATGCTGGCGTGGTACGCCCGGCAAGGCGAACGTTTCGCTGTCGTTCGCCGCCGTTGTATTCGTATGCCATTTGCACCGCCTCGTCTCATGTATAACCCGTCCATCCTACAAAAAAGACGTGCAGCAAATGAGGACATACACCAAAACCTCGGTAAGCGGCATGGACGGGAGCGAGCCTGGCGTCATATAGCGACGCCCTCCGCGAGCGATTGAGTCGCGTCATCAAAACGGACGCCCGCACCGAGTGGCGCCCCTCGCCGTTCGTCCCAAAAACGGCGCCGCTCGTTTTGCAGTTCTGCCTTCGGTCGAGCTACGAGTGGCGTTGCTGTGCCAAGGCCGTATCTTAAAGCCATGAAATAAAAAGTGCGCGGCAAAACAGGCCGTGCAAGGGGTGACGCCAAGGGGCGTCAGAAAGGAAAGGAGGGGAACAATGGCGGACAAGAACGCAGAAGTTGCAGTCGAGGATACCGGCGGCATGAAGAAAACGCTTTCGCTCTGGAACTTCTTCACCATCGGTTTCGGTGCCATCATCGGTACCGGTTGGGTTCTGCAGGTCGGCGACTGGATGGTCGTGGGCGGCGGTCCCGTTCCCGCTATGATCGCATTCCTCTTGGGTGCAATCTTCCTCGTGCCCGTCGGAGCTGTTTTCGGTGAGCTTACGGCTGCTATCCCCATCTCGGGCGGCATCGTCGAGTATGTCGATCGTAGCTTTGGCCGTACAATGAGCTACATTACCGGTTGGCTCCTGGCCCTGGGCAACGGCATCCTGTGCCCGTGGGAGGCCATTGCCATTTCGACTCTCGTGTCCGAGATGTTCGGTAGCCTGCCCGGTCTTGAGTGGCTGCGCGCCATCAAGCTCTACACCATCCTGGGCGCCGACGTTTACCTGTTCCCGACGCTGATCGCGCTCGGCTTTGCAGTCTACGTCATCTTCCTCAATTTCCGCGGTGCCAGCTCGGCCGCCAAGCTCCAAGCCTTCCTGACCAAGGCCCTGCTCTGCGGCATGCTACTCGCCATGGGCGTCTCGCTGTTCACCGGCTCGCCGAACAACGCCATGCCTGTGTTCTCCCAGGTCGCCGGTGCTGGCGGCGGTAAGGCCGCCACCGAGGGCACCAGCCTGTTCGCCGGTATCGTGTCGGTCCTGGTTCTGACCCCATTCTTCTACGCCGGTTTCGACACCATTCCTCAGCAGGCTGAGGAAGCAGCCGAGGGCCTTAACTGGAACAAGTTCGGCAAGATCATCTCCCTGGCCCTGCTGGCCGCCGGCGGCTTCTACATGGTCTGCATTTACTCGTTCGGCACTATCCTTGACTGGCATGAGTTTGTTAAGAGCCCGGTTCCCGCGCTTGCCTGTCTTAAGGGCATCAACATGCTCCTGTACCTGGCCATGCTCGTCATCGCCACGCTTGGACCCATGGGCCCGATGAACTCCTTCTACGGCGCCACGAGCCGCATTATGCTCGCCATGGGCCGCAAGGGCCAGCTGCCCGAGAAGTTTGCCGAGGTCGATCCCAATTCCGGCGCTCCCAAGCTCGCCTGCGTCGTTCTGGCCATCATCACCGTCGTCGGTCCGTTCCTGGGCAAGAACATGCTCATCCCTCTGACCAATGTGTCGGCTCTCGCCTTCATCTTCTCTTGCGGCATGGTCGCTCTTGCCTGCCTGCGCATGCGCTTCACCGAGCCCGACCTACCTCGTCCCTACGAGGTGCCCGGCGGCAAGTTTGGCATCAGCCTCGCCATCGCTGCCTGCGCCATCATCATCGGCCTGCTCGTGATTCCGTTCTCTCCCGCCTCCCTCAACATGGTGGAGTGGAGCATCGTGATCGGCTGGTTGGCTATTGGCCTGGCTCTCATGGCTTTCACCAATTCCCGTAAAAAGTAACGCCGAGCCGGGGCGGATTGGGTGCGCGGTGCCCTCTCTCCCGCGTACCGAACCCGGCATCACTTGGGTAGCTTTGTGAGGCCTTAACCCAACACGGCCTCACCCACTATATGGATCCATAAGGAGGAACCATGTCCACTAAGTATGCAATCGTTGGCGGCAAGCTCATCGACGGTACCGGTGCCGAGCCGGTCGAGAACTCCCTCGTTCTCGTCGACGATAACGGCAAGATCGAGTACGCCGGTGTTATGCAGGACCTTCCCGAGGGCGTTGAGGTTATCGACGCCGCCGGCAAGACTGTCCTTCCCGGCCTGATCGACACCCACCTGCACTTCTCGGGCAACCTGACCGACGATGACACCGATTGGGTCATGCAGCCGCTCCTCGAGAAGCAGGCCGTCGCCGTCAAGCAGGCCTACGACTGCCTCACCCACGGCCTCACCACCGTCTGCGAGATCGGCCGCTTTGGTATCCAGATTCGCGACTGCATCGACAAGGGCGTCTTTAAGGGCCCGCGCGTTCTGGCCACCGGCCTCGGCTTCTGCCGTGTTGCCGGTCACGGTGACTCCCACCACTGCACCCAGGAGCTCAACAAGGAATCCCATCCCTGGGGCGACCAGGTCGACGGTCCTTGGGATCTGCGCAAGGCCGTCCGTCGTCGCCTGCGCGAGAACCCCGATGCCATCAAGATCTGGGCTACCGGTGGCGGCATCTGGCGCTGGGACTCCGGTCGCGACCAGCACTATTGCTCCGAGGAGATCCAGGCCGTGGTCGAAGAGGCCAAGATGGTCGGTATCCCCGTGTGGAGCCACTGCTACAACAACCACGCCGCCGCCTACGATTCCGTTCGCTTTGGCTGCGAGCAGCTGATTCACGGCTTCGATATCGATGAGCGCACCATGGACCTCATGGCCGAGCAGGGCACCTTCTTCACCCCGACGATCGCCTTCCTGCCCACCTGGTACGCCACCTATCCTCCCGTCTACGTCCCCGAGCTGCACGACAAGTACGAGGGTACCCTGGTCGAGAAGGAGCTGCAGCGCAACTATGACTGCCTGCGTGAGGCCAAGAAGCGCGGCGTCGTCATGACGATCGGCTCTGACTCCTTCTCCTTCGTCACCCCGTACGGCACCTGCTCCATCGAGGAGATGTACGAGTTCGTCGACAAGATCGGCTTCACCCCGGTCGAGACCATCACCTGCGCCACCCTCAACGGTGCCAAGATGTGCCACATCGAGGACGAGACCGGTTCCATCGAGGCCGGCAAGTGCGCCGACCTGCTGGTCGTCAACGGTGACGTCGCCGCCGACATCCACGTGCTCAACACTGACAACATGGACGTCATCATGAAGGACGGCTGGATTGTCGAGGCCGGCACCTTCGGCGAGCCAAACAAGTACAGCGCCTAAGCTACCGTTTGTCGATGGCTGGATGTAAAACACAGTTTTTGATTGCATAATGCAATGGAGAGGGTCGCTTGCGGCCCTCTTTATTGCTATCGGTACTACGGACAAGAGGGGATGACGGTGGATCTCAATAGGCTGATTCTGGGCAAGAGTTACAACTCTACCAAGGTCTTTCGTACGGCCCAGCATGTGGTCCAGGCCATCCTACTCGGTGTTGTCGTTCCGGCGCTTATCTTGCTGCTTATCTGGGATTTAACCGATAATCCCAATCCCGTTCCAGGCGTTGTCGTTATTGCCGGCCTGGTCATGCTGTGCTTCTTCTTCTCGTATGTCTTTGTGGTCCCCGATGACCTCACATCGAGCGCAACCGACCGCACGCTCGCCATCGCATCAAAAATATTTGCCTACACGTCGCGCGGCCTTACGCCCGAAGCGGCCCTGGGTGCCTCTAAAATCATCCTGTCCGAGACCATCGCTTCTGCCATCTGCTTTACTGACGGCAGGCAGGTGCTGGCAAGCTGGGGCGAGGACTCGGCAAAGTGCCCTGCCGGAACCCCGGTAGTGCTCAAGACCACGCTCAACGTGATTGAGACGGGCGAGCAGAGCGTGTTTTCGCGTGATGCCTCCAATGAGACGGGCGGTTATTTTCCCCGTCTGCGTGCCGGTATTGTCGCGCCGCTTAGCGTGCGTGGTCATTGCGTGGGCACACTCGAGCTGTATTATCCCCGCCTGAGCAGCATCGATATGCGCCAGACGGCGCTTGCCTCGGGTTTCGCCGATCTCATTTCCACGCAGCTCGCCAGCTTTGAGCTCGAGCGCCAGGATGAGCTCACGGCCCGCGTTGAGCTCCGCGCTCTGCAGTCGCAGGTCGATCCGCATTTTCTATTCAATACCATTAGCACGATCGTTTCGCTCGTTCGAACCGAGCCCGACAAGGCGCGATCGCTGCTGATCGACTTTTCCAACTACTATCGTCAGACGCTTTCTGACTCCGATACGCTCACCACGCTCGAGCACGAGGTGGAACAGGGCACCCGTTATATCAATCTTATGCAGGCCCGGTATGGCGACGGCCGTCTGCGCGTTTCGGTCGACATCGACTTTGAGGTGCGCGACAGCCTGGTGCCGCCGTTTATCTTGCAGCCGCTGCTCGAAAACTGCATCAAGCATGCGCAGCGCGAGACCGAGCCGCTTTCCATTCGTGTTAGGGCTTTTGAGACCGATGATGGCTTGGAGATCATCGTCGAAGATGACGGCATCGGTATGAGCGAAGAAGTCTGCGCGCATCTGTTTGAGCAGCATCGCCGAGAGGAGCCCGAAAGCATTACCGCCGACGGCTCCGTCAAGCGAGGTTGCGGCCTGGCGCTCTTCAACGTGCTTCAGCGCATCCATTTCTTTTACGGAGAAGATTCCGGCATGCGCGTGAAGTCCCAGGAGGGCGTGGGAACGCAGGTCATCGTTGAGTTGAACGGCGAGCCGCATGAGCCGGCGCCGCTAACGGTGTAGCACGCGGTTGGATTGAGAGAAAAAAGAGGGGAAGCGCATATGTCCGAAGGCTGGAACATCTTGGTGGTTGATGACGAGCCTCCAATTAGGGCTGAGCTACGTTATCTGTTGGAAAAGGATGCGCGTGTGGGCCAGATTGCCGAGGCGGGCAATGTCACCGAAGCCGTGGAATCGATTCTGTCGAACAAGCCCGACGTGCTGTTTTTAGACATTACCATGCCCGGTCGCTCGGGAATTGAGCTTGCCGAGACGCTTCAGAACCTAAAGACACCGCCGGTCGTGGTGTTTGTGACGGCATTTGCCGAGTATGCGGCCGATGCCTATAACCTCGATGCCGTCGATTACATCGTCAAGCCGGTCGAGGATGCTCGCCTGTCAAAGGCGCTCGATAAGATCGAGACCGCCCTGGGCGCTCGCCGTGTCGTCCATGCTCCGCACCAGCCTTTGCGCCTGACGGTGGATCGTGGGGGTAAAAAGGTGTTCATTCCCGTGGCGGATGTCTGCTACTTTGAGGCGCGCGCCGATTTTTGCAACGCCGTCTGCGCCGAGGGAACATATCTGATCAATGAGTCGATTTCATCGCTCGAGCGGCGCCTGGCCTCCGAGGGCTTTATCCGTGTCCACCGCAGCTATCTGGTCAACTTGGAAGACGTGCACAATGTCGAGATCGGTTCTACGGGTCTTATGGAACTCAGGCTCGATCGCGTAACCTCGACGGTGCCCGTGTCCCGTCGTCGCGCTGCCGAGGTTAAGGCGCGCCTGGGGCTTGTGTAGACGGTCCGCATGCCATCGTTTGCCGACGCAGGTTTGGCATGGGCGCGCGGTGGGCATAATGGGTGACATCGAATGAAATCGAAAGGATCATTATGCCTGCGCTTATTACGCATCATCTGTTTGGCGAGGAAAGCATCGATCGTCTGCCGCAGGGCGTCATTACGTCCGACGAGGAACGCATTGCCTTTATCCTGGGCAACCAGGGTCCCGACCCGTTTTTCTTCCACATCCTGACGCCGCGCGTTTCGGACTGCACGCTGCTGGCGCAGGCCATGCATCGCTCGCGCATGTCGCGCCAGTTCTCGTGCCTGCGCGACGGCGTGTCCCATCTGCTCCCGCGCGATGCCAACTTGGGCCGCGCCTTTGCGCTGGGCCTGCTGTCGCACTACGTGCTCGACCGTAATGCCCACCCCTTTGTCTACGAGCAGCAGTTTGGCATTGTCGAGTCCGATCCCGAGCTGGAGGATTCGGGCAGCCAGGTCCATGCGGTGCTCGAAAGTGACCTGGACGTGTTGATGCTGCAGCTCAAGCGCGACGGGGCCACGGTCGAGGACTATCCGCCGGCGGGCGAGATCGTCACCACCGACCGCATCAATCGCGTGGCCGGCGTGCTGATGAGCTATGTTGCCGGGCGTGTGTACGGTATCGATATCCCAGCGGGGGAGTACGGTGCCGCCGTTGCCGACATGCAGCTGCTCTATCGCACCATTGAACCGGCGGGCTCGGCCAAGACGCGTGCAATTGCCCTGGTCGAGGGCCTAGTACACGACTACTCCCTGCTCGATGGCCTTGCTCACCGCGTGACGACCGAGCCGCCCGAGCGCACCGGCAATCTGGGCCATCTGACGTGGAAGAATCCCTTTACCGATGAGGTCTCGAACGAGAGCTTCCCCGAGGTCTTTGACCGCGCGCTGGTCGATTACGAGTGCACGGTCACCCGCTTTATCGAGACCGGCGATATGGAGGCCGTGACCAACCACGTCAATTACAGCGGTCGCGTGCTCGGCGCTGACGAAGAGTTCGACCGCGAGGAGTAGGGTTCGTGCGTGTCCCTTTGCCGAATCCTTACCGGTGCCTCTGTGCAATTGGGGTACGATGAACTGACTGCATATCGGGCGAATACGAAGGGTCCCTGTCCATGAAATACACCAAGCTCGAGCGTAACTGGGTTATGTACGATGTGGGCAATTCGGCCCTCGTGTTGCTCAACACTTCGGTGGTGCCCATCTACTTTAACGCCATCAATACCGGTGCTTCCTCGGCCGACCTGGTGGTCGCTTGGGGTAGCGCGCAGACGATTGCCTCGCTGGTCATTGCCATGCTCATGCCCATTCTGGGCGCGCTTGCCGATTACGCCGGCAACAAGATCAAGTTTTTCTTGGGCTTCTTCCTCACGGGCTTGGTGCTTTGCCTGGCGCAGGCTATCCCAATGTCCGCCATGGCATTTTTGACCGTGTACGTGCTGTGCACCATCGGCCTTAACTCTTCTATGACGTTCTATGACGCCATGCTGCCCGACATTACCACCGACGAGCGCATGGACGCCGTGTCCAGCTCGGGCTATGCCTGGGGCTACATCGGTTCCACCGTGCCGTTCATCATCTGCCTGGCGCTTATCATGGGTGGTCCCGCTCTTGGCGTCCCCACCATGCTGGCAACGCGTCTGTCGTTTGTCATCACTGGTGCCTGGTGGCTCATCTTTACCCTGCCGCTCATTCGCACCTATAAGCAAAAGTACGGTCGCGAGCGCGGTCCCGAGGACACCATCGGCCACATCGTGGGCGGCGTTTTCTCTGAGGTCCTACACACCATGCGCGAGATCGCCCACAACAAGACCGTGCTGGTCTACATGATCGCGTTCTTCTTCTACATCGACGGTGTGCACACGGTCATTTCCATGGCAACCAGCTACGGTTCGGCTCTGGGCATCGACTCGACCCAGCTGGTACTGGCCCTGCTCGTTACACAGTTCGTGGCCTTTCCGTCCGCCATCATCTACGGCAAGCTCGCCGGACGCGTGGGCACGCTCAACATGATCCTGGTGGCGGTCGCCGCCTACATGGGCATTGTGCTGTTCGCCGCGTTTTTCCTCAAGACCGCCTTTGAATTCTGGGTGCTTGCCATTATGGTCGGCCTGTTCCAGGGTGGCGTGCAGGCACTCAGCCGTAGCTACTTTGGCCGCATCATCCCCAAGGAAAAGTCCAACGAGTACTACGGCTTCTTTGACATCTTTGGGCGCTATGCAAGCGTTATGGGCACCTTTCTGGTGTCGGTCGTCACCTCGCTGACCGGCAACCCGTCGCTGGGCGTTCTTTCCATTGCTGTGCTGCTGGTCGTTGGCTTTATGCTGCTGGCCCGCCTGTCTCGCATGACTCGAGCGGCAGAGCATGCCGCATAGGAGCGGGCGGCTATTGTGCCTGTCTGCGGTACTCTTTTGGGGTTATCCGCAATAAACATTGCGACTTGCGAGCAATGATTTGCCCAAGTGGGTATGATGGAATCAGCTAGGTCGCGGGGCGTCGCCTGTGTTTGGCGGCGCCTCGTTTTTGTGTTGCAGGGAGGGAAGGCATGAACGCCACGGTTGTGATTCCAACATATTGGGCGGGCGATGATGCCCATGCAAACGCTCCCGGTGTCTATGACCACTCGACGAATCTCAACGCCGCCAATCCCGAGCTCGATCACTGTCTTGCTTCGCTCGAGCAGGTACGCGATATTCCGCGAATCATTCTTTTGGTGGTCTGTCCCATCTCGGCCACGGCGGATGTGTCGAAGCGCGTACGCGAAATCGTCGAGGCGCACCCTACGCTCAAAGTTACCGTAGTCACCAATACCCAGGCATCGCGTATCGCCGACCGCGTAGCGCAGATTGCGCCCAAGGGTTCGGGAGAATGCGTGAGCCTGCGCGGCTATGGCGCCATCCGCAATATGGGACTTGCCTGTGCCGCCGTGCTGGGTCATGATGCCGTCATCTTTTTGGATGACGACGAGACTGTCATCGATGCCGACTTTATGAAACGCGCGACTTACGCGTTGGGGCAGCAGACGCGTCAGGGCCTGCCAATCTTGGTTAAGAGCGGCTACTTTTACGATCGAGACGGATCGCCGCTGGCCCCCACGGACAAGGTGGGCATCTGCCACCGTTGGTGGACCAAGCGTATTGAGTTCAATCGCTGGATGAAAAAGGCGCTCTCGGGCACCCGTATTTCGCGTTCAAACTATGTGTGCGGCGGCCTTATGGCCCTCCATGCCCGCGCCTTTACCCGCGTGGCATTTGACCCGTTTATCACTCGTGGCGAGGACCTGGACTACCTCTTTAATATGCGCATGTTTGGCTACGACGTATGGTTTGATAACGAGTGGACCGTGCGCCATCTGCCGCCCGAGTCCGAGAAACGCTCGCCGCGCTTTATGCAGGACGTGTACCGTTGGTACTACGAACGTGCCAAGCTAACGTTTGCCGCGCACCAGAAAGAGCTCGTTCCCGTTACAGCCGCGTCTCTCATGCCCTATCCGGGCCCGTGGATTTCGCGCGAGCTTGACGATCGCGTGCGTAAGACTGCCATGGTCCGCAGCATGTTTACCCGCGAGCACGAGGGATACCTACGCATTTGGCGCCACGGTATTGACGAGGCCAGGACCTACGCACGCCAAAACGCCGCAAGCTACCTGCGTTTCCAGAGCTTCTGGCCCAAGATTATGGATGGGCTCTGGCGTGACGCCCAGCTGACCAGCATCCTGGAGGGGACTGAATGATCGACCGCCGCGCCCAGCGCGATAGTTCAATGTCAATCTTTCGCATCATTGCCGTATCCTGCGCCATTTGTGTGCTGGTGTACTTTGTTTTTGCCCTGGCGACTGGAATCGAGCCAATCGCGACCGTGGTCGCCTGTACGCTGCTATGCATCTTCCTGTGTATCTTTATCTTTTTGACGCTCAATCCCGATTCGGTTCGCTCGCAGTACACCGAGGAGACGCTCTCGGTGGCCTCGGCCATGCTCGAGGACATTAAAGGCGGTCTGACGCAGGAGTCAGCACGTCTGGTGTGCCAGCGCATTTTGCCCGAGACACGCGCCATGACAGTTGCCGTTACCGACGAGAGCAACGTACTGGCCTGCGCGGGCGAGTTTGAGGAAAAGCTGCTGCCCAATTCTCCCATTCATACGCTCGCCACGCGCTACGTCATCGAACACGGTATCGTCCAGTCGTTCAACCGCGTGGTGGACGTGGTGGGTTCGGATGGCTCACACAACCAGGTCCCCGCTGGCATCATCGCACCCATCAAGGTGGGCGACCGCACCGTCGGCACGCTCAAGTTCTATTACAAGACCCCGCGTGCCGTCGACCGTACCCAGTATGCGCTCGCCTCGGGTTTTGCCGAAATCCTGTCCACGCAGCTCGCCATTCACGAGCTCGAGGTGCAAAAGGAGCTCACGGCCCGTGCCGAGGTGCGTGCCCTGCAGGCGCAGATTAACCCGCACTTCCTGTTCAACACGCTCAACACCATCGCATCGTTTACGCGTACCGACCCGCTGCGCGCCCGCGAGCTGCTGCGCGAGTTCTCCTCGTTCTATCGCGCAACGCTCGACAATTCGGGTTCGCTCATTCCCGTGTCGCGCGAGGTCGCACAGACCAAGCGCTACCTGACGTTTGAGAAGGCGCGCTTTGGCGAGGATCGCGTGCTGGCGACCTTTGACGTGTCCGAGGACGTCGAGGACACGCTGGTTCCGGCATTTGTGATCCAACCGATTGTCGAGAACGCCGTGCGTCACGGCATGGGTGATGCCAGTGCGCTGAAGATTGACGTGACGGTGCGCAGGGATGGTGACGATGCGATTTTGATTTCGGTGGCCGATGACGGTGTGGGCATGGACGAGGGCATCGCTGCCAGACTGTTTGACGAGCGCTCTGCCCGCCCCGACGCCAGCTCCCCGCAGGGTGGCGGCGCCGGCGTTGCCATGCACAATATTTCGGAGCGCATTCATCGCTTTTATGGGCCGCACTCCTATACGCGCGTCGAATCGGCGCCGGGTAAGGGCGCTAAAGTGCTCCTACATCTCGATTTGTCGGAGAGCATCTTCGACATTCAAGAGTAGAATAATTGGTCACGGGCTTAACGCCGGTTGGCGTATGCCCGACGTAGTTAGTTGACGAAAGGTTTTATCCCCATGCTGCGTGCGATGATTGTGGATGATGAGGCCCCGGCCCGTTCGGAACTTCGCTTCTTGCTCGAGCAGACGGGCAAGATCGGCACGATCACAGAAGCGTCGAGCGTTCGCTCCGCCATCGAGATGCTTATGGAGAGTCGCGTTGATGTCGTGTTCCTCGATATTTCGATGCCTGGCGCTTCGGGTCTGCAACTTGCCGAGGCGCTGCATAAGCTTAAGAATCCGCCGGCGATCGTGTTTGTGACCGCGTACAGCGATCATGCGGTTGAGGCGTTTGATGTGGATGCCGTCGACTATCTGATGAAGCCGGTAGAGGAAGCCCGCCTGGATCGTGCAATCGAGAAGGTCATGCAGCGCACGAAGCCCGTTGCGGACAGCAAGGTGACCATCGAGCGCATCCCGGTGGAGAAGGGCGGCCGCAAGGTGCTCATCCCCGTGGACGACATTCGCTTCATTATGGCCAAGGACGATTACTCCTGTATCTATACCGTCGATGACCGTTTTTTGTCGACGACCTCGCTGGCACAGTTCGAGGCCAAGCTCTGTGATTTTGGCTTCTTCCGCGTTCACCGCCGCTATATCGTTAACTTGGCGTGTGTTACCGACGTCGAGACGGTTCCCTCGGGCGCTATCCAGCTGGGCATTACGGGCGTCGACGAACGCGTACCGGTTTCGCGCCGTCGCGTCGTACCGCTCAAGAAGGCCCTGAGCCTCTAGCACACCGGCCCCGCAGCCCTGTAGACCAAAATCGTCTGCGGAGCCGCGGGGCTTTTTGTATGAACGCACCAAATCGTTTTGCGGAAGGGATCCCATGAACAGTGCAAGCGCCAAGCGTATCGACATCATCTCGGACACCCACGGTTATCTGTCGCCCGCGCTTTTAGATGAGTTGAGCGGCGCGGACCTGATTATCCATGCCGGCGATCTTACGTCGGAGATGGACTACGAACATCTGCGAACCATTGCCCCCGTGCGAGCGGTTCTGGGCAATAACGACTACTACCGTGATTACGGCCCCGAAGTGGACTGTCTGGCGCTCTTTAGCTACGAGGGCCTTAAGTTTGCCGTAGCTCACTACCGCGAGGACCTCCCGGTGGGATCCGTGGACGTAGCCATCAACGGTCACACTCACGTAACCAAAGAGGCCCAGGTGGGCCGCTGCTTGGTCCTCAACCCAGGCAGCGCCAGCTACCCCAGGGGCACCCGGGGCCCCACCATGGCCAGAATGCTCGTCAAGGACGGCAAGGTCTTAAGCGTCAAGTTTATTGACTTAGACTAACCGCAACAAAAACGGGGGATGCACAATGCATCCCCCGTTTCCATTTGAGCCAAAGGCCGAGCTTCAACAAGAACAATCAGACCAACCCCGCCGAGGAGCACGCGGGCTAGCCGCGCAGCGGCGCACGCCCGCAAAACTGGTTGAACATAGTGACGGCAGGGAGGGTCTCCGGGGCCGGCTGGCGCGGGTTAAGTTTGTCGCGAGTTCCGCACGCAAAGGAAAGCACTTAATGTGCTTTCCGTCTTGCGCAGGACTGTAGAGCAGCAAACTTAACCCGCGCCAGCCGGCCCCGGAGACCCTCCCGGAGGGACCCAAAAAATATTTTCAAAAAAGTTGTTGCGCGGCGAACAGACTTCTGTGTATACTAATCCCCGCAGCGCACGCGAGCGGAAACAAACGCGAACGACTGCCTGGGGAGTTAGCTCAGTTTGGTTAGAGCGCCGGCCTGTCACGTCGGAGGTCGCGGGTTCGAGCCCCGTACTTCCCGCCAACGCAATTAAAGCCACGTCTTCGGACGTGGCTTTTTGCGTTTAATAGGACAACCGCTCGGCCGTCCCTTTCATTCAGCTCCTTGTTTCCGAGATGCGGAAAAGAATTAAGTACATCGGTTTAAACAGGGGGGTTTGTTGCGCAACACTCGTTCAATGAAACAGGGGGTTAGGTTATACTAAAATCCACTGTTGGCCTAATCTGATGCAATTTGCTTTGGATTCGACCTTCAGCGGACATCTAATTCACTATTTGGCTGTCCCGGCGGTTATTTAGCGTCTCGACGTAAGCTCGGCCCCGGAGCCCGTTCGAGCTGTTCGTATTCCTTGAAAGGGGAAACATGGACATATCGAGGAAGACTGATTATGCCCTCCGCATGCTTGCGATGCTTGCCGAGGAGCCGGAGCGGTTGCTTTCTGTTCGCACTGCTGCCGAAGAGGTCAATGTTCCGTATTCGTTTGCCCGCTCGATCCAACACGGTTTGGTTCAGGCCGGTATTGTGGAGAGCCTGCGTGGCGTCCACGGCGGTATGCGTCTTAAGGTCAACCCGAGCGAGGTCACTATCCGTCAGGTCGTCGAGGCCGTTCAGGGCCCTATGGTTATGAATGATTGCACGGCACTCGATGGCGACTGTGCACGCAGGGGCACGTGCTGCTATCATCCCCTGTGGGCTGGGGCCCAGGCGCTGATGCGTGACTACCTCGATTCCGTTTCGCTGGACGATGTCGTCGCTCGCCGCCAGTTCCCCGCCGTCGATCCCAAGTTCGCCGACCGCGACGCCTTTCCCGAGTATGCCGTTTGCGCGTGTGCTTGCCGGGAGGAGTAGCGCCGCATAAGGAGCATAGCTATGATTCAGGACCCCTTTCGTTCGATGATTCGTTCGGAAGGGGTTCTGCGTTATCGCGACCTTCCGTGGCGCCGCACACGCGACCCGTACATCATCTGGCTTTCCGAGGTCATGCTGCAGCAGACGCAGGTTCCACGCGTAGAGATGCGCATGCCGGCATGGCTCGACCGCTTTCCGACCGTGCATTCTCTCGCCCAGGCCGCTCCTTCTGATGTTTTGGACGCTTGGCAGGGCATGGGCTACAACCGCCGTGCTTTGGCGCTCCATAAGGCTGCGCAGCGACTCGTGGAGGACTGGGATGGGGAGTTTCCGCGTGATACACGCGACCTGGTCGCGCTGCCCGGTATTGGGCCCGCAACGGCGCAGGGCATTCGGTCGTTTGCGTTTGATCTTCCGGGAGTGTACCTGGAGACCAATGTGCGCACGGTCTTTCTGCATTACTTTTTTCCTGACGTTCCGTCTGTTCCCGATCGCGAGCTGGTGCCGTTGATCCAGGCGGCCTGCCCGGCGGCGCCCGGTGCGGCGGCGGATGAGGTCGCTCCCTTTGCCGTGCCGCTCGACGATGCCGATACGCCGCGCGCGTGGTATTACGCGCTGCTGGATTACGGCGCGTATCTCAAAAAGACGCTGCCCAATCCGTCTAGGCGCTCGGCGGGTTATAGCCGCCAGTCCAAATTTGAGGGCTCGCGTCGGCAAAAGCGTGCCCATATCGTGCGCATGCTGCTTGCAGCTCGCGACGGACAGCCGGCGGGCATAACGCTTGTTGAAGCTGTTGCAGGCGTTAACAAGATGGAGGCCGCAGCGGGTCGCGAACCGGTTGGTTGCGATTTTATTGCGGGCATTCTTGCCGACCTGGAGCGCGAAGGCTTTTGTCGTGCCGAAGGCGAGCGCTGGCTGAGTGTGTGATGACGCGAATTTGCAGAACAGGATAGTAAGGTTTAGACTCTCGGCATGAGGGTATCCTAAAGGCAATGCCGCTCAAAGTCTATGGGCGGCGCGTATTGAAGGGAAGTACACCTATGGATTTTGAGAATTCTCAAACCAAGAAGAACCTCGAGACCGCTTTTGCCGGTGAGTCCCAGGCGCACACCAAGTATCGTTACTATGCATCCAAGGCCAAAAAGGACGGCTACGTTCAGATTTCGAATATCTTTGCAGAGACGGCGGGCAACGAGTCCGAGCATGCCAAGCTGTGGTTTAAGTACCTGCACGACGGTGCTGTTCCGGATACGCTCGACAACCTGCGCGATGCCGCCGCGGGCGAGAACTACGAGTGGACCACGATGTATGATGAGTTCGCCAAGACCGCCGAAGAGGAGGGTTTTGCCGAGATCGCCGCGAAGTTCCGTGGCGTTGGCGCTGTCGAGAAGGCTCACGAGGAGCGCTATAACAAGCTCGTCGAGCGCATTGAATCGGGCGAGGTGTTTGAGCGCGAGGGCGTAAAGGTGTGGAAGTGCCTGAACTGCGGGCACCTGCATGTTGGTGCCAAGGCGCCCGAGGTGTGCCCGGTTTGCAACCATCCCAAGGCGTACTTTGAGGAGCAGGTGGTGAACTACTAGCGCGTGGCGCTGGCTGCTGCGGAGCGCAGGGCGGGGAATACCTTTGCCTCTCGCTCACGGCTCCGCAGGGTCGCGCGAGGCAAAGGCATGCGCCGCGGTTCTGACGGCGCGGGCTTGCCAACGAGTTTTGGCTAATAGATTAGTTTGTGTGCCGCCCCTTTTGGGGCGGCACGTTTTGTTTGGGGTCCCTGTCTTCACAATTTCCGTCAAGCTTTTGGTTAGGTTTTGGTCGGATGGCGCAAGGGCGAGAGGGCAAAAGATTGCTGGCGAAAAAAGCTCAAAGAAAGTGCTGGTAGGGGAGTTGTTGAACTTTTCGACAGTTTTCTGACAAAAGAATCTTTGCGGCTATTGCCGCGGATTTCATTGCCGCGGCCGCGATGGTGCGGGATGCTGGGCGCAAGCATCGAATGCTCCTATTGAGGAGGCCAACATGGATCTGTTTCTTGAGACCCCGCAGCAACAAGCCGAGCGCATGCTGCGCCAACAGCAGCGGCTTATGGAGATGCAAATGCAAGGGGCAGCCGTCCAGCCTCCTGCGCAAAACGCCGCGCCCGCGGTATCGCCTGCGGGTGAGGTGGACCCAGGAGCCTATTCCGTACAGCAAGATTCATATGCGCAGGAGCTTGCGTTCGACAAGCGTCGTGCGCGTCGCCGTCGCTGGGCCCAGCGCCTGCGTACGCTGGCGATGATCGTGCTGATCCCGTTGGGACTCGCGGCAATCTTCTTGGCCTCATATGCCCTCACGTGCATTCTCAACGGCGCCTCGCCCAGCGAAGTGCTCCAACATTTAACAGCTCTCGGCCAGCGCCTGGGCGATGTCGTAACAACCATCCGCGCCGGCTGGGAGAGTTAGCGTTTGTCACATTAGGACTTCTAGGGTGCAGGGATTATCGCCACGAGTAGAATTCTTGCATCCTGTGGGTCCTGTCGTGCGACTGAATAGTATTATTGATGATAATTAATAATAGGATTTGCTATGCATAAGCAGGATTTAGAGCAGACTCTTTTGGGTATTGACGAAGAGGCGGAGCTGGAAATAGGTCCAAGAGACGATAGACCGAGCGTTGTATTGGTGGGAGGGAGCGCCTTCATGCTTAACGATGTGACGAATCGGTCGGTTACACATGACATTGATGTGTTTGAGGCAGACAGGTGCCTCCGCGAGATCATAGCTCGATATTCCGAGGTGAATGGTATGGCGGCGGCATATTGTAATCAGATGCCATTCAATTACGAAGATCGTTTGATTCCCTTGGATATTGGGGCGCGTTTTATCAGGTACTTTACGCCATCCTTGGAAGACCTAGCGGTAATGAAGCTCTATGCCTACCGTCCGAACGACATCGTCGATCTTCATAGCCAGGCATTCGTCGACCGACTTGATTGGGGACTGCTCGAACGGCTTATATTCGACGAGGGCGAGGCGCTGGCGTCGTCGCCTTCGGCGCGGAGTTATCAAGAGATGGTCTGCGCATACAGGCAATACAAAAAGGAGGTGCTCGGTTGAATCTGACCTTTGAGGGATTCTTAAAAGGCTATTGCCGAGAGCTATCCGGACAGCAGTCGCTCAGTTTTAGAAAATTGGTTAAGCAGGCGACGACGGTTGCGCCGCGCGTGGCGGAGCCCCTGTTTTTGCTCGCTTTGGCGCAGGGTAAAGCCGAATACGTTCTGGGCTTATCCGAGGGTTCGTGGATGGAAGAGGGTTACCGAGGCGTTTTGTCCTTGTACGCCCAAACGGGTAGCCTGGCATCTCTATGCGCCGAGGACAAACTCCCTAATCGTTATGCCAACGTTTGGCGTGCGTATAGAGCGGTGAAGGAAAAGCCAGTGGCGGACAGAAGGATCAACGCTCTGATGCGAAAAAGAACGTTGGGAGCGCTAGAGGAATCGGGCGTAACGCGCTACGGTCTCTGCCGCGATTTGAATCTGAATAAGGGAAACGTGTACGCATACTTAGCCGGCGATGACTCAAAGGTGAGCAGGGAGACGGCGCGCCGCATTATGGAATATGCGGAGGAGAGGGGCGCCCAAGAAGGGGCCGGGCGCCCGGTGCGTGTGGCGGGGTAAGATTGATTGCGGTTTTGTTTGATGATTGATTGGGTTTGTTGGGCGGAGTCTATGTCTGCTGTTGATATTGTGCTGGTCGTGATCGCCTTGGTAGCGGTAGGAGTGGCTGTGGCTTGCGCCCTGCAGCTCAAGGGCCTTCGCGCCGAGCTGCGAGAGCGCAGCGATGGCGGTGCGGAGGCGCTGGCGGCACTCGAGCAGGCCAACAACGCGCTCGATGCCCTGAACGTCGCGCTGGCAGAAACCCGCCGCACGGCCAATGCCATCGCGCAGCAGCAGACGACAGATGCGGCCGTGGAGCAGCAACGTTACCTGAACATCGCACGCGAGTTTTCGCAAGCTGGTGACCGGATGGATGACCTGCGCCGCGAGACGGCCCAACAACTCGGTGCCAACCGCGAGGGCATCGAGCACCGCCTGGACAAGGTGCGCGAGACGGTCGATGCCCAGCTGGGTGCTATCCGCAAAGATAACAACGTGCAACTCGATCAGATGCGCGCGACGGTGGACGAGAAGCTCTCCCGCACGCTCAACGATCGCCTGTCGGCATCGTTTAAGCAGGTGAGCGACCAGCTCGAGGCCGTGTACAAGGGCCTGGGCGACATGCAGTCCATCGCCACCGGCGTGGGCGACCTTAAGCGCGTGCTGGGCAACGTAAAGGCGCGTGGCATTTTGGGCGAGGTGCAGCTGGGTGCAATCCTGGCGGACATCCTCACGCCCGACCAGTATCTGGAAAACGTCGCCACCAAGCCCGGCGCCTCGGAGCGCGTTGAGTTTGCCGTCAAGCTGCCAGTAGACGAGGACGATCCCGTGCTGCTGCCGATCGACTCCAAATTCCCGGGCGATGCGTACGAGCATCTGCTCGACGCCCAGGAGTCGGGTGACGCTGAGGCCGTCGCCGCTGCGCGTAAGACGCTCGATGCCATGGTCAAGCGCGAGGCCAAGGACATCTGCGAAAAGTACCTGAGTGTGCCGGCAACGACCAACTTTGGCATTATGTTCGTGCCGTTTGAGGGGCTGTACGCCGAGGTTGTCAGTCGTCCGGGACTTATCGAGACCCTGGGCCGCGACTATCACGTCAACGTTGCCGGTCCCAGCACCATGGCGGCTATCCTTAACAGTCTACAGATGAGCTACCAGACGTTTAGGCTGCAAAAACGCACCGATGACGTGCTGCGCGTGCTTTCTGCCGTCAAGGCCGAGCTGCCGCGCTATCAGGCGGCGCTGCGCCGCGCCCAGCAGCAAATCGAGACCGCGGGAAAGACGGTCGAGGGCATCATCACCACGCGCACCAACGTCATGGAGCGCAAGCTCAAGGACATCGACGCGCTGGAAGACGCCGACCAAGCTGATGTGATCTTGGGACTCACGCCCGCGGGCCTTCTCACAGACCAAGAAGACGAGGAATAATTACAACAAGACGGTGGGGCGCCGGCGCAAACGCGGGCACCCCGCTGCTTTTCGCATCGTGCTTGCCTGAAGTGCGCTTTATTATGCAACAATGACGTTTAGCCCCGCCAGATGTGAAAGGAAGCCCATGTCACAGAGAAGCACCAGTCCGCTCAAACGCTCAACCGTGCGCCGCACGCTACAGCGTTTTTGGGACGTCACGCGCACGCAGCCGCTGATCGTCTTTCTTTCGGTGCTCTCGTCGGCGGGCTACATCTTTTTGCTCACGTTTGCCAACACCTACGTGATGGCGCTTATCGTCGACCGCGTCCAGGCCGGCCCCGTGGCGGGCGACCGGGTGTTTGAGGTCTTTGGCCCCTACATTCTGGCGCTCGTGCTCGTTAACCTAGTGGGCCAAATCCTCTCCAAGCTGCAGGACTACACCGTCTACAAGCTCGAGATTGCGGGCAACTATCACTTGGCGCGCCTGTGCTTCGACACGCTCTCCAATCAATCCATGACATTCCACACCAGCCGTTTTGGCGGATCGCTTGTGAGCCAGACGAGCCGTTTTATGAGCGGCTACACGGGGCTGGTGGACGTGACGGTGTATTCGCTCATTCCCACTATCACCTCGGTTGTCTGCACGGTGGCGGCGCTCGCTCCGGTGGTGCCGACGTTTACCGTGATCCTGGTGGGCATTATGGTCGTCTACATTGCGTTTGTCTGGCTCATGTATAAGCGCATCATGCCGCTTTCGGCCGCGACGTCCGCCGCGCAGAACAAGCTGTCGGGCGTGCTTTCCGACGCGGTCACGAACATCCTGGCCGTCAAGACCTGCGGACGCGAAGACTTTGAGCGCGACCTGTTCGATGCTGCCGACCGCGCCGCGCGCGACGCCGAAACGGTTTCGATGCACGCCATGATGCAGCGCAACTTTACAACCTCGGGCCTTATCGTCATCACCATGGCCGTGGTGAGCGTGTTCGTCGCGGGCGGCAACGCGTGGTTTGGCATCTCGGCCGGCGCGCTCGTCATGATCTTTACCTATACGTACAACCTCACCATGCGTCTGAACTACGTAAGCTCCATGATGCAGCGCATCAACCGCGCGCTGGGCGATGCGGCCGAGATGACGCGCGTGCTGGACGAGCCGCGTCTGGTGGCAGACGACGAGAACGCTCCCGAGCTCAAGGTGGGCGAGGGCGCGATTGATTTTGAGCACCTGAGCTTTGCATACCGCGACGCCGCGGCGGGCGAGAGCGTGTTCGACGACCTGACACTTCATGTGGCGGCGGGTCAGCGCGTGGGCCTGGTGGGCAAATCGGGCTCGGGCAAGACGACGCTCACCAAACTGTTGTTGCGCCTGGACGACGTACAGGGCGGTCGCGTACTCGTGGACGGTCAGGATGTCTCGCGCTGCACGCAGCAGAGCCTGCGCCGCCAGGTCGCCTACGTGCCGCAGGAGGCGCTGCTGTTTCACCGCTCCATTCGCGAGAACATCGCCTACGGCCGCCCCGATGCCACCGACGAACAGATCCGCGAGGCGGCCCGCTTGGCCAATGCCCTGGAGTTTATCGACCGCCTGCCCCGGGGCTTTGACACCATGGTGGGCGAGCGCGGCGTTAAGCTTTCGGGCGGTCAGCGCCAGCGCGTGGCCATCGCCCGTGCCATCCTCACCGACGCGCCGATTCTGGTGCTCGACGAGGCGACCTCTGCCCTGGATAGCGAGTCCGAGGCACTGGTGCAGGAGGCGCTTGAGAACCTGATGCGCGGCCGCACCTCCATTGTGGTGGCACATCGCCTGTCCACCGTGGCGGCGCTCGACCGCATCGTGGTGCTGGCGGACGGCGAGATTGTCGAGGACGGTACGCATGCGCAGCTTGTCGAGGCAGGCGGCGAGTATGCGAGCTTGTGGGGCCGCCAGACCGGCGCATTTTTGGAGGCGTAAAGACCCCATACGTGGGACAATCGTGCCCATAGGTTTGTTATGTCGCTGAGCTGAGGAGTCGTTATGCCACGCGAGACCAATGCCGCCAAACGCGAGCGCGCCGTTGAGGTGTGCGAGCGCCTCAACCGTCGCTATGGCCCGGTTGAGTGTTTTTTGGACCACGAGAATCCCTATAGGCTGCTCATAGCGGTGTTGCTCTCGGCGCAGACGACCGACGCGCAGGTCAACAAGGTGACGCCGAAGCTGTTTGCCCAGTGGCCCACGCCCGAGGCCATGGCGGGGGCGAGCGTTGCCGATGTGGCAGATACCATTAAGTCGCTCGGCTTCTATAAGAGCAAGGCCAAGCACGCCGTGGAGGCCGCACAGATGATTGTCGCCGATTACGGCGGCGAGGTGCCGGCCGACATGAAGGAGCTTGTCAAGCTGCCGGGCGTTGGGCGCAAGACGGCGAACATTGTGCTCAACGTGGGGTTTGGCATTGTCGAGGGCATCGCGGTCGATACGCACGTCAACCGCATCGCGCACCGTCTGATGCTGAGTCCCAAGACGCACGCCAAAGAGCCGCTCAAGACCGAGCAGGATCTGCTCAAGATCTTGCCGCACGAGTATTGGGAGTCGGTCAACCACCAGTGGATCACCTTTGGCCGCGAGATCTGCGATGCCCGCAAACCCAAGTGCGACGGGTGCCCACTGGCAGACCTTTGCCCCAGTGTACGGGTGGCTCAATAGCTTTTTGCAAACTTTTTTGCAAAAAAGTCTCAAACTTTCTTCATTGCTAACGGGGGCACTTTTACTAACGGAGACCCCAACCAGTGTTATTCGACGAATGAAAACGGCGAGATTAATCAGCCCGCTTCTCCGGTGCGCGATGGATACGTCTTTGACGGCTGGTATTATGACGGCAGTTTTACCAATGCTGTCGATTTTTCCCAGCCCCTTCAGGGCGGTGCAGATCACTTCGTGCTGTTCGCCAAGTGGACTGAGGCTTCCTCGAAGGTGCTTAATGTGACCTACGAAGCCAATGGCGGTCAGTTCGCCGACGGCAACGATACTATGCAGGTCGTAACCGATACTAACGGTATCGCACGCCTGCCGCTTCAGCCAACCCGCGAGGGCTATGACTTCCTTGGTTGGTCGTACGATCGCGACGGAAATGACCCCGTCGACTTCACGAAGGCTATCGTTGCGGGCAGCGGTCACGCGACCCTTTATGCCCAGTGGAAGCAGAACAACGAGAAGACGGTTCTCTATGTTGCCAATGGTGGCGCTTTCGCCGATGGCAATGAGACCATGGAGGGCGTTACCGACAGCAACGGCGTCGCCCGCCAGCCCCTGGCCCCGACCCGCAAGGGCTACACCTTCACCGGCTGGACCTACGACCGCGAGGGCACCGATCCTGTCGACTTCACCAAGCCTATCCCGGGTAGCGGTCAGCACGTTACGTTCTTCGCTCAGTGGGCAGAGCTTGCTAACAATGAGAAAGACGTCCTCTACTTCACCAACGGCGGTGTGTTCGCTGATGGCAACGAAGTTCTCCAGGGCGTGACCGATGCCGACGGCGTCGCCCGCCAGCCCCTGGCCCCGACCCGCGAGGGCTACACCTTCGCCGGCTGGACCTACGACTCCGAGGGCACCGACCCGGTCGTCTTCAGCAAGCCCGTCCAAGGCGGCGGTGACCACGTGACGTTCTACGCCCAGTGGACCAAGAACGAGACGCCTGCTGTCCAGACGCACAAGGTCAATTTCTATGTTGATGGTTCCACCACTACGGTTGAGGTCGAGGACGGCAAGACTGTTGCTCAGCCCAGTGATCCTTCCATCGACGGCTTCAACTTTGTCGGCTGGTCTTCTTCCAAGGAGTCCTTTAAGAAGTTTGACTTCTCTACTCCTATCACTGAGGACACCACTGTCTACGCTTTCTTTACCGCTAAGACCCCCAAGTCCGAGACTTTGAAGAAGGATGAGGGCAAGAAGCAGGTTACTGCTGACAAGAAGGACGAGGCTAAGGCCGAGAAGAAGGACGCCGCCGCCCTCCCTACCACTGGCGACCCGATCTTTGTAGTGACCTCAGCTGCTTCCCTTGCCGGCGCCGTGGCTGCCGCCGTGGGCATGTACATGACCAAGCGTCGCGAGCACTAATCTCTGCTAGCGTTTACCTCCGGGCTTAATTAGCCCAAACCTGATAGTCGCGTGGGGACCCGACCCCCACGCGGCTTTTATGTTTTAGTTATCTTGCGTAAGTTTTGTCGGCTCCTGCATCCGTATTTAGATGTCCGCGTCATATAAAGGAGCGCCGCTGCGATGCGTGCAGCGGCGCTCCTTTGAGTTGATTCTTATTGTATGTGCTCGGCCCTAGGCCAGCGCGCGTACGTTTGAGGAGATCTTCAGCACCAAAAACTCGGTCGAGGAACCCAGCTTGAGCAGGTCGCCGTCGTGGATAGGAATCTGACTGTCCTCGTCATCGGCGGTGCGCAGCGAGCGTGGCTTTTCGATAACGGTGGTCGTGCCGTTGCGTGTCACCAGCACCGTTCCGTTGGTGGAGTGAAGGCCGCTCGCGAGCCACGTGCCGTTAGAAAATGCTACACGCAGGTGCCGGCGGGATACATCGGGTCCTACGTTGGTGATGGCGTTTTGGTCGTGTGCAAAAGAGCCAAGTACCGTACCCTCGGGCTCGAGGCTCAAAGGATAGATTGGCGGCAAGGCCGAGCCGTCTTTCGCAAGCCTGAGCAGCCCCAGTTTTGCAGGAGGCTCGTTGACCTTGCGGTTAGTGCCTTGTGCCTGGACGACCTCGGCGGTCTCGAGCGTGCCAAAGGTCTGGGCCAGTTGCGTTATGGCAAAGTCTTTGACCTCGGAGGCGGCGGCGTTGGGATCGGCCAAGCATCCGCAGACCGTTAGCGCAAGAAGCTCCAAAAGGCGCCGGTCGCTTTGCTTGAGGCCCGGCATGACGGCGATGCGGTCAAAGATATTGCGCAGGATGGAACCATCGAGCCCCCAGTGTTCGAGCGACGTCGCCATGCGCTCGAGGGCACGCGTCGTAATGGCTTGCTGGCGAGCGTTGGCGGCCGCTGGACTGCTGCCGCTGGCGATTTTTGCAGCGGCAGCCAAGTTCTGGACGCTCTGCGAAAAATCGGCAAACATCTCGGGGTCGATCTTGTCGGTACCCGGAACGACGTGCACCACGCGTCGCGATAGAAACGTCTTTTCGGCAATGCGAAACCTTGGGGCCGGTTTGGCGTCCATCGGCTTGTCCGAAACCAAGATGCGCGCCGCTTCTCGATTATTGATCTGCAGGTCGCACTTAAGGAAATCAAAGAGCACCTCGGAAGGTGTTTCCGCGCGCATGATGCGAGGCTCCTTTCTGGTATCCGGTGAAGGTATTAGATGCAAAAGCCGGGTAGGACATAGGTCTTTTGGTCTGGTTTGTTTCCGGGCGTTGCCCAGCTAAACACGTCGCCGTCTCTTCCAACGCGGTTAAAGTACGTCGAGTTGGCGCCCTCGCTGCAGTCGGCGCTGGGGGTGCGCTCCCAGTAGTAGATCTTTTTGCCGGCGACGGTGCGGATCATGGCGTCGTTGGTGGTCAGACCGCTTACGCTCTGCTCGCGATAGAGCTGGTACTGCTCGCCTTCTCCGCTGTAGAGGGTAGAAAGGTACTCGTAGCCTTCTGCGAACGTTTCGGGCGCCTGGTAGCCGCACAGCTCGCTCATGGACGGCAGCCACAGCTTGTCATCGGTGGCGGTGATGCTGGAGGCGTCTTTGGTGCCGCCGGTGTTGTTGGTGAGCTTTCGCACCGAGCGAATCTGATTGCGGAGATCGTCGGGCAGCGTAGCCATGCCCTTGTCCGCCAACCATTCACGAAGCGACGATTGCTCCCAGCCACCCGTCGCGGCGCTGTCGTTTACGGCGCGCATGGCGATGGGGGTACGGAACATAAAGGTGATGCCAGCGGGAAGGCCGTCATCGGTGAGTGTGTCTGCCTTAAAGCCCACGATCTGGATTTGTGCCTTGGTCCCGTCGGAAAGCCTGACGGTCTTGGTGTTCTCGTTTTCGAGCGACTGCTTGCTGTTTACCAGGTGGTAGGTTTCGGCAATCTCGAGCACCTTTTTGCTGGAAGATGTCTCTTGGATTTTGCGGGAGATCAGGGCGAGTTCTTCCCAGGTGTAATCGTCGAGTGACGGCTTGATGCCGTGCGCCAGGTCGATAAGCCCCCAGCATCCCGTGGCAATGGCAGAGCCTGCTATGCCGGCAACGCAGACGCCGCCGAGCACGAGCGCAGCGCGACGCGAGATGACTGGGTGACGCGTCTGAGCCTTGTCGGAGCAGGAAGGCTTCGGTTGCTGGCTAATGTCGATCGGGGTGGGCAGCGGCGTGCGCGGCTCAAAATCGATGTCTTTAATCCAGGCATCGAGCTTGCCGACAATCGTAGACAGCGGCGCGCGCTGGGACTGCTCGTTATGGATGCCGCTCATGATGACATCGACAAGCATTTGGTCGCCTGGTACGCGTGCCTCAAGCGGCTCGTGCTCGTGCTCGATCTTGTACAGGTAGGGCGACTGGTCCATATGCTCGTTTAGGCGATATGGCGTGTGGCCGGCATAGAGCGTGTAGAGTACGCTGCAGAGCTCGTATGTATCGATGCTGGGCGACGTACGCAGCGGCGCCAGCTCGGGGATGTCGTTGGAGAGCATCTCGGGTGGGGCGAACTCGGGGGTGCCGTTGCGCCAGATGCCGGTGGACATGGTAAACGAGGGGTCTGAGCGCTTGATGCTCGAGCTGCCCAGATCGACCAGGCAAAGGTCAAAACTGCAGTGTGCAATCTGCTGGGCAAGGGACCGGCACGTCGTGCGAATGATGATATTGCGCAAGGAGATATCACGGTGTACAAACGGCGCATCGAGCTTTTGGGCACCCAGGAGAATCTCTCCCAGGCGTTTTCCAATCGCGGCGACGGTGTTTGCGGGAATGTGGCCGCCCTCGGCGGGGTCGGTTAGCTCTGCCGCAGCATCGCGAAGGGGCAGGCCTTCAATCCACTCCATAACGATGACCGGTACGGAGCCGGTATAGCCGTAGCCATAGGTTTTGGGAAAGCCGTCCAACAGTGAGACGGCTGCAAGATTGCGATACTCCTCGGTAAGCGTCTTGATGTCCGAGGGGCTGACGGCGGAGCCGTCTTCATCACAGCCGCTGAGGGGCCACAGCGTCTTGAGCGCAAAGGTCTCGCCCTCGGTGTTGGCGACCTTGCGAAGATGGTGGGAACCGCCGCCGACTGCCCCGCAATCCAACAGGGTGGTAAAGCGGCGAATAGTATCGGGGTCTTCGGTGGTCGCAAACATGGCGTTTGGTTCAAAGGGGGACAACGCGATGATATTCATATCCGTGTCGTACGTCACGGGGCGATCCTTTCGAGAAAAAAGTGCATGGCGATAATGTTAGTGAAAAGGTAGCGCAACCGTTGCCTTAATCGAAAAGGTGCCGTTATTTGCATGGGTTGATGCAAATAACGGCACCTTGTGCGTCGAAGATGTGTGGGCGGGCTAGTCTGTGATGCGAATGACCAAGAAGCGCGTCGTGGCGCCCAAGCAAAGCGTGTCTCCGTTGTGAATCTCGACGGGGGTGTTGGCAAAGTTGGCGGGGCGCTCGCGTCTAGGCGGTTCGATAGCCTGTCGGCAGCGATCGACGCCCGAGATCAAAAACGATCCGTTGGTGGAGCCGAGGCCCTGCGCAAGCCAGCGTCCGTCTTGGAGCCAAATGCGCAGGTGCTGACGCGAGACATCGGAATCGACGTCGGTGATGGCGTTCTCGTCGCTCGTCAGCGACCCGATAATGCTGCCCGCCGGGTCCGTGGTAAGGGGATGCAACGGCGGTCGTGCCGAGTTGCCCACGACGCGCAGCAGCCCCAGGCGAATGTCTCCCGTGGGGCGCGCGGTTGTCGAGAAAAATGAGGTGACGGTTGTCTCGACCGTGCCGAGTGTCGAGAGCATCTGGTCGGACACAAAGGACTCGGTGTATTCGATGGCGCGGGCGGGGTCGCCAAGGCAGCCGGTAACGATAAAAAAGACCAGATGGATGTAGAAGCGATCTTTAATGTCACTATCGTCAGCGGTCTCGATGCGCTCGACGCCGTTTTTAAAGAGCATGCCGTCGACGCCGCAATTGGTAAGGGCATCCTGCATGTCTGGGGCGCACGATTCCATATAGCGTTTAGCGACCTTGCTCAGCGATTGGGGGTCGGAGCCTCGGTTTTGTATGATGAGGTTGAGTATCTGGCGCGCACTTTGTTCAAAGGGCGCAAACAGCGACTCGGGAAGGTCACCGGGTTTGGCGTGAACGATTTCGCGTGAGATAAACGACGGGACCATCAAGCGTTCGGAGATGAGGCGTCCACCGTAACGGGCGTTGCCGTCCATGAGAATTTGCGCGGCGTTACCGTTGTTGATGCGACCGAGTGACTTGAGCCCGGCGTACAGTGCACAAGATGGAGTGTCGGCCATTTGTTTTCACCCCCCCCTCATCAAAAAGTGACATTGTATACGCAAGTATCTTCAATTATAGGCGCTTTTCAGCTCGAAATGCTCGCCAGGGGGCGCGGACGGTGTAAATTGCTGCCAGAAGACAGCAAATTAAAAAGCGGAAAGCGGATTAATAAGCTGGGAAACGCGTTGGCAAGACCGTTGTGGGCAACATTTGGCATGATGTCGCTTTGGCTTTTGGTCACGGGACCGTGCGGTACCATAAGCGTCAATGAACTTTGACGCACGACCCGCCGAGCTTGCCCCGGCGGGCTTTTGGCGTTGCGATGCCGGAGGAACAGCATGCTCATTCACCGTATAGCCGCGCAGCTCTACACTGCCGAGGCCTTGCAGACCGTCGAGGCCGGGCTCGACGCCGGCGAGGATGTGACGCTGGCCGTGTCGCAGTCGGGCCGCACGCTTATGGCGGCTGCTCAGTTTGCGCGCCGCCCGCGCCCTACGGTCTACATTGTGAGCGGCGAGGACGCGGCCGATCGCGCCGCGCGCAGCCTGGCCGCCTACGTGGGCCTGGCGCACGTGTGCCGCTTTCCCGAGCGCAAGGACTATCCGTGGCGCGAGCAGGCACCCGACGATGCCGTGGTGGCGCAGCGCTGCGAGGCTCTGGGGCGTATCGTGCGCGGGGACAACTGCATCATGGTTGCCTCGGCCCGCGCGCTGCTGCGTTGCGTGCCGCCAGTCGAGAGCTGCTACTGGGAGTCCACGACCTTTGCGGTGGGCGAGGAGATTCCTTTTGACGAAGTGCCGCAGCGCCTGGTGGGCATGGGCTACACCAATGCCGGCGCCGCCGACGCACCCGGCCTGTTCCGCGTGCACGGCGACACCGTCGAGGTATTCCCCGCACAAGAGAAAGCGCCCGTGCGCATTGAGTTCTTTGGCGACGAAATTGATCGCATTCGCCGTATGGTGAGCTCTACGGGCCAAACCATCGGCAACGAGGACAGCATCGAGATCTTCCCGTGCCGCGAGCTGGCGCTTACCGACGAAGCCGTTCACAACATGCACGTGGCGCTCTATCGCGCAAGCCAGAGCGACAGCAAGCTGGCGGCACTGCTCGAGATGGTTGATGCGCGTATCGTCACACCCGAGCTCGACCGCTTTTTGCCGGTGATGTACGGCCAGACCGTGAGCCCGTTGGCGCACGTGAGCGGCAAGGCGCTTGTGGTTCTGTCCGAGCCGCGCTCGCTGTTCGACGACTGCCTGCGTGCCTACGAGGATATCGAGGCGCGCGCCGGCGAGGCGGGGATTGACCGCTTGGACGGCCTGTACGTGCGCGCCCAGCAGCTCGACTTTGGTGCTCAGCAGCGCCTGAACTACGTGAGCCTGATCCGCGCCGGCGGTGCGGTTACGGCAGAGCTCAAGATTGAGCAGCCGGCTATCGCAGGCTCGGACAACCGCTTTATGACGCGCGTTCAGGAAGTCGTGGGCAAGCGCTATGCCTGCGTGTTTGCCATTCCCGACCGCGGAGCGCGCGAGTCGATGGAGCTCACCTTTGGCGACGAGGGCATTACCTTTGAGGAGTCGCTGACGGCCGCCCCCGAAAACGCCGGTGTTATTGGCGAGCGCGTACGCGTGGCAGCGGCAGATTCTGCCGACCGTGCTGCCCGCCAGGAGGCCCATGCTGCAATTCGCGAGCGCAAGGCCGACGCGCTCAACGCCCGCTCGCTCGAGGCGGGCGCCGCCCAGGCTGCCGCCGGTGCTGCCGTACCCACCATCTCGCGCGGACGCGTGACCTTTGTGGATGCCGCCCTGCCGCAGGGCGTGGTGGTGCCCGATGCCAACCTAGCCGTGTTCTCGATCGCCGATCTCAATGCCCGCATGGACGCCAACCGCGCGCGCAGCCGTCGCAAGGTGGACATTACGCAGATCACGTTTCCGTTTAAGCCGGGCGACTACGTGGTGCACGCTACCCACGGCATCGCGCTCTTTAGCGAGATCGCGCGCCAGGAAGTGGGCGGCAAGGAGCGCGACTACTTTTTGCTGGAATATGCCGACGGCGACAAGCTCTACGTGCCGCTTGAGCAGGTCGACCGCATCACGCGCTATGTTGGCCCCGACGGCGACAAGCCGCGCCTGACTAGGCTCAATACCGCCGACTGGACGCGTGCCACCAACAAGGCGCGCAAGAACGCCAAAAAGCTGGCGTTTGACCTGGTCGATCTGTATACGCGCCGTTCGTCGATTACCGGTATCGCCTGCCCGCCCGATACGCCCGAGCAGATCGAGATGGAGGAGAGCTTTCCTTACGACGAGACGCGCGACCAGCTGGAGGCCATCGCCGATATTAAGGCCGACATGGAGGCGCCCAAGCCCATGGACCGCCTGCTGTGCGGCGACGTGGGCTTTGGCAAGACCGAGGTTGCCCTGCGCGCGGCGTTTAAGTGCGTGGACTCCGGCCGTCAGGTCATGGTGCTCTGCCCCACGACCATTCTGGCCCAACAGCACTACGAGACCTTCTTTGAGCGCTTTGCCCCGTTTGGCCTCGAGGTCGAGGTGCTCAGCCGCTTTCGCACGCCGGCGCAGCAGAAGCGCGCGCTCAAGGCGTTTGCCGAGGGCACGATCGACGTGCTCATCGGCACGCACCGCCTGCTTTCGGCCGATGTGAACCCCAAGAACCTGGGTTTGGTGATCATCGACGAGGAGCAGCGCTTTGGCGTGCAGCACAAGGAGCAGCTCAAGAACCTGCGCGAGCAGATTGACGTGCTCACGCTTTCGGCAACGCCTATTCCGCGAACCATGCAGATGGCCACGAGCGGCGTGCGCGACATGAGCCTGATCACCACGCCACCGACCGGGCGCCGCCCCGTGATCGTGCACGTGGGGGAGTACGACCCCGACGTGGTGAGCGCGGCGATTCGCCTGGAGGTGGGCCGCGGCGGCCAGGTGTACTACGTGTCCAACCGCGTCAAGACCATCGACGACGCCGTGGCACGCGTACACGAGGCCGCGCCCGAGGCGCGCGTGGGCGTGGCGCACGGCAAGATGAGCCCGCGCGAGGTCGAGGACGTCATGATCGAGTTCGCGACCAAAAAGATCGACGTGCTCATCGCCACGACCATCGTGGAGAGCGGCATAGACAACGCGACCGCCAACACGCTGATCATCGAGGATTCGCAGCGCTTGGGCCTGGCGCAGCTCTACCAGCTCAAGGGCCGCGTGGGCCGTTCTGCCACGCAAGCCTACGCGTACTTTATGTTCCCGGGCGAGCTGCCGCTCACCGAGGAGGCTACGGCACGCCTGACCGCACTCTCCGAGTTCCAGGACCTGGGCAGCGGCATGCGCATCGCCATGCGCGACCTGGAGATCCGCGGCGCCGGCTCGCTCATGGGCGCCGAGCAACACGGCAACCTGTCGAGCGTGGGCTTTGACCTGTTTACGCAGATGCTGGGCCAGGCCGTGGCCGAGGCGCGCGGCGACGACGATGCCGGTGTGGAGGCGGCGAGCGTGGGCATCAACCTGCCGGCCGACTACTTCTTGTCCGAGGAGTACCTGCCGGCGGTGGATCAGCGCGTGCTCGTATACCGTAAGCTTGCGGCGGCCGGGGACCTGGAGAGCATCGACGAGGTGCAGGAAGAGACCGAGGCCGCGCATGGCGAGCTGCCGTTGGCGGGACTCAACCTGTTCAATCGCGCGCGAATCCGCATTCGCGGCGAGCGCCTGGGGCTCGAGAGCGTTACGCTCAGCGGCGGTCGCATCACGTTTTTGGGCGTCGACGTTCCCAAGAAGGTGGCCTATGAGCTTAAGACCCGCTATGGCGCGGTAAACTTCCCCAAGAGCCGCAAACTGTCGGTGCCCTACAAGGCGGGCGCCGGCGCGGGCAGCGGCCTGGGTCGCGGTCTCGACGCCAACGACGGTACCGGCCCCGTGGCCGCGGCACTCATGCTGCTGCAGCAGCTGGGCACGTCCGACGATGACTAACGGGTCGACGTCGTAAACGCCCCATTTGGGCAATCTGGTTCCATCGAAAGGAAAGCATGTTCGGGTACATCTATAAGAAAGATGCCGCTGCTATCGCGGTTATCCTTGCCCTCTGCCTGGGCGTGGGCAGTTTCTTCGATTATCAGATCTCGAGCGCGCTGTTCAACATCGGCAGTATGTACGGCCGCTTTATCGAGGCGACCGGCGAGCTGCCGTTTGAGCTGACGGCGAGCGTCGCGGGCGTTATGCTCGTGCGCGCGGTGCGTCCCGACTCCAGGGGGAGCAAATGGCTCGCCGTGCTCGGCATCTTCGTCAATGTTGGCCTGACCGGCTACGAGATCGTTTCGTCCCTGAGGGTTGGCGGCAAACTCATCGTGGCTCAGTTGGTGCTGACGTTTGTGCTGGCCATCGTCGCCAACCTTATCGTCTATCGCCTCACGCGCACGACCGAGCCCGACGAGCTCACACGCTGGGCGCTCATGGTGCTTGCCGTGTGGGTCGCTCAGGCCATCATCCTCAACGTGATCGTCAAGCCGCTGTGGTCGCGCCCGCGCATGCGCGTGGTCGAGGTGACGCCGGGGCTCGAGTTTCAGCCGTGGTGGGTGATTGGCAACCCCGACAAGCGGGCCTATATTGCCGCCGGTGTAGTCAAGGACGGCTTTAAGTCGTTTGCGAGCGGACACGCGGCGCACGCGGCGATTGGCCTCATGCTCGCCGGGCTTCCCGCAGCGGCCTTTAAGGAAAAGCCGTCGCGCCGTCGTGTGGTCTTTTGGACGGCGGCTGTGGTTGTGGCGTTCGTCGCGTTTGGCCGCATCGTGATCGGAGCGCACTTTTTGAGTGATGTGAGCTGCGGTTTTGCTCTGGTGCTGGCACTTGAGTGCCTTGCCGCGCGCATTGCCTATCCCAGCGGCGTACAATAGCTCCGTTTGAATCATCTGGCCGATACCCGGTAAGAGAGGATTGCCATGCTCGCGTTTAACAACGATTATTCCCACGGCGCACACCCGGCGGTGCTGCAGGCGCTCGTCGACACCAATATGGAGCCGCAGCCCGGATACGGTACCGATGCACATACCGAGCGTGCCAAGCAGCTTATCCGCGAGGCCTGTCAGGCCCCCGATGCCGACGTGTTTTTTCTGGTGGGCGGCACGCAGGCCAACGCGACGGTGATCGACATGCTGCTCGCGCCGTACGAGGGCGTCGTTGCTGCCGAGACTGGCCACGTCGCCTGCCACGAGGCGGGCGCCATCGAGTTTGGCGGCCACAAGGTGCTCACCATCCCCGGCTACGAGGGCAAGATGCACGCCGAGGACCTTGAGAACTATATCCAGGTGTTCTACGAAAACGAGAGCTACGAGCATACGGTGCTCCCGGGTGCCGTGTACGTGAGCCTATCGACCGAGTACGGCACGCTGTACTCCAAGGCCGAGCTCGCGGCGATTCACGCAGTGTGCCAGAAGCGCGAGATTCCGCTGTTTGTGGACGGTGCTCGCCTGGCCTATGCGCTGGCGGCCGATGAGTGCGACATTACCCTGCCCGAGCTGGCGCAGCTGTGCGACGTGTTCTACATCGGCGGTACCAAGTGCGGCGCGCTCTGCGGAGAGGCTGTGGTGTTCTGCGGTATGCACGCCCCGGCGCATCCCATTCCGCGTATTAAGCAGCATGGCGCGCTGCTTGCCAAAGGCCGCCTGACGGGCGTGCAGTTTGAGGCGCTCTTTACCGATGGCCTGTATTTTGAGATTGGGCGCCAGGCGATCGAGACGGCTCAGGCGCTTCGTCGCGTGCTGCACGAGCGCGGCTACCAGTTCTTTTTGGAGACGCCGACCAACCAGCAGTTTGTGATTCTGCCCAACGAGGACATGGCCCGCATTCGCGAGCATGCCTCGATTGAGTACTGGGAAAAGTACGACGAGACCCACACGGTGGTGCGCTTTTGCACCAGCTGGGCCACGACGCAGGAGGACATCGACGCGTTGGCGGCTGTCCTGTAGCCTGATGTAGTGACAAGGGGCTGCCCTGCGCCTGAGCTTGGCGCAGGGCAGCCTTTGTTTTTGAGGGGGAAGGGTTGTATGACCGAAATATCCGAGCCGACGATTCGCCTGGCGACGCCCGACGATGCGCCGGCGTTGCTTGCCATCTATGAGCCGTATGTGCGCCATACGGCGATTACCTGCGAATACGAGGTGCCGAGCGTTGAGGAGTTCGCCGGGCGTATCGAGCGTACGCTCAAGCGCTACCCGTATTTGGTGATGGAGCTGGACGGGCGTCCGGTAGGCTATGCCTATGTGAGTCCGCTCAACAGCCGCGAGGCATACGACTGGTCGGTCGAGACGTCGATCTACCTGGCGCGCGATGTGCGCCACGGCGGGCTGGGCCGCAAGCTGCACGATGCGCTCAAGCAATGCCTGATCGCGATGGGCATCACCAACATGTGCGCCCTCATCGCCGTGCCGCACGACAAGGACGACGAGTATCTGACGCACAACAGTCAGGATTTCCATGCCCATATGGGGTATCGCCTGGTGGGTGCCTTCGACCGCTGCGCCCAAAAGTTCGGTCGCTGGTACGACATGTGTTGGATGGAGTTGGTCCTAGCCGAGCGCACGCCCAACCAACCCAAACCAACCTGGTTCCCCGACCTCCCCAAACCTACCATTTAGGGACAGGTTTATTTTGGCAGGTTAGCCGATGGGTTCGGTGTATTTGGCGCGGTCGGTGCGTTGGATGCGCTTGGAGACATGGAGCGGTCGGCCGTCGGTGTCGTAGACGTAGTCGGTGATCAGGATCAGCGCCTGCCCGCGCTCAACGTTGAGCAAAAACGCCTCATTTTGCGAGGCATAGCACACCTCAAAGGTCTTATGCCCCTGTGCCGGTGCGCGATGGAACTCCTGTCGCAGCGTGGCGTAGAGCGAACCGTTGATATCGCGATCGATGAGCGTCTCGAAGCTTGGCGGCAGGTAGGTGGTCTCCAGGCACAGCGGCGCGTCGTCCAGGTAGCGCAGGCGGACAAGTTTGACGAGCTTGCTGCCCACGGCGGCGTCAAAGAACTTAGCTATGCTGCCGGCCGCCTTGGCAAAGCCCGAGTCCACGGTGCGCGTGGTGGGCTTCATGCCCTGGCCTTCGACCTGCTTGGTATAGCTCGAAAACACTAGGTTGTTCTCGTGGAGCGCGGGCGTGTCGGCCACAAAGGCGCCACGCCCGCGCTCGGTGCGCACCAGGCCCTCATCAACGAGCACCTTAAGGGCGTGGCGTACGGTGCTGCGTGACAGCCCCGATTCGTCCATGAGTTCCATCTCGGACGGCAGCTTGTCTCCGCGCGCATACGTGCCGGCAGCGATGCGATCGCGCAGCGTGCCCGCCAAGCGCTCGTATTGGGTCAGTTTCTTTTTAGATGTGACGCCCATATTGCCAACCTATATCTAACCTGTATGCTTATCTAAGCAAGCATGTATTTAATAAAACAATAAAACTGCTGGTAGCGAGCTACCGAAAACCACAGCAGCAAAATTTCTAAGACAAATATAGCATACAACTAGTCGACATAACCAAAACATGTATGTAACTTGTATGCCTGTGATGAGCATCAAACGAGAAGAAAGGCTGATGCACGATGACTACTCAGGAACAGGTTAAAGATGTCGTCTCCCAGGTTTTGGCCGACAAGGCAGACAAGGGCGGCATCAAGCGCGTCGTGTGGATTGGCGCCGGCGGATCCAACGGCGGTAACTATCCTGCCCAGTACTTTATGGAGCACGAGGCCACGCAGGTCGTGAGCTCCAGCTACACCAGCAACGAGTTCGTGCACGCCACCCCTGCCTACGTTAACGAGAACACCTTGGCCGTCGTCGTGTCCATGCGCGGCACCAAGGAGACTATCGTCGCCGCCCAGGTCGCCAAGGACCGCGGCGCCAGCACCATCGCCATCTATGTCGACGAGTCCGCCCTCACCGAGGTCTGCGACTACAAGATTCAGTACGACAGCCTGGCCGTCGACGAGTCCTGCATGGGCCGCACCAACTCCGCCGTCGTGACCATGATCGCCATGGAGCTCACGCAGCAGACCGAGGGCTATGCCGAGTACGAGACCGCTATGGCCGCCTTCGACTTGGTCGACCCCATCTATCGCAAGGCCGTCGAGTACACCCGTCCGCTTGCTGCCAAGTGGGCCGAGCAGAACGCCGACAAGCCCTGCATCAACGTGATGGCTCAAGGTCCGCTCTTTGGTGCCGCCTACGTCTTTAGCATCTGCAACGTGCAGGAGATGCTACAGATCGACTCCTGCACCATCAACACCTGCGACTTCTTCCATGGCCCCTTCGAGATCCTGGACAAGCGCACTTCGCTGTTCCAGCTCATCAGCGTCGGCCGCAGCCGCTGCAACGACGAGCGCGGCATCCGCTTCGTCAACCAGTACGGTGGCGAGCGCGTCTATCAGCTCGACGCCAAGGAGCTCGGCCTCAACGACATCAAGGACAGCGTGAGCGAATACTTCAACCACCTGATCTTCGCGCCGATCCTCAACAACGTCTACATGCGCGCGCTCTCTGCCGTCACCCACAAGGACTATATGACGCGCCGCTACATGTGGAAGCTTGAGTATTAGTTACGCGGTTCTACGAACCGCATAACGGCTCGACGCTGCAAACTCGCCAGAGCGGCAATCTGCCTTTCAGTTTCGACGGCATGGCCAGAAGGTCAATGCCGCTTCGCTTCAAGGCACCTTGCTCGCTCTGGCGGGTTTTCGCTGACGTTGCCAAAGCATCGGCATCGCCTTGGTCCAGATGTGGCAGTTGAGGACGTTCCCTTTCTGCCGGCAGTTGGGGACAGTCCTAGCCGTTGGGTAGTCATTGGGGACGTACTTAAACGACTAGTCATTGGGGACGTTCCTGAATGACTAGTCGTTTAAGTACGTCCCCAATGAGTATGTGGGAGAGCAGATTTTTCCGTTCGGCGATTTGTGGCTTGAAAAATGTATATAACGACTATAACGTAGTATGAAACATATTGGAAACAATACCGAGGAGGCTGCGTTGAAGAAAAGCAATCTGGGCTATGTGCTGGTGCTGATCGCCGCGCTTATGTGGGGCAGCATCGGAATCTTTGTAAACGGCATCTCGGCCATGGGTGTTTCGTCTCAGAGCATGGCGGCCTTTCGCCTGTTGTCGGGTGCCGCCTTAATGGCTCCGGTCTTGGCGTTCATGGGTTGCCAGGGAGGTGCTCGTGAGGGAAAAGCATCGGGTCCCCTGACACTGTTCAAGGCAAGTCCTAAAGAGCTTGTTCCCTGCGCGCTTGTCGGTATCGTCGGTTTGGCCGCCGCCAACACCTGCTATTACGAGTGCATGGGCGAGGTGGGCATGTCCACGGCCTCGGTGCTGCTCTACACCTCGCCGGTGTTTGGCGTCATGCTCGGCCGCGTGCTTTATCGCGAGGACGTGACCCCTAACAAGCTCGTTGCCATTGTCTTTAACATCGTTGGCTGTGTGCTTGCAGTGACCAATGGCGACCTTTCCGGTTTTCATTTTTCGGTTTGGGGCGTCACGTCGGGTGTGATTGCAGGCCTTTGCGGTGCGTCGCTCGCGGTGTTTAGCCGAATAGCAACCAAGACGGTCCACCCGCTGGCTGTCACGTTTTGGGGCTTTGTTTTTGGCGGTGCGGTTATGGCAGCTATCGCGGCTCCGTGGCCGGATGTCGCCGCGGCAATGTCGCCACAGCTGCTGCTGTTGTTCCTTGGCTTTGGACTCATCCCCACAGCCGTGGCTTACATCTTATATATGCAGGGTCTGTCCATGGGGCTCGAGACGTCGAAAGTTCCCGTCGTAATGTCATTCGAGACAGTTGTCACCGTACTGCTGGGCATTGGTGTCTACGCCGAGCCCGCCGGCGCGATCAAGGTCCTGGGCATCGTGCTGGTGCTCGCGTCCATCCTGATCATGAACACCGACTTCTCCAGGCTGCGCAACAGTGTGTTTGTCGGTCATGTCATTGAGAGCATGACCTTTAAGCCCAACGCGTGGTGGACGGAGAAATCGCAGGACATGGATCTGTTTAAGGAACGCACCGGCATCGCGCTGGAGCCCACCGTACAGGAAAGTCCCTGGTACTTCGTGCGATAGGGAATTGCGTGCGGCATCCGACCTAGGGTTATCCAGCCAGTGCCCGCCTACCCAGCCCCAACGTTTCGAGTACGTTAAACCCGTAAACGGTCGATTTTTAACCGCGAACGGTCTTTATACTAATTATCAATGTAAGTAGCGTATAAGACGTTATAATGAACATAACGAAAAGGAGGAGGCAAGATGAATCAGATCATTCTCGCATCTCATGGCGGCCTGGCCGCAGGCGCCAAAGACACGCTCGAGATGGTTCTCGGCGACGTGTCGAACGTCCACGTCGTGTCGCTTGCTCGTGACGACAAGGAGCCCATCACCAATAAGGTGGACGCCATGATCGCCACGTTCAACGCGGACGACACCGTCTATGTGCTGACCGATATGCTCGGCAGCTCGGTCAACAACAGCATGGTCGAGCTTTCCAAGAACGGCACGAAGTTCACGGTTGTCAGCGGTTTCAACATCCCGCTGGCGCTCACGCTCGCTATGAGCCCCGCCCCCGTCAAGGGCACCGAGCTCGCGGCCCTCATCAACGAGGCCCGCACTGGTCTGACCAACCCCAACGCACCGGTCGAGGCCGTCGCGGCTCCCGCCAAGAAGGCCAAGGCGTCCCGTCACAGCTCCGGTCCCGCCAAGATCGTCCTCGCACGTCTTGACTACCGTCTGCTGCACGGTCAGGTCGTCTTTACCTGGACCACCAAGGTTCAGGCCGAGCGCATCATCGTCGTCGACAACGCTGCCGCCAACGATGACATCAAGAAGGGCGCTCTTAAGCTGGCCAAGCCCCAGGGCGTGCGCCTGAACGTCTTCACCGTCGAGCGTGCCCTCGCCAAGATGGACAAGCTCAACACCCTCGGCGAGCGCGTCATGTTCGTCTTTGGCAACACTGCCGAGATGCTGCAGTTCTGCCAGGGCTACAAGCTCGACGCCATCAACCTGGGCGCTACCGCCAACCACGACGGTGCCGATCAGGTCGGCGGCAAGGACAGCTCCGTCTTCCTCGACGCCACCCAGAAGGCCGACATCAACCAGCTGCTCGACATGGGCATCAAGCTCTATGTCCAGCAGACCCCCACGTATCAGAGCGTCGACATCGACGCCAAGCTGTAGTCAACCAGGCTTTTGCCTGACTGAAAGGAGAAGGGTATGAATACGTTCATCAGTGCGGTGCTCGTCGGCCTCGTCGGCGTGTTCTGCATGTGGGACTCCCGCCTGCTCGGTCGTCTTAACTTCGAGCAGCCCCTCGTTGGCGCTACGCTCGTCGGTCTGCTGCTGGGCGATGTGCCCACCGGCCTTGCCGTCGGCGCCGCCGTCGAGCTCGTGTCCATGGGCCTGGTGCAGGTCGGTGCTGCCGTTCCGCCCGATATGGTCCTGGGCGGCATCGTGGCCGCTGCCTTTGCGTGCCTGACCGATGCTTCCGCCGAGACCGCCATGACGATCGCCATCCCGGTCGCCGTCCTGGGTCAGCTCCTCGGCATCGTGTTCCGTTCCATCATCGCCGCCCTCACCCATGTGGCAGATAGCGCGATCGATAACGGAAAGTTCAAGACCGCCTACCGTATGCACATCTGCGTCGGCACTGGTCTGTACGCCGTCATGTACTTCCTGCCGATCTTCCTCGCCGTCTTTGTTGGCACCGACCTGGTTCAGGCCATCGTCAACATGGTTCCCGAGTGGCTGTCCACTGGTCTTAACGTTTCGACCAAGATCATGACCGCCTACGGCTTGGCCCTGCTGCTCACCATGATGATCAAGAAGGGTATGACTCCGTTCCTGTTCATCGGCTTCCTGCTCGCCGCTTACCTCAACCTGTCCGTCATCGCGGTCGCTCTGATCGGTGTGTGCCTGGCTGTCGTCTTCATGGGCTTCAAGTTCAACGGTTCCCATGCAGCCGCCGGTGTCGATTCCGACTACGATCCGCTCGAAGACGACGAAGACTAAGGAGGAACACACTATGGCAACCGCAACCAAGGACGTGTCCCTGAACAAGAAGGTCAGCCAGTTCTTCTGGCGCTCCTGGGCCATCCAGGCCTCTTGGAACTACGAGCGTCAGATGAACATGGGCTTCCTCTATGGCATGGTTCCCACGCTCGATCGCCTCTATCCGGATGAGTCCGACCCCAAGCAGCTTGCTGCTAAGAAAGAGGCTTATCGCCGTCACATGGCGTTCTACAACTGCACTCCGCAGACGAGCGCTTTCGTCCTGGGCCTCGCCGCCTCCATGGAGGAGGAGTACGCCAAGGATCCCGAGAACTTCGATCCCGATTCGATCAACGCGGTCAAGACCTCCCTCATGGGCCCGCTTTCCGGTATTGGTGACTCCTTCTTCCAGGGCACCATCCGCGTTATCGCCTTTGGTCTGGGCGTTCAGCTGGCTCAGCAGGGCTCCATCATGGGCCCGATCCTGGCCATGCTCATCTCCATCGTGCCCTCCGTGCTGATCACTTGGTTCGCAGCCAAGATGGGCTATCAGGGCGGCCACGAGTACCTGAGCAAGCTTCAGGGCGGCGACCTCATGGAGAAGCTCATGTATGTCTGCGGCATCGTGGGTCTTATGTCCGTGGGCGGCATGATCGCTACGCTGATCGGCGCCACCACCCCGCTGCAGTTCGCTGACGGCACCGTCGTGATCCAGGACATCCTGGACGGCATGATGCCCCAGATGATTTCCCTTGGCCTCACCGGCCTTATGTACTGGCTCATCAAGAAGAACGTCAACACCGGTTGGCTTCTAGTGATCGCCATCGTGGGCGGCATCGCCCTCTCCGCGGCCGGCATCCTGGCCTAGTCGCGCCCAAGCGTCTAACCGCTTTCCCCGGGGAGCCTGCCTGGCATCCCATACCCCAGGCAGGCTCCCATCCCTAAATGTGTCAAAGGGACAGTCCCTATGTCACATCTTCAATGGGCCGGCGACTCGGTCCAAATCACGGTAATCCTGCGCACGTCCGGCAAGGTGGCGCCGCAAAAATCGAAAGGAATGTGTCAGATGTACGAGATCGACCTTAACCTCCCTAAGCAGATCGTCGCTGACGTCCTGTCCAACCACGAGATCCACAGCGTCGCCTTCGTTGGCTGCGGCGCTTCCATGTCCGACCTTTACCCCGCCAAGTACTTCCTGGCCAACAACACGGACAAGCTGAACGTTCAGATCTTCACCGCAAACGAGTTCAACTACGACACGCCCTCCTGGGTCAACGAGCACACCTTCGTGATCACCTGCTCCCTCGGTGGCTCCACGCCCGAGACCGTCGAGGCCAACAAGACCGCCAAGAAGCACAACTGCCCGGTAGTCTCCCTCACCAACAAGGCCGGCTCCGCTCTGACCGTCGACGCCGACCACGTCATCATCCACGGCTTCCACGCCAACTACGCTGCCAAGTGCGAGAAGCCCGGCTATGCCATCGCTCTTGCTCTCGAGATCCTTCAGCAGACCGAGGGCTATGACCACTACGAGGACATGATCACCGGCCTCACCAACGTCTTCGACCTCTGCGAGAACGCCGCTCAGTCCTGCAAGAAGCTCGCCAAGAAGTTCGCCGAGGACTTCAAGGACGACAAGATGATCTACTTCATGGCTTCCGGTGCCTCCGAGAAGATGGCTTATTCTCACGCCGCCTTCCTGTTCACCGAGATGCAGTGGATCGACGCCGCCGCCTACAACACCGGCGAGTACTTCCACGGCCCGTTCGAGGTTTCCACCGAGGGTAAGCCCTACGTCTTCTTCATGTCCGATGGCGCTACCCGTCCGATGGACGCCCGCGCCCTCACCTTCCTTGAGCGCATGGGCGCCAAGGTCGCTCTGATCGACTCCAAGGACTACGGCCTGGCTGACGCCGTGCCCGCGAGCGTCGTCACCTACTTCAACCCGCTGCTGCACCTCGCCGTTATGCGCGAGTACGGCAACCAGATCGCCGAGGCCCGTCAGCACCCGCTGACCATGCGTCGCTACATGTGGAAGCTTTCCTACTAATCACAAGTAAGTAGACCTTACGGGTTGATTGAGAGGGGATGGGGTTTTCACCCCGTCCCCTTTTTTGCTTTGGGGGCGTGTTTGTCGCGCCGCAAACCCCAGATAAAACCTACCAAAATAAACCTGTCCCTTTTTGGCAGGTGGAAGGAGGAGCGTATGATTAAGGCAGTGCTGTTTGACATGGACGGCGTGCTGGTCGATACCGAGTGGTTCTACAACCGTCGCCGCGTGGCGTTTATGGAAGAGAAGGGGTTCCACTTTGACGAGATCCCCGACCTTTCGGGGTCTAACGAGCCGGCCATTTGGAAGGCGCTGGTGCCCGACGATGTTGAGCTGCGTGAGCGCCTGCGCGTGGAGTACAAGCAGGTCTACAGCCCGCACCACCCCGTTCCGTATGCCGAGCTTCTCAACGAGCAGACGGAGCCGGTGATGCGAGAGCTGCATGAGCGCGGCGTGAAGTGTGCCATCGCGAGCTCGTCCTATCGCGAGCTGATCGACGAGCTGGTGGAGATTGCCGGCATCGCCGACGTGCTGGACTACACCATCAGCGGTCACGAGTGCAGTGCGTTTAAGCCCGACCCCGAGATCTACCAGCGTGCCATGGAGGCGCTGGGGGTGGAGCCTGCCGAGTGCCTGGTTATCGAGGATTCGCCTCTGGGCATCGAGGCTGGCAAGCGCTCTGGCGCCCGCGTCCTGGCGCTGCGTCCGCACGAGGGCGTCAACCTGGACCAGTCTGCCGCCGACGTTGTCATCGACAATCTGTGTGACATCCTACCTGCCATTTAGGGACAGGTTTATTTTGGCAGGTTTTATCTGGGCAAATGCCGAATTCGCCGTGAAGGGATCGCTCTCTTCACGGCGTTTTTCTTTTGAGTGGCCTCACGGTCCTTCTGATGGTTGTCGAGAGAGGGTGAATTGAGGCGCCCCCCGCACGCTCCATGCTACAATCGCGGGCATGCCCCACAACTATATCTGCCTTCGAAAGGAGCCTGCGTGGCGGATGCCATCGATCAGCTCACGGACCGCGTGCTCGTACTCGGCCGCCTCACCATCGTCCGCCGTGCCATTACTGCCGTGGCGGTCACGGTCTCTGCCGTTCTCCAGACATTTCTGATCCAGGCATTCATTCGGCCCGCTGACCTGCTTCCGAGCGGTTTTACCGGCGTCGCGGTCCTTCTCGATCGCGTTACCTCGCTAGGTGGCGTTCACATCGACATCTCGCTCGGTATGCTCGCACTCAACATCCCCGTGGCGCTCCTATGCTGGAGCGGCATTAGCAAGCGCTTCGTCATCTTCTCGATGATGCAGGTCGTGCTCTCGTCGCTGTTCCTCAACGTCTTTCACTTCGCTCCATTTTTGGGCGACAAGATCATGCTCATCATTTTTGGCGGCGTGGTCTCGGGCCTGGGTGCTGCCATCGCGCTTAAGTCCGGCGCATCCACCGGCGGCACCGACTTTATTGCGCTGTGGGTCTCCAACCACACAGGCAAGACCATCTGGGGCGTCATCTTTGGCTTTAACTGCTTTATCCTGGCAATCTTTGGTTTTATGTTTGGCTGGGACAAGGCGGCGTATTCCATTGTGTTTCAGTTTATTTCGACCAAGACCATCGACAGTTTCTATCATCGCTACGATCGTGTGACGCTGCAGATCACGACGCGTAAGGCAGACGAGGTCATGACTGCCTACGTAAACCATTTTCAGCACGGCATTAGCTGCGCCGAGGTCGTCGGCGGATACAGCCGCGAGAAGATGTACCTGCTGCACACCGTTGTCTCGACCTACGAGAGCCAGGACATTATCAGGCTGGTATGCGAGGTTGATCCCGGCGCCGTGATCAACGTGTTCCACACGCTCAACTTTGTGGGCGGTTGGTGGGGCGGTCATGTCGACGAACCCATGCCCACGGCCGTTCCCGATCCCGACAAGCCCGCACGCATGGCCAGCAGGCAGGTGCGCCTCAGCGAACAGGACAGCTTGCAGCAGGACGACGGCAAGTAAGGTATTTGGCATTTTGCCGGCTCTGCTCAATCCTGTCCCTTTTTGGTAGGGAGGATGTATCGTTTTATCGTTATGAGGTAACATAAAACTAGACGTTATATACGTATTTGTTATCCCGATATTTCGATAAGAGTGATTAGATATGCCTGCACCCAAAAATGCGCCGCTGTACCAGCAGATTTACGACGAAATCAAGGATTCGATCGAGAAGGGTGTTTATGCACCCAAGGAGCGTATCCCGTCCGAGCTTGAGCTTGCCGAGCAGTACGAGGTGAGCCGTATTACGGTGCGCCGCGCCGTAGAGGAGCTGTGTTCCGATGGCTATCTGGTTAAACAGCAAGGCCGTGGCACGTTTGTCTCCACGCCGCACATCAACCGCCAGTTTCATGCCTCGATGCTGCAGACGTTTACCGCGCTGTGTGCCGACAATGGCATGAAGGCCGGCGCGCATGTAATCGATCGCCAGATCGTTCCGGCGCGCCAAAACGAGATGGAGTTCTTTGGCCTGCAGAAGGATGCGCTGCTGCTGCATATCAAGCGCGTGCGTACGGCCGACGGCGAGCCCATCTTTGAGGAGAACATCTTTGTGCCCTTTGACGCCTACCGTGAGCTGTTGACGGCCGATCTTGAGGACAAGTCGATTTTTGCCGAGGTCGAGCGTGTTGGTGGAACGCCGATTGCCTCGGTTGGCTACCGCACGGTCGAGGCCGTTCGCGCCAATGCCGAGCAGGCGGCCGAGCTGGGCATCGCTCCGCACGATCCGCTGCTCAACCTGCGTGCCGGCTTTACCGGTCCCAATGGCGAGCCGGTTTTGCTCGGCAAGCAGTACTACGTGGGCAGCCGCTACGTCATGGTCATATAAGTTACGCGGTTTTACCAAACCGCGTAACGGCTCGACGCTACGCCTTTGGTTCCGCCGTTCTAACGAACGGCGGACCGGTCGACGCTGCAAACGCCCCTAAGCGGCAATCTGACGTTCAATCGTCGGTCGCGTACAAAAGTACGCTTCCCTCCTCTTTCACGTCACCTTGCTCGCTTAGGGGCGTTTTCGCTGACTTATGCTCAACCAGCGACGTTTCCGCGCTTGTCAAGAATGTCCCCAATGACTACCCGCAGAATGAGCGTGGATAATCTCCCGTTTTTTGCTTGGTGACGGGCTCAAAGTGGGAGATTATCCACGCTCGTTCCCATCGGATTACATTGCCCGTGGCCGGCAGCCGTGCGGCATCGGTCCGCGTGGCGGCGTATAATCGGCGGCAGATGACTTGGACGTTAGGAAACCATGACCGATAGCATGCAGCAGATGGCGCTCGATACGCTCGGCGCCTATTTTGGCTACACCTCGTTTCGCCCGGGGCAGGACCGCATGGTCGATGCGATCCTTGCCGGCCGCGATGCGCTGGGCGTTATGCCCACGGGCGCCGGTAAGTCCATTTGCTACCAGGTGCCCGCGCTCATGCTGCCCGGTATCACCTTTGTGGTGAGTCCGCTGCTGTCGCTTATGGAGGATCAGACCCGTGCATTGCTCGCGGCGGGTGCGCGACCCAGCTATCTCAACTCCAGTCTTACTCCGGCCCAGCAAAACACCGTGCTCAAGCGGGCGCGCGAGGGCCGCTACCAGCTTATGTACGTGGCGCCCGAGCGTCTGCTCGAGCCGCGCTTTTTAACTTTTGCGCGGGAGGCCGCCGCCGGCATTGGCGTGCCGCTCGTGGCCATTGACGAGGCCCACTGCGTAAGCCAGTGGGGCCAGGATTTCCGTCCCGCCTACCTGCAGATTCGCGAGTTCATCGATTCCCTGCCGCAGCGCCCCATCGTGGCGGCCTTTACCGCTACGGCGACCGAGCGCGTGCGTGCGGACATTCAGCAGATGCTCGGCCTGCAAAACCCCGCGACGGTGGTGACGGGCTTCGATCGCAAGAACCTCTACTTTGGCTGCGAGGAGATGGGCGACAAGGCCAAGGCCGCGTGGGTGCGCGACTATGTGATCGCACATTCGAGTGAAAGCGGCATCGTGTATTGCTCGACTCGCAAGACCGTCGATGCGCTGGCAAGCGAGCTTGCCGAGGCGCTGGGCTCCAGCGGCATTCGCGTTGGCCGCTACCATGCCGGCATGGGCAACGACGCCCGCCGGCAAAGCCAGCGCGCCTTTATCGACGACGATATCCAGGTAATGGTTGCCACCAACGCCTTTGGCATGGGTATCGACAAGCCCAACGTGCGCTACGTGATTCACAACAACGTGCCCGAGAGCATCGAGGCGTACTACCAGGAGGCGGGCCGCGCCGGCCGCGATGGCGACCCAGCCAGCTGCCATTTGCTGTGGAACGGCAATGATTTTCGCATGCGTCGCTTTTTGATCGATCGCGGCGATGCTGCCGACGAGGTGCTCGATGACGAGCAACGCGCGTGGGCGCTCCAGAATCGATATCGCCTGCTCAGCCAGATGGAGGGCTACTGCAATACCACCGGCTGCCTGCGCGAATACATGCTGCGCTACTTTGGCGACGAGGCTGCGGCCGAGCATACCGCCGCAGCCGGTGCTAGCGGTGCCGCCACGGACGACGCCGAGGGCTGCGGCAACTGCAGCAACTGCCTCACGCAGTTCGAGGTCGAGGACGTCACCGATATGGCCCGCGCCGCCGTGCGCTATGTGGCTACGCGTCCCATGCGTTTTGGCAAGTCGCTGATCGCCGACGTGCTCCACGGCGGCAACACCGAGCGCATTCGCCAGATGCATCTGGACGAGGACCGCGGCTACGGTGAGCTGTCGAGCGAATCGGTCGGGCGCATCAAGGACATTATCGGGCAGCTGTGCGGCCGCGGTTATTTGGCAACCTCACAGGGACAGTACCCGGTCGTTGGGCTGGGCCCGCGTGCCGGCGAGGTCGAGGACGAGGCGTTTGCCTTTACCGTTAAGCGTCGTGCATCCAAGCGCAAGGCCTCGGCCCGCGCCCGCCGTGCGGTGGATCTGCTACGCGAGGAGGCCGAGCTGGATCAGCGACCGCGCGTGGGCGACGATGCCGAGCTGTTCGAGCGCTTGCGGGCACTCCGCAAGGAGATTTCGATCGAGCTGGAGATGGCGCCGTACATGGTCTTCTCCGATAAGGCCCTGCGCGGTCTGTGCCGCCTGCGCCCTCAGACGCGCGACGAGCTTATCCGGGTCAACGGCATTGGCGAGAAAAAAGCCGACGCCTTTGGCGAGCAGTTTATGGCGGCGATTGAAGAGTTTGAATCCGAGCACGCACGGGATGGAGCGTAACGATGGTAGCCGATAGCAAGACCGACCGTACTGACGTGTCCGCCGTGCCGCTGTACCAGCAGGTTATGGACGACCTAAAGGGCGAGATCGCGCGCGGCGTGTACGCTGCCGGCTCGCGCATTCCTTCCGAGATGGAGCTCGCGAAGTCCTACGGCGTGGGGCGCATTACCGTGCGTCGCGCCATTGAGGAGTTGTCGCGCGCGGGATATCTCAACCGTCAGCAGGGGAGGGGCACGTTTGTGTGTGCGCCCAAGCTCAAGCGCAAGATTGTCCAGAAAGGCGACGTCCAGAGTTTTACCGAGGCCTGCGCTGCCAACGACATGGCGGCCGGAGCGCGCCTGGTATCGCGCACGGTGGTTGCGGCGGCGCGCGAGGACGCGGCGTTTTTTGGCGTGGAACCCGCCTGCGAGCTCATCGTGGTCGAGCGCGTGCGCACGGCCGATGGCGTGCCCGTCATGCTCGAGAACAACGCCTTTGTGCTGGCCGACCATCCCTATCTGCAGCAGCTTGCCGACGAGGACCTCGCCGACAATTCGATTTTTGCGCTCGTTGCCGTGCATTCGGGCCGCGCACCGCTCAAGTCCGATCCCTGTACCGTGGAGATCGCGCTCGCCGATGCTCAGACGGCCCCGCTGTTGGAGGTGCCGGTCGGCGAGCCGCTCTTTTATATGGAGGCGTACTTTACCGATGCGGACGAGCGGCCCTTGCTGCTCGGGCGCCAAAAGATCGTGGGGTCGCGCTACGTGTTCGACATCTAACGTCCATAGATAGAACAATACAGAACAAGTTTGGTGAAATGAATTCACCTGCGACAGCTTGCGTGCTATAAATAGGACAACATAGAACGACCGCAGGTACGAGCTGTCGCCGCTCAAAGCCGCCACACAGGGAGGAATGTCACCGTGAACGCACACGATCTGGTTCAGGAAATTATCGAGCGCAAGGGTAAGATCGAGAATGTCTTTTGGATCGCCTGCGGCGGTTCGATGATTGACCTTATGCCGGCCAATGAGCTGCTCAAGCGCGAGGCAACCACGTTTACCTCGACGGTCTACACGGCGCGCGAGTTTTGCCTTATGGCCCCCAAGAGCCTAGGGCCGAAGTCACTCGTCATCGCCTGTAGCCACAGCGGTAACACGCAAGAGGTCGTCGACGGCTGCGAGATGGCGCTGGCCGCCGGTGCCGAGGTCGTGACTATGACTGACTACGCGGGCTCCAAGATCGATAACGGCAAGTGGACCACCTGGGTTTACCCGTGGGGCAAGGGCGAGTCGCAGGCCGAAGTTCCGCAGGGCATCGGCGCTCTGATCGCCGCCGAGCTGCTCGACCAGCAGGAGGGCTACGAGGCGCTCGCCGACATGTACGCCGGCCTTAAGCAGATGGACACACTGCTGCCCGCTGCCCGCGAGAAGGTCAACGCCGAGCTGGGCGATCGCTTTGCCGAGCTCTGCCAGCAGCACAAGTTCTTCTATATCCTGGGCTCCGGCCCCAACTTTAGCCAGACCTACGCCATGGCCATCTGCTCGCTCATGGAGATGCAGTGGCAGCACTGCTGCTACATCCACTCCGGCGAGTATTTCCACGGTCCCTTCGAGGCTACCGAGCCCGGCGTGTTCTACTTTGTGCAGCTTGGCGCTGGCGAGTGTCGCCCCATGGAGGAGCGCGCACTGGCATTTCTCAACACGCACACCGATACAGTCATGGTGCTCGATGCGCTTGAGTACGGCGTGGGCGAGGTGCCCGCCAGCGTGCGTTCGTACCTGGAGCCGATCTTCTTCTATGCGATGAGCTGTGAGCTGCGCGCCGCCCGCGGCAAGGTATTTGACCACAGTCCCGAGGTTCGCCGCTACATGGGCGTCGAGCGGTACTAGGTAACGGGGAACGCGATTTTCATGACGGGGCCTTCGCCAAGCGCGGGCCCCGTTTGCGTTACGGTGCCCCTTTCTGTTTGTCGAAAAACGAAGTCAAATACTTTTCTCGAGAAGTGAACGACCTATTTTGGACCCCCGAAGCATCGACATTTTTTGACGCCAAAACAGCAGGAAAATCTTAATGAAACTGCAGGAAATGGTCTCCACAAAGTGCCGATGCTTCGAGGGCTCGTTTTTGCTCGTTCACTTTTAGGGAAAAGTATTAGACCTAAATCTGCAAGCGTGTCGCGTGAGTCAAAAAGCGGGCCGCGCCGGTGGGTTTCCGGCGCGGCCCGCTTTACATTGTGTCCGTATGAGTGAGTTGTCGCATCAACCGGCGGACTACTTGGCGTCGTAGGCCTCGGCGTCCCACCAGTCGAGCTGGGCGATGTTGTCGCGAATATGCTGACAGCTCTTGTGGAAGCCCTCGAGCTCGTGCTCGGAAAGGTCGAGCGTGTAGACCTCCTCGACGCCCTCGGCGCCGATCACACACGGCAGGGAGGTAAAGATGCCCTCCTCGCCATACTGGCCGGTCATAAGCGTAGAGGCCGAAAGCACGGCGTGCTCGTTGTGCAGCACGGCGGCGCAGACGCGCGCGGCGGAGTTGGCAACGGCGTACTCGGTGCACTGCTTGCCGGCGTAGGTCACATAACCGCCCTTGCGTGCGAGCTCCTCGACCTCCATGTGGTCGAAGGCGTACTTGTCGGGGTTCTCGGCCTGAAGCTCGTTGAGGCTCTTGCCGGCGATGGTTGCGGCCTTAAAGGCGGCCAGCTGGCTAAAGCCATGCTCGCCGATCATGTAGGCGTCGATGGACTTGGGGCTCACCCCGACCTTCTTGGAGATCTCGGTGCGCAGGCGGGCAGAGTCCAGGCCACAGCCCGAGCCGATGATCTTCTTGGGATCGTAGCCGGTCAGATGCCACAGCTCGGTGCACACGACGTCGCAGGGGTTGGAGATGCTCACGAAGATGCCGTCGAAGCCGGCGTCGACGATGCGCTTGGCAAAGGTGCGGGCGGCGTCGGTGGTAAAGAACAGCTCGCCGTCGCGGTTGCCGGCGGCCAGTGCGACCTTGCCGGCGGCGTTGACGATGACGTCGCAGCAGGCCAGCTCCTCGTAGTGGTCGTAGCAGTTGACGATCTTGGTGTTGTACGGGACAAACGAAAGGGAGTCGCGCAGGTCTTGGACCTCGGACGTCACCTTTGCCTCGTTGATATCGCAGAGGTACAGCTCATCGGCAATGCCCTGCATGAGCAGGCTGTTGGCGACATGTGCTCCTACGTGGCCCTGGCCGACCACACCGATCTTACGCGTCTGGTACATATTCATATCCTTTCGGCCGAGTTTTTCGCATCGAACCATTGTAGCGTCCTGCTGCCACTTTGCTAGGCTAAAGCGCCGTAGATTTTTGGGACATGCCTTAATCTCTACTTTTGGAGTGATTTGGGCCGCTGACGGTGTCTCGGGGCGATGCACTCGCGCGGATGGGGCCGCTCGTTGTACCATAGCTGCAACTGACTCGTAAGGAGCATCCATGCCCATTCGCATCCCCGACGCCCTCCCTGCCGCCGCGCAGCTCGAGAGCGAGAACATCTTTGTCATGACCGAGTACCGCGCGCTGCACCAGGACATCCGTCCGCTGCGCGTGCTCATCCTCAACCTCATGCCAACCAAGATCGCCACCGAGACGCAGATCATGCGCAAGCTCTCCAACACGCCGCTGCAGGTAGAGGTGGACCTGCTACGCACCAAGACGCACGAGGCCACGCACGTGTGTGCCGGCCACCTGGAGACGTTCTACCGTACGTTCGACGACATCCGCGATATCCACTACGACGGCCTGATCATCACGGGCGCGCCGGTGGAGCAGATGCCGTTCGAGGAGGTCGACTACTGGCCCGAGCTCTGCCAGATCATGGATTGGTCCACCACGCACGTGCACTCTACGCTGCATATTTGCTGGGGTGCACAGGCAGGGCTCTACCATCATTACGGTATCCAGAAATGCGACCTGCCGGCCAAGGCGAGCGGCGTGTTTGAGCATTATCTGGTGAAGCCGCAAAGCCCGCTGGTCCGCGGCTTTGACGACCGCTTCTATGCCGTGCATTCACGCAATACCGATGTGCGCCGCGAGGACGTGGAGGCCGAGCCGCAGCTTGAGGTCGTGGCCGTATCAGACGAGGTGGGCCTGTACATCGTCAAGTCGACCGACAGCCGCCGCTTCTTTGTCTTTGGCCATCCCGAGTACGATACCGACACGCTACGCCTGGAGTACGAGCGCGACGTGAAGCGCGGGCTCAACCCCCAGGTGCCGGCGCATTACTTCCCAGGTGACGACCCCACCGCCGAGCCGCGCAACGTCTGGCGCAGCCAGGCCCAGCTGCTCTACACCAACTGGCTCAACTACTACGTCTACCAGACCACGCCCTACGACCTGGCCCGCGCCGGCGAGGAGCACTAGGCTACGGCTGCGGTTGCGGTTGTGGCTGCGGCTGCGGCGTGACGAGCGTGGATTTTCGGATGCCCATCTTGCGGGTGCGATACAACGGCGGTTAGGCGCTGATGATGTGGGGTAGCGGCAGGTCGTGGGTGTCGGTGGGAACGTGGTCGACACGCTGATCGTCAAAGGCGATGCCGATGATTTGGCATGCGGGCGAGAGCGTGGGCAGGTAGCGGTCGTAGCAGCCGCCGCCATAGCCCAGGCGCGCGCCGGTGTGGTCGAAGGCTACGAGCGGCACGACGATCATATCGAGCGCCTCGGCAGGCACGATAGGAAAACGGCTGCTGTCGACGTCCGTGGCTGCGAAGGCCCGCGTAGGGTGGGCGATAAACGGGGCCTCGGACGCATCGCCGGCAGCAACTGCCCGCATGCACATGCGCTGGCCACAAGCCACGGTGTCAGCTGCCGAGAACATGCACGGATAGGCCACGCGCCAGCCGTGTTTTGCGGCCGCTGCGGCAAACGCGGCAGGATCTGCCTCGGAGCCCATGGCGGCATAGACGGCAACGGTGCGCGGGGCCACGGGACCCGAGCCGCCCAGCAACTCAACGAGCCGCGCGCATACAGCAGCAGACTTTGCCGCCCGCATATCCAAATCTAGAGCGTCGCGCCGGGCAATTATCGCCCGCCGCAACTCGGCCTTATCCATCCCGGCCCCTCTCTCAAACCTACCAAAAAGGGACAGGTTTATTTTGGTAGGTTTTATCTGGTCAAATGTCGAAACCACCACGCAAACCATCGCAAGGGGAGCAGTTCATGGACACCTTCGTGGGTTTTGACGAAGAGTGGGTGTTCGCGGCGGTGTGTCTCGATCTGTAACAGTAACTCGGCAAAATCGGGCCTAGATGTTACAGATTTAGACAAAGGGCCGGCGTCATCCGAAAACGTCTCGATTTGTAACATCTGGAGCCAATATTGCCGCCTAGATGTTACAGATTTAGACAAACTGGTGTGACGGGCTGAGCTGCCCCGCCCAAGCAGCGGCAAAAGAAAAGGTAGATTTTCAGGCATGTCCCAAAAATCTACCTTTGCTGTGCGTTAGCCCAGCAGGTCGATGACGTTGAAGCCGGCGTTGCTCTTGGCGATGACGTCTCGGCCGCCAAAGACGCAGGTGGGCGAGACGGCTGCGATGCGCGTCACGTCGGCGCCGAGCGAGCGCAGCTCACCGGGCGTGGCGGCGAGCATCTGGGCGCGGCGCTCCTGGCGTGCATGCGGATCGAGTCCGGCCAAGTAGGTCGTGTTGCGGCGTTTGGTGAGCGCGTACGGCTTCACCGGCGCGTCCATGCCGCTCACGCAGCTCACGATAAAGCCCTCAAAGGCGGCCTCGTCGGGCTCAAAACCGCCGAGCCATTCGCCTGCGCGCGCCACGCGCTCAATCGAGGGGTCGATTGCCGGGTCGCGGTAGGTGTAGAACGCCGCCTGACGCTCGCCTGCCGCGCGGAATCCGCAGCCGTACGCCCCGCCTTTCACGCGGATCTCGTTCCACAGGTAGTCGTAGGAGAGCGCGTTGGCGGCAACCGCCCAGGCGCCCGTCACGTCAATGCCCAGGCGACGCGGGTCGCATGCGCTTGCCGCAAAGCAGATGTCGCTGGGGATGACAAAAGCCTCGTGGCGGTCGCACGGCGTCGGCACCACGAGCGTGTCGCGGCCGGCAACAGCACCGTCGCCCACACCCAACCCCAGGTCGCCCGCGGCGGCCCAGTACGCGTCAAAGTCCTCATCGCTGCCGGTAAAGCTCGCCAGGCAGCCGTCGGCCACAAAGATGCGGCCTGCCAGCTCGGCAAGCTTGGCGCGCAGATCGTCCAGACGCTCGTCAAAGTGGTCGAGCAGATCGCGCAGGAACAGGTAGAAGTCCACGCCCGAAAGCTGCTCGCGCACCACGGCCGAAGGCGAGCTGTAGCTCATCGCGCGGCCAAGCGCCGCCGAGTGACCGTTGTTAATGAAGCCCTGCTCAAGCCCAATGCGAATCTGCGTGAGCACGTCGCGCACGCGGTCGGCGTCGGCATCGAGCAACAGCGTGCTCGACCACACCTCGCGCGGCAGGCTCGCCAGCGCATCGATCTTCTCGGACAGGGCGCCGGCGCTCACCACCAGGTAGGGGCGCACGCCGTCCACGTCGGGCTGCGTCATGACCTCGGTCGTAAAGCTCAAAAAGCCCAGCTTGCCGGCGATAAGGTTGTCGAGCTCCTCGGCCGAGTGTTCGCTCGTGGGTAGCTGTTTGAGCAGGCGGCAGAGTAGCGTCACATAGGGCAGGTCTTCAAACGCGACGCAGCTCAGGTCGAAATACTGCATGGCGTAGGCCAAGCGGTTGGTGGGGATGCCGTGGCGCAGGCAGGGGATGGGCGCGGTCGTGTCCACGACCAGCGGCGGCTCGGGGCGCGCCTCGCCAATGTCGGACACGCGCAGGCGTGGCAGCGTGGCCTTGGCCTCGGGCGCGTCATCCGCCTCCTGCGCGGCGCGCAGCGCAGCCGTGCGCTCGACCACATCGGCCAGCTCGGCATCGGTCATGGCATCGCGCTTGGCTGCCAGCTCGGCAGCCTCGGCACTCTCCGCACCCTCGGCGGCATCCACCGGCACCAGCTCGACCAGCGCCATGTGGTCGTTTTCCAGCACGAGCTCGCGCAGCAGGTCCTCAAAATAGCTGCCGTCCAGCTCGCCGCGCAGCTCCTCGTACACCGGGCCGTATTTGAGCGCCAGCGTCGCGGCGTCGTCATCGTAGAGCCAGGTGCTCAGCGCGTCGCACGCAATGGCCACGCCGTCGGCGATACCGTAGTCGCGCTGGCGCAGGTCGTATTCGTTGCTGCTGATGATGGCCTCTAGGCGCTCGCGCGGAACGCCGTGCTCGCACAGGTCGCGGCAGGCGTCCTGGAACACGCGGCGCAGCTCGCGCGCCACGCCGGGCTGCGCGTTTTGCAGCATGATGATCTCGTAGGGCTGCAGGCTCTCGGCCGCGGTGTAGCTCACCACGTTGCCGCCCAGGCCGGCGGCCAGAATGGCCTTCTTAACCGGTGCCTCGTTGGAACCCAGCAGTGCCTCGAACAGGATGTCCGCCGCGATCGTGCGCTTGCGGTCGAGCGCGCTGCCCAGCACAAGACCCAGGCCCACCAGGGCGTTCTCGGGTGTGGTTGCCATCTCGACACGCTTGTACTCGCAGGTCACGGGCGCCTGCACGACCAGCGGATTGGGCGCCAGCGTGGACGGGTCCTCGCCGGCTGCAACGGCTGCGTCCATGCGGCGGCTCGCGGCACTCGGCTGCGACAGATAGCGCTCGTCCAAAAACGCCAGCGCGCGGTCCACGTCCAGGTCACCGTAGAGCGTGATGTAGGAGTTAGAAGGATTGTAGTGGCGCGCGTGCGTGTCCAGGAACTGCTCGTAGGTGAGCGCAGGGATCGCGCGCGGGTCGCCGCCGCTCTCGTGCGCATAGGCGGTGTCGGGATAGAGCGCGGCGTTGACGGCGTCGTCCAGCACGCTCATGGGGTCGGACAGCGCGCCCTTCATCTCATTGAAAACCACGCCGTTATAGCGTAGCGTGCCCTCGCGCAGGCTTGCGGAACTGCCGTTACCCTCGCCCTCGGCGCCCTCCGGCAGGTCCAGCTCGTAGTGCCAGCCCTCCTGCTCAAAAATGGTGGGCTTGGTGTAGATGGCCGGGTTGAACACCGCGTCCAGGTACACGTCCATCAGGTTGTACAGATCCTGCTCGTTGGTGGTGGCGACGGGGTAGATGGTTTTGTCGGGGTAGGTCATGGCGTTGAGGAACGTCTGCATGGAGCTCTTGATCAGGTCGACGAACGGCTCCTTGACGGGAAATTTGGCCGATCCGCACAGCACCGAGTGCTCGAGGATATGGAACACGCCGGTGGAATCGGCCGGCGGCGTCTTAAAGCCAATGGCAAAAGCCTTGTTTTCGTCGTCGCACGCCAGGTACAGCAGGCGAGCGCCCGAGGCGGTGTGGCGCAGCACGTAGGCGTCCGAGTCGAGCTCGGGCACGGTCTCGCAGCGCTCGACGGCAAAGCCGTGACAGGTGGTGCCGGGCACCAGCAGCGCGGCGGCAGCGGCGCGCGGGTCGGTTGAGGTGGTGGGCATATGCAGTCTCCTTTGACGCTCCAGCGGGGGCGAATCGAGTCGAATCCTCGTGAGTATACCCATATGGGGCCGCGGCTCTGCGGCGAACTGGAGACGATGCCGGCGGATTGGACAAAGGCCCCGCGTGACCGCCGCGCGAGCGTGGATATTCGGACACACGAGCGCGGATTTTCGGACCGTCCAAAAATCCTCACTCACGTGGCGGCAACCAAGATAAGGCGGCCAGCGCCGGCTTGATGAATGGTGCCGAAAGACGTCCTATGCCTGCGCGTCCGCGTGTCCGTCCATCAGGAACAGCCTAAGAACCAGCTTGATGGCATATCCCGGTTTGATTTCTGCCGCGTCAAAGACGTGGCGCTCGGTGAGCTCGCTGCAGTATGCGTAGATATCGCGGATAAGGTCCGCGCCCGAAAGCGTAAACATGTAGCCTGCGTCCGAAAGCGCATTGGGCGCGGCGGGCAACTTGGCCATGTGGCAGAACGTTTGCAGGTCGGGCGCCATAACATTCTGGTAGTCGAGGTGGCCGCTGGCATCCTGTGCGGCAAGCTCCAATTGGCGCACAGAATCCAGCGCCGCCGCTAACACAAAGCTCGGCGTAGGCGCATTGACGTCCTGAGTGGTCGCCACGAGCCTGCCCGCCGCCTGCGTGACAAGCCAAGCGACCTCGCGCTGGCAGCGCACGGCCTTGCGCGTCACCGGCTTGATGGACGAAGAAGAAACGCTTCCCTTAGGCGGATTCGAAGCAGCCATAAGACCCTCCCATGAACAATCCGGCCCAATAAGCCCGGATGAAACACGTGCTACATCAGTATACAGGGGAGTGGGATAGAAAAACGGAGCCGACAGCGTGAACTGCCGGCTCCGGATTACTTGCCTTAGAGGCCATACACTTCGACCATAGCTTCACCAATACGGTGGGGCACGCCGGTGACGAGTGCGTTGCCCATGCAGAAGGCTCGATGGCCGTCAGTCATGCCCGTATCGGTCCAGCCTTTCGGGAATCCCTGAAGCTGATCGAGCTCGTCGGGAACAAGACGGCGGAAACGGCCATCGGGACATTCGATGACGTGCTTGAAGCGGCTCGCTCCCGTGCCGCCTTCTCCTGTGAGGATGGTGCGGCTCGGCTTGTCGGTAGCATCCGGGAAGCTCATGGCTCCCTCGGAATACGTGTACGTAAAGCCTGTCTTTTTGTTAGTGCGCTCTTCGCGCTTGCTGCCCTTAAGGTAGCGCCAGTCGGGAAGCTTTTCGTCGGAGATGTAGAACTGCTCCGGGACATCAGCCTCGTCGACAAGCACGTCGCCAAGCACGTGGCGCTCACCGTGATAGTCTTCGGCAAAGTCGCAGGTCAGAACATGACAGCCCTGCATGACGCCGGCATTCTTGAATTGAGAGGTCTTTTGGCCGACGCCAAAACGAGTTGAGTTCTCGTAGGGGTCGGGTAAAACGTCGAGCTCGGACATCTCGTCGGGATAGATGGCGGGGAAGGCTTTAGCCATGATGCCGTTGTGCATGCGATCAACGAGATCAACCCTGCCAGCGTCCTTTTCGCAGAAGATATAAACACGCTTGCGACGCTGGGGGAAACCGTATTCGGCAGAGTTGACCACGCGCCATTCGACCGTGTAGTCGAGGTCGGCAAGACAGCTTAGGATAATGGCGAAGTCGCGACCGCGTTGAGACGCGGGCGATTTGAGCAGGCGGTCGACGTTTTCGAAGAGGCCGAACTTGGGTTCCTTCATCTCGAGGAAGTGATAGATGTCCCACCAGAGGACACCCTTCTTGCCCTCGATGCCGTGCGCCTGATTGAGAGGACGCGCGACAGAGTAGTCTTGGCAGGGAAAGCCACCGACGACCATTTGCACATCGGGGATTTTAATTTCGCCGGCTTCAGCCTGCTCCAAGACCTTATTGATATCTTCGTTGACAACGGAATCTTCGCCAAAGCGGTCCATGTAACAACGTGCCGCAAACTGACGCGCCTTGGTTCCGGGCGGTTCCCACTGATTTGCCCAAATGGTGCGGAAGGGGCCGGCTGGTTTCATATAGAAATTGGGATAACGAGGGTCGGCATAGCCTTCGAGACCCAAACGAAATCCACCGACGCCCGCAAAAAGCTCGGCAATATTAATCTCAGACACGTTTCTCCAATCGCTGCTGTGTCCGTTTATGGTGCTCACAACAATAGCCGATCGGGGGGACAAGATCAAGACCTCAATTTTCTGGGCGTTAGTAGTTGCTCTGAACTACTATGGGGCTAGTTGCGACGTTCGGAGGTACCCATGTCCAAGAAGCACCTCGACTTCAAGCGTATGCTTGACGATACTGATTTTTCTGACCCCTCAAGCATCGAGCGCTATGCTGCCAATCTCGACGGGATGACGTTTCGCGATATTCTTGAGCTTGGCATTGCGCCGGAGGGGGAGAGCGCGCCCAAGGACTTTGGGTCCAAGAAGTACAAGGGCGGTATGGGAACCCTGATCGAGGAGCGTTACTTTGGCTACAAGGCCAACAGCGACGACCGGCCGGACTTTCCCGAGGCTGGTGTCGAGCTCAAGGCAACGTGTTTTGACGTACTTAAAGACGGTCGTAAATCTGCCGGTGAACGTCTTGTCTTGACGATGATTCCCTACGACCGTCCCGTTTCGCTCGACTACGACAGCTCGCATCTCAAGACCAAGCTCAGCAATATCCTGCTGATTTACTACGGCCGCGATCGCTCTATCGACAAATACGACCAGCGCATTGAGCGTGCGGTCATGGTTCGACTGCCCGAAGAGGATATGAAAATCATTCGCGCCGACTACGAGAAGATCATTTCTTATATTCAGGATGGCCGTGCGGACGAGCTTTCAGAAGGCATGACAACTTATCTGGGTGCTTGCACGAAGGGCGCAACTGAGGCCACGATGTGGGCGGACCAGTATTATGAATACTTCAATACCGATACGGGTGAGATTGAGCACCATCGCGCAAAGCGTCGCGCCTTTTCCCTCAAGCGCTCGTATATGGACTATGTGCTCCACACTTATGTCCTCGGTGCTCCGCGAGTCGGGGAGAGCATTGTTCAGGACGATGGCAAGTCTATCGATTTCGAAAGTTACGTAACTGGACTTATCGAGCAACACTATGGCGAAACTGATCGCCAGATTGCGGAGCAATACGGGTTGGAGTACACGGGCAATAAGGCGCAGTGGACAACGCTCGTCTATCGTATGCTCGGAATCAAAAACAATGCTGCCGAGGAATTCGTCAAGGCAGGCATTTCCGTTCGAACTGTTCGAGTTAACAACAGGGGGCACATCGAGCAGGCTATGTCGTTCCCGCCGTTTGAGTTCAAGCGTTTGATCGAGGAAGACTGGGAAACGTCGCCTTTTCATGTGTGCCTTGAGACCAATCGTTTCTTCTTCGTTGTGTTTCGCGAGGACCACGATGGCGTGCTGCGTCTCGACCGTTGTTTGTTCTGGGCGATGGGAGAAAACGAAATCGAAGGCCCTGCGAAAGCTTGTTGGGATGAGACGCGAAAGGTAATACGTGAGGGCATTGAGCTCAATCCATATCGGGATGCGAGCGGAAAGCTCAAAGTGACTAACAATCTGCCCGGTATGGCGGACAACCCAATTGTTCACGTTCGTCCACATACGTCAAAAGCGGCTTACAAGTTTGCCGATGGAACAGAGGTCGGTGACATCGCAAGGAATGCTTACGAACTGCCCGACGGGCGCTGGATGACGAAGCAATCGTTCTGGTTCAACAAGGGCTACCTGGAGCATATTCTGGGGCTGTAGCGTTTCGAGATCATTTAACAATCAGCCCCTGCTCCTTGATACCTCGATGTCGTCTCTACAAATAAATTCCCTCACCGAGCTGCTTGTGGAACTCGGCGTGATGGTCGCGTGCCCAGGTAAAGAGTGCCTGGTCAAAATTGGTATGCGTGGCCGGGACGCCAAAGACGCCGGCAACTTCGACGCGCACAAACTCCAGTGCCGGCAGCTTGTTGATGGCAGTGAGGGCAAACGGGGACGTGGGTTCTTCGAACAGATAGCGGCTGCCTTGCAGCGCGCCGCAACTGGTGCACGTGTTGCCGAGTGATGGGGCTTTGGAGGCTCGCGCGCCTACGGGCTTGTAGCCACAGCGCTTAGAAAGATAGTCGCGGATCTCGCCCGGCACGCAGCCAAGAGCGGGCACGATGGCGAGTGCGTTGGCATTGGCTGTGTCGATGGCAATATGCCCGGCCTTGTTGGGTGCGTGCGCAATGGCGATGCCCTCGCAGTCATCGGTTCGATAGGGAATGCCGAAGGCCGCGACCGAGGTCTCTTTGTGGCATTTCCAGCATTCGCGCTTGCCCAGTACTAGATATATATACGGCGCAGAGGGGTCGGATCGGTCAACACCGGGCAGCCACTCGGCAAAGGGCTCGGGGTTGACGCCGCTGGGTACATACCAGATCTTCTTGGTCCGGTCCCATTTGGCGCCCAGCGCCTTGGCTTCTTCTTTGCGCGAAAAGGGAACATTGAGCTCGGTGCGCATGGTGGCTCCTTGGTGCTACAGGTGTAAGTGGCTCAAGGATACCGCAGGGTGTGGACGTTGTGGCGTTTTGCCGAGAAGCCGCGGTGCGGACTGGTTGGTTACGCCTTGGATAAACTGGCAAGTAGATGGTCGGCTTTTGGCCAGTTGAGCGGCAACCTTGCCAAAAGCTTGACGGATTGCGGTTTGGGCATCGGCGAATGAACACTTTGGCGCACCTCGGCGAAAAAACCGCCGGTCGTTTACCGGAAACTTAACAGGACCGCCAGCCGCCGCCGGCGTGCGTGCTATCTTCGCGCCATGAGGTACTTTATCGTTTCACATAACGCCGCATTGGCGCTGTTGGCGCACATGCCGAACCCTCGCTTTGGGGATTCGGAGCCAGAGGTCGTGTCGATTGCAGGTGCCTGTGCGCTCTTGGACCAAGAAGCGCAGGAGGTTATCGATCGCTATGACCTGGGGATCGAAACGCTGGATTTGCTGGTGCCGTCGCGCGCCGGCCGTCGGCAGAGCAAGCATGTTAAGACGCATCTGTGCACCAACGAGCTCCCGGCGGGTTCGTTTATCTCGCTGGGCCACTGGATGGGCGACCTTGATGCGTATGTGTGCTCTCCCGAGCTGGCGTTTTTGCAGGCTGTGCACGATGGCGATATGGCAGCGGCCGTCTATGCCGGCTATGCGATGACATCGGATTACCGGCTGGATAACCTCGCTCCCGGTGGGGTAACAGGCAGGGATGCGGGCATGCGCGATAGCAGGCTCACGACTAAGGAGCTCATCGAGGCGTATATCGAGAAGTCGCCCAAGGTGAGGGGTATCGCGAAGGCAAAGGCGCTGCTTGCATATGTGATCGAGGGGTCGCGCTCTCCGAGGGAGTCGGGGCTCTGCATGTTTATGTCGCTGCCTGCGCGCTACGGCGGGTATGCATTGGGCAAGGCCGAACTTAACAAGAAGGTCTTCATTCGCGATGGATACAATGACGGACGCGATCACAAGCTTCGCGTGTTGGAGCGCACACCCGACATAACGCTTACGGCTAAAGTCGAGGTGGGCATGGATAAAGTAAAGGCCGGGCTGCTGCCAGAGGTGCTGACCGCGATGGTCGATTACGACAGCGATGCCATTCATGACGGACGCGAGAAGATTTACAAGGATGCCGAGCGCCGCAACGAGTTGGAGCTGTTGAGCGGCGTGGCACACTTCACCGTGACGACTGAGCAGGCAAATGACTACGACAAGCTCATCCGGCTGTGCGAACGCATCCGACGGAAGCTGCACCGGAACAAGCGACCCATTTTTAATAAGCGCATGAGCGAGGAGCAGCGATACTTTGCCCTCAAGCGCGTCGAAGCGAAGCGGTTTAAGCTTTGGCAGGCCGTAATCGAGGCGCGTCAACATTGGTAGGGGCGGTTGCTGGGCATGGGACCAAGGGTCTCATTGTCAGGTCTAATACTTTTCCCGAGAAGTGAACGAGTCAAAACGGACCCCCGAAACATCGACACTTTTGGTGGCTTATTTCCTGCGGTTTTATCATTGGAATCCTGCGGTTTTGGCTGTAAAAAGTGTGGATGCTTCGGGGGTCCAAATAAGGTCGTTCACTTCTCGGGAAAAGTATTAGACCTGATTATGGGAAGGCTGTCCGGATGTGGCCGCGAGGCTTGCGAAGGCCAGATCGGGGCGGTCGCCAAGGCTGTTTGGGTAATTTTGGGGCTGATTGGGGCGGTCGCCAAGGCTGTTTGGGTGATTTTGGGGCTGATTGGGGCGATCGCCGGGGTTGTCTGGGCGACTTTGGGTGTGGCAGGGGTAATTGTCGGCGATACCGAAGCAACTTGGGGTCTGCCGGGATGATTGCCGGTTATGTAGAGGCGGTATCAGCCTCGATTGGGATGGTTATTGGAGCTGCCGAAGCGGTTTTGGGTGCCACGGCGCCCTTTTGGCTTAGCAGATAAAACAAAACAGCCCAGAGGGATAGCCTCTGGGCTGCGAACATTTGGTGGGCGTTACAAGATTTGAACTTGTGACCTCTTCCGTGTCAGGGAAGCGCTCTCCCCCTGAGCTAAACGCCCGATCAAGGGTGCGCAAGTGCGCAAGGGATAATATAACGGAGCTTGAACTCGGTGGCAAGAATATTTTTTAAAATCGCTAACGTTGTGGAATCAAAGGGCTTTGTCGCGCCCATTTTAAAAGAGCTCGCTGCCGCGATTTGGCTGTCACATAATGCAAAGCCGTTGCGATGCCGAACCATGGAAGAGACGTCTGCGGAATTGTCCTACCGATAAGCGGGCAAGCCCCCAGCTGGTGCCTTCGCCGTGGTAAGGTAAGCCGAATTGTTTCCAGGCTGTTTCGGGGGAGCGGGATGAGCAAAGAGCGTGTCGAGCAGGTCGAAGGCGCAGGGACTTCGGTGCCGATGACCGATATATCGAACATTGATGTGCCCGAGGGCACCGATGAGCTCAGCCGCAGCACCCGCCGTGCATGGCGCGACCGCCTCAACGACGCCCAGACGCGCAAGATGGCCCTGGGTGTGCTTGCCGCGGCTGCCGGCGGAACGTTCTGGGGATTTTCTGGCACCTGCGCCAGCTACCTCTTCGATGTTTGCCATATCGAGACGTTTTGGCTCATGAGCATGCGCCAGGTTTGCGCCGGCCTGCTCTTTATGGTCGTCGTGCTCAACAAGGATCGCGACCGCTTGGTTAAACTGTGGACTACCCCCGCCGACCGCAAGCAGCTCATCCTGTTTACGATTTTTGGCTTGCTGTTCAACCAGATTTGCTATCTGTCTGCCGTGCGCCTAACCAACGCGGGCACGGCGACGGTGTTCCAGTGCCTGCAGCTGGTGGTCGTCATGGGGTATGCCTGCGTTGCCACGCATCGACTTCCGCGCACGCGCGAGACGCTTGGTGTTTTGCTCGCCTTGGGCGGAACGTTTCTTATCGCCACAGGCGGCGACCCCAGTACGCTGAGCATTTCGCCGATGGGCCTGCTCGCGGGCCTTTTGTGCGCCGTGGGCGGTGCCTGCATGGCAATTATTCCGGCCGGAATCCTCAAGGAATACGGCAGCTCGGTTGTCACGGGCTCAGCCATGCTTTCGGCAGGAATCGTGCTGAGCATTTTCACCCAGCCGTGGGCACACATGCCGGCGCTCGAGCCCTCGGGTGTCGGCGCGCTCGCGGTGTTCATCGTGATTGGGTCGTTTTTTGCCTATATGTTCTATATGCAGGGCGTTAAGGAGATCGGCTCGGTCCGTGCGAGCCTCATTGGAACCATGGAGCCGGTTTCGGCTACCATCACCAGCGCTCTTATGTTGGGGACGGTATTTTTGCCCACCGACCTGGCGGGTTTTGCCATGATTATCGCGATGGTATTTTTGACGGTGTAGTCGACGTAGCGGCTGATACAAGTTAAAAACTGAATAGGGATTCGCGCATGTTGCGTGTAATCAGGACGCATGTCTGGAGTTTAGCTGCGCGCGTTCAATATGACATAAACTGATAACGTTTATCGACTTTTGTATTGCGAGGATTTCTCTATGGCTGGAAATCATTTTAAGGGTAGCGGAGACGGCCGTCCTGCGGTCCCGCCGCGTTCTAACGGGGCGGGAAGGCCCAGCGCTCCGGGTGGCATTGGCCAGAACGGCGCCGGCAATCGCACGTCTCCGGGCGAGACGGCGATGTTCACCGCTCTGTATGAGCAGTCTCAGAAGGCAAAAAAGGCGGCCCGCGCAAACGGCCAGGCCGCTGCGACCGGGGCTACCCCCGCAGTGCCACCGCGCGAGGTCTCCGCAAATCCCGCAGGCAATGCAGGCAGCGCCAATGCTGCCGGCAACACCTCGTCGCTCAAGGATGCAGGCATCACGGGCAACTTGGGCACGATTTACACGGGAGCTTCCGAGACCGGCACGTTTGCCCGTCTGGACGATAGCGGTGCCGAGTTTGTGGGCTCGGGTTCCAAAGAAGACTATTACGATTTTGGCCTGAACTACGGCGGCGGCACTTCGTCGAGCACGACGTCGGACGGGCTGGTCCGTCATCGTCATCGCAAGGGCGAGAACAAGAACCGTTATGCCGCCACAGCGGTCGTTGCTGTCGTCGCGGTTGTCCTCGTTGCACTTGGCGTGAGCGGCTTCATGTTCTTTAACTCGGCAAAGACCGTGAAGGCCCAGGCAAAGGAGGCCGTGGGTATCGTCGCAGACCTTAAGGGTAAGATCACGTCGGGCGATTTTTCGACCTTGCCCGACGATACGAAGAAGATCAACGACCTTTGCAGCAGCATGAAGGCGGAGACCTCGAGCCCGGTGTGGACGATGGCCTCGTTCATTCCGGTGTATGGCAGCGATATTAGCGCCGCCCGCACCATGGTCGACGCTCTGTCCGATGTTTCGAGCGGCGCGCTGGTCCCCATGGCCGATAATCTCGCTCAGGCAACGCCCGGCAAGCTGTTCCAGGACGGAACAATCAACGTGTCCGCGCTGCAGGCGGTCGCCGATTCGCTTTCCAGCAGCTCGAAGGTGTTCAAGAGCGCCAACGAGAAGGTCCAGGGCATTGGCGATACTCATATTTCCCAGGTGACCGAGCTGGTCGATAAGGCCAAGGACGGCTTTGCCACCCTCAACGGTGCGGTTGACGCGGCGGAGAAGGTCACCCCCGTCCTTCCCCAGATGCTCGGCGCCAACGGCCAGACGCGCAACTACCTTATGTACGCCATGAACAACGTCGAGATTCGTGCTTGCGGCGGCTTTGGCGGTTCGCAGGGCCTGATTTCGGTCACTGACGGCCAGATGTCGATTGGCGAGTTTGTTCCCCGCATTGGACTCAGCGAGGATGAGGCAGTCGAGAGCGTCGACGAAGAGGATGAGGCGCTGTTCGGCAACCACAGTAACCTGTACAACTCGGGCAATACCTATTCGCCCGATTGGCCCCGCAACTCGCAGCGTGTCGCCGCGCTGTGGAAGTCCCAGTATGGGCAGGACGTTGATGGCGTCGTCGGCATCGATCCGGTGTTCTTGCAGTACCTGCTGGGCCTTGTCGGTAATGTCTCGCTGCCTGATGGTACGGTCGTCGACGGTACCAACGCAGCGAAGGTTCTCATGCACGATGTGTACTGGAACTATCCGGTCGAGGAGTCGGACGGCATCTTTGCATCCGTCGCCAGCGCTGCCTTCGACAAGATTCTCGGTGGCATCGGTGACGTCGACGTTACGAAGCTTGTCGGTGCATTCGAGCGCGGTGCCGAAGAGGGCCGCCTGATCGCGTGGATGAGAAACGATGATGAGCAGAATGCCATCAAAGAGACGGGCATTGACGCTTCGCTGCCCGATCCGGATGACCCGAGTGCCGATCCTGTTGCCGGCGTTTACTTTAACAACCTGAGCTTCTCCAAGCTCGACTGGTACCTGAACGCCGATACGCAGATTGGCCAGGGCATCAAGAACGGTGACGGCACGTGCTCGTATCGCATCACCGTTACCCTGACGAACATCATGACGCAGGAGGAGGCAGGCAAGCTGCCCGACTACGTCGCGGCGAGCGCGCCCGATGCCGCGCGCGACGACGAGCGTCTGAATGTCTCACTGTTTGCCCCGACGGGCGGCAACATCAGTGACCTTACGGTTGAGGGCACCCAGTTTGGTCTTGGCGCCGCTACGTGGCATGGAATCCCCTTCTATTCGGGCACCGTTGACCTGCATGCTGGCGAGACGACGACGATCACGTATACGCTGACCACGTCGGCCGAGGCGGGGGACAAGCCGCTTGCGCTGCGTCAGACTCCTACATGCCAGGCGGCTCGCGATAGCGCGTCGGCGTAGGGTTTTTCTGGTAGCGCAGATAATCGAGTACTATTTTGGGGCGGACAGGCAATCTGTTCGCCCCTATTTTGTAAGGAGAGCGCATGAAGTACTTTGGCACCGACGGATTTCGCGGCGAGGCCAACGTTGGGCTGACCGTAGAGCATGCGTACAAGATCGGCCGTTTTGTGGGCTGGTATTACGGCGCCAGGCGCGGGGCCAAGGCGCGCGTGATCGTGGGTAAGGACACGCGTCGCTCGAGCTATATGTTCGAGGCGGCGCTGGTGAGCGGTCTGGTTGCGAGCGGCGCAGACGCCTATATGCTGCATGTGATTCCTACGCCGGGCGTGGCGCACCAGACCGTGGAGGGCTGCTTCGATTGCGGCATCATGATCAGTGCGAGCCACAACCCGTTTTGCGATAACGGCATTAAGCTCGTCAACAGCGACGGCTTTAAGATGGACGAGGACGTGCTGGAGCTCATCGAGGACTACATCGATGGCAAGAGCGAGGTGCCGCTGGCCACGGGCAACCACATTGGCGCCACGGTTGACTACATGCAGGGTCGCAACCGCTACATTGCCTCGCTCATTGCAAGCGCGAACTTTTCGCTGCAGGGCGTCAAGATTGGCATTGACTGCGCCAACGGCTCGGCGTCCTCTGTCGCCAAGCCGGTGTTCGATGCGCTCGGCGCCGATGTGCGCGTGATTAACGCCGCACCCGACGGCTTTAACATTAACGTCGACTGCGGCTCTACGCATATGGAGCGCCTGCAGCGCCATGTGGTGGAGCAAGGCTTGGACGTGGGCTTTGCCTACGACGGCGATGCCGACCGCTGCCTGGCCGTGGACGAGCGCGGCCGCGTGGTCGACGGCGACCAGATTCTGTACGTGTGCGGCGTGTATCTTAACAAGCACGGGCGCCTCTCGGGCGGTACCGTGGTGCCGACGATCGCCAGCAACTTTGGCCTGATTAAGTCGCTGGAGCTTGCCGGCCTGAGTGCCGTGACCAGCGGCGTGGGCGACCGCCACGTGTATGCCAAGATGCGCGAGGGCGGCTACAGCCTGGGTGGCGAGCAGACGGGCCATACGATCTTTGGTGATATCGAGCGTACGGGCGACGGCATCATGACCTCGCTGCGTGTGATGGAAGTGATTCGTGCCGAACGCGAGACGCTTTCGCAGCTCGCGGTTCCGTGCAAGCTGCTGCCGCAGGCGCAGGTTGCCGTACGCGTGGCGGACAAGGATGCTGCGCTGGGCAACATGGGCGTGCAGGCCGCTATCGCCGAGGCCGAGGCGCTGCTGGCGGGCGAGGGCCGCGTGCTGGTGCGCAAGAGCGGAACCGAGTCGGTGATTCGCGTTTTGGCCGAGGCCCCCGACCAAGACGCCGCCGACGCCGCCATGAAGCGCATCGCCGCCGCGCTGGAGGCTCTGTAGTTACGCGGTTTTACCAAACCGCGTAACCGCTCGACGCTACAAACGGCCCCAAACGGCAATCTGGCATTCAATTTCAAGGGCGCGACCAGAAGGTCAGCGCCCTTTCATTTCACGTCACCTTGCTCTCTTGGGGCCGTTTTCGCTGACGTTGCCAAGACATCGACGTCAACATGGTTGGCGTTGGCGATGGCGTGCTGGTCAATCCTTACAGCTGGTACAGCGTGGTGAACTTGTCCTGCAGGTAGCTGCAGTAGTAGCGGGCATCGAATGCCATACCGCACGCGCCCTTGATGAGCTCCGGCGCGTCCTTGGCGCGGCCCCACTGCCAAATGTGCTCACCCAGCCAAGCGCGGACGGGTGCCAGGTCGCCGCTCGCACAGGCGCCGTTAAGGTCGACACCGTCGCGGCACATGGCCGGCACAAACATGGCATCGTAGGCGCTGCCCAGCGCATACGTGGGGAAGTAGCCAAACGAGCCGCCGCTCCAGTGCGTATCCTGCAGGCAGCCGCGCGTGTCGTCGGGAACAGGAATACCCAGGTACTCGTCCATAAAGCGATTCCAAAGCGCGGGGATGTCCTTGGCCGTGGCCTCGCCGGCAAACAGCATGCGCTCAATCTCGTAGCGCACCATAATATGCAGCGGGTAGGTGAGCTCGTCGGCCTCGGTACGGATCAGCGACGGCTGAGCGATGTTCACGGCGTGGTAGAGCGTATCCTCGTCCACGTTGCCGTAGACCTCGGGCGCGTGACGGCGCAGCACTTTGAGCAGCGGGCCCATAAAAGCGCGACTGCGGCCTACGGTGTTCTCGAAAAAGCGGCTCTGGCTCTCGTGAATGCCCATGGAGGTGCCGCCCTCCAGACACGTGCGCGCGTAAGCGGGATTGACGCCCAGCTCGTACATGGCGTGCCCCGCCTCGTGGATGATGCTATAGACGTTGGAGATGCAGTCGTCCTCGTAGATGTGCGTCGCGATGCGCGCGTCACCCACGGCAAAGCCCTCGCTAAACGGGTGCTCGGTAAAGGCGAGCGTGGTGTCGTCCAGGTTAAGGCCGACGAGCTTCATCAGGTCGAAGCTCATGGCGCGCTGGGCGGCCTCGGGCACGCGGGCATGCAAAAAGTCGGCAGTAGGCTGCTGCCCGCGCTCGCCGATGGCGTGAACGAGCGGCACGACGGTGGCCTTGACCTCGTCACAAAACGCATCGAAGCTCTTGGCGGAAAGGCCGCGTTCGTGCTGGTCGAGCCAAACATCGTATGGGTCGCGCTTGGGGTCCATGAGCTGGGCCTGATGCTTGAGCTGGGCGACGATTCTATCCACGTAGGGCTCAAAGCTCGCCCAGTCGTTGGCCGTCTTGGCCTTGTGCCACACGGCGTCGGCCTCGCAGGTGAGCCTGGTCCAGGCCTCGGCTTCTTCGGTGGGAATGGCGCTTGCCTCGCGCTGGTCGCGGCCGAGCACACGGATCTCGTCGAGCAGCTGCGGGTCGTCGATCTTGCCGCCGGCGACGGTCTCGTGTGCCAGCGAGCTTACAAGCTCGACGGACTTTTTGCTGGTCAGGAGCTTGTGATGTTCGCCGGCAAGGGTGCCCATAGCATCGGCGCGGGCCACAGCGCCGTTGGCGGGGGCAATCGTCGCGCCATCGAACTCGGCAATCTTGAGCAGGTACTCGCGGGTCCATAGTTTGCCTTCGAGCTTGCGGAGCTTCTTGATGCCCTTGCCCGCCTTGGCGTTCTTAGAGGCCTTGGCCACGGCGGCCATGGCCTTCTTATCGAGTTTCTTTCCCATACCTATATCCTTGATCTCGCAGACCGGACGCCACGGGTGGGCGTGCGGCCAGTTTGCACAGCTACCTTCCTTGTACCCAGTGCGAACAAAACGGAACGCGGCGATATGCTCGCAGAATGTGTTATCCTATAGCCCAATGCGTTGACGGAGAGGGTTTTGCCCGCCGCGTCGCCGGCAAGAGAGGGAAGGTCATGGGCTGCAAGCCTTCCTGCGGTGGCAAGGGCCAAGCGTTCACTCCCGAGCAGCAACCTCAACGGGCGCGCGGCCAGCGGCGGCGAAGCCCCAGTAGGGAAGCCGTGAGCCTCGCGATAAGGGGCATAGAGTGGGCACGGCGGGCCAGACATCCGCCGGGTCAAACAAGGTGGTACCGCGGAATTCAACCGTCCTTGGGCAATGCACATGCCCGAGGACGGTTTTTTGTTACCGAACCGGGCCGCGTTTTTGCAACGCCAGACGGCGGCAGTCGTCATGGCGAGCGGGGAACGCGAGAGACGAAAGGGAAGACATGAGTCTGATTGATGATCTGGTCAAACTCGAGGAAGAGGCCAAGGAGCTCGTCGCAGGCGCCGACGACGCCGCCAAGCTCGAGGCTGCGCGCGTTGAGCTGCTCGGCCGCAAGGGTCGTATTACCGGCCTGATGCGCATGATGGGCAAGCTCGCCCCCGAGGATCGCCCTGTGATGGGCAAGCGCGCCAACGAGATGCGCCAGCTGATCGAGGGCATGCTCGACGAGCGCACCACCGAGATGAAGGCCGCCGCCCTCAAGCACGCACTGGAGCACGAGGCCGTCGACATCACGCTGCCGGGCATCCGTCCGCAGATCGGCCACCAGCACCTGATCAAGCAGATCATCGAGGAGGCCGAGGATATCTTTAGCGGTATCGGCTACACCGTCGAGTCCGGTCCCATGGTCGACACCTCCTACTACAACTTCACCGCGCTCAACGCCCCCATGGATCACCCGAGCCGCTCGGCCCGCGACACCTTCTATGTGGTCGACAACAACCCCGGCAGCGTCGCGCACCCCGAGGCGCATGCCCACGGCGAGTCCGACGTGCTGCTGCGCACCCAGACCTCGGGCGTGCAGATTCACACCATGGAGTCGCAGAAGCCGCCCATCTACATGATCTGCCCGGGCACCGTCTACCGTCCCGACACGGCCGACGCCTGTCACCTGCCGCAGTTCAACCAGATCGAGGGCCTGGTCGTCGACGAGGGCATCACCTTTGGCGATCTTAAGGGCACGCTCGACTACTTTGTTAAGTGCATGTTTGGCGAGGACCGCAAGACGCGTTACCGCCCGCATTTCTTCCCCTTCACCGAGCCTTCCTGCGAGGTGGACGTGAGCTGCCACGTCTGCGGCGGCAAGGGCTGCAACTTCTGCAAGCACAGCGGCTGGATCGAGATCTTGGGCTGCGGCATGGTCGACCCCAACGTCCTGATCAACTGCGGCATCGACCCCGAGAAGTACACCGGCTTCGCCTTTGGCATTGGCGCCGAGCGCGTCGCTGCCCTGCGCTACGACCTGCCCGACCTCAGAACGCTCATGACAGGCGATATGCGCTTCCTGAACCAATTTTAGGCTTGCCCAGGCACCCCATCTTGGCGTTCAAACCGTCGCTCGCGTACCTTTAGTACGCGTCGCTCCTCTTTCACGCCAACCTGGGGCACCTGGACAACCCTAAGGCGAACGTCTTCATTTGATATTTCCTCCCTATGCGGAGATTAAGAACTAGGAGAGCTACATGCGCGTTTCTTACGACTGGCTCAAGACCATGATCGATATTCCGGAGGATCCCAAGACCCTTTCGGACGAATATATCCGTACCGGCACCGAGGTCGAGGCGATCGACACCGTGGGCGAGTCCTTCGACCACGTGGTGACCGCCAAGGTACTCACCAAGACCCCGCACCCCGATAGCGACCATATGTATGTGTGCACGGTCGACGTGGGTGACAAGAACCTCGACGCCGACGGCAATCCCGCCCCGCTGCAGATCGTCTGCGGCGCGCAGAACTTCGAGGCCGGCGACCACATCGTCACGGCAATGATCGGCGCCGTGCTTCCCGGTGACGTCAAGATCAAGAAGAGCAAGCTTCGCGGCGTCGTGTCCATGGGCATGAACTGCTCCGCGCGCGAGCTCGGCCTGGGTGGCGACCACTCCGGCATCATGATCCTGCCCGAGGATACGCCCTGCGGCATGCCGTTTGCCGAGTATGTGGGCTCGAGTGATACCGTGCTCGACTGCGAGATCACGCCCAACCGCCCCGACTGCCTGTCCATGATTGGCATGGCCCGCGAAACCGGTGCCATTTTCGATCGCGATTTCCACGTTGAGCTGCCCGCCATCAAGGCGGAGACCGGCCGCGCGACCGACGACGAGCTTTCGGTCGAGATCGCCGACGAGGGCCTGTGCGACCGCTATGTCGCCCGCATTGTGCGCAACGTGAAGGTCGGCCCCTCGCCCGACTGGATGGTCAAGCGCCTTAACGCCCTGGGCGTGCGTCCGCACAACAACATCGTCGACATCACCAACTATGTGATGATGCTCACCGGTCAGCCGCTGCACGCTTTTGACCTGGACACCTTTGCCGAGCGCGAGGGCAGGCGCCGCGTGGTGGTTCGCGCCGCCCAGCAGGACGAGAAGTTCACGACCCTCGACGGCGAGGAGCGCACGCTCGACGCCGGCATGGGCCTTATCACCGACGGCGAGCGTCCCGTGGCGCTGGCCGGCGTTATGGGCGGCATGGATTCCGAGATCGAGGACGACACCGTCGACGTGATGGTCGAGAGCGCCTGCTTCGACGCCGGCCGCACCTCGCACACCAGCCGCGACCTGTCGCTGATCTCCGACGCCTCCATCCGCTTTGAGCGCCAGGTCGATGAGACCGGCTGCGTGGATGTGGCCAATGTTGCCTGCGCGCTCATCGAGGAGATCGCCGGCGGCGAGGTCGCTCCCGGCTACGTAGATGTGTTCCCCGCGCCCAAGACCATCGACAGCATTAAGCTGCGCCTGGCCCGCGTGCACGCCATCTGCGGCGCCGACATCGAGCCCGATTTTATCGAGCGCTCGCTCACCCGCCTGGGCTGCACCGTCGAGCGCGACGGCGAGGACTTTATGGTTACCCCGCCGAGCTTCCGCCCCGACCTGCCGCGCGAGATCGACCTGATCGAGGAGGTCCTGCGCCTGTGGGGCATGGGCCGCGTGACGGCGACCATCCCGGCTGCCAAGAACCACATCGGTGGCCTGACCCGCGAGCAGAAGCTCACCCGCAAGGTCGGCGAGATCCTGCGCGCCTGCGGCCTCAACGAGACCACGACCTTTGGCTTTGCCGCCCCGGGCGACCTGGAGAAGATCGGCATGTCCACCGAGGGCCGCGGCTGCCCCGTGGTACTTATGAACCCGCTGGTGGCCGAGCAGACCGAGATGCGCCGCTCGCTGCTGCCGGGCCTGCTGCAGTCTGTGGCCTATAACGAGGCCCATGGCACGCCCAACGTGCACCTGTACGAGGTCGGCAGCCTGTTCCACGGCCGCGAGAACGCCAGCCTGCCCAAGGAGACCAAGTCCGTGGCGGGCGTGCTCTCGGGCCAGTGGAGCGAGCAGTCCTGGAACATGAAGTACCGCAAGCTGCGCTTCTTCTTTGGCAAGGGCATCGTCGAGGAGCTGCTCGCCCAGCTGCGCATCGAGAAGGTTCGCTTCCGTCCCGTCGAGGGCGAGGGCTATGCCTTCTTGCAGCCGGGCCGTGCCGCCGAGGTTCTGTCTGGCGGCACCGTGCTGGGCTGGGTCGGCGAGATCCACCCCGAGGCGCGCGAGGCCATGGGTATCGACGAGGTCGTCGTTGCCTTTGAGCTCGACCTGGACAAGCTGATCAAGGGCGCCCGCAACCAGGAGAACTACCGCGAGTTCTCGCAGTACCCGGCTGTTGAGCACGATCTTGCTATCGTGGTCGACAACTCCGTGACTTGCGAGGACCTTGAGCGCCGCATTACCAGCGCCGGCGGCAAGCTGCTCGAGGGTGTGCGTCTGTTCGACGTCTACCGCGATCCGGTCCGCGTGGGCGTGGGCAAGAAGTCCATGGCCTTTGCGCTTACGTATCGCTCCGACGACCACACGCTTACCAGCGAAGAGGTCGAAAAAGCGCACCAGAAGATCGTCACCAAGGTGTGCAAGGGCGTAAACGGCGAGGTCCGCGGCTAGGTCCTGCACTGGGGTATGGGTCAGCGGTGGCTGCTGCCGAGCCTTACGTGACTGCTATCCTCGGTATAAGGCACTGCTGAGCCTGCATATATGACACGCGCATTGCATAACGGCGTGCTGCTTTGTCGGCAGTGCGCCGTTTTGCTATGATAGCCCGTGGCGTGTTACGAATCTGACAATACGTAACACTGGCAAGGTGATTTAAGCGGCGTTGTAATTCTGTGCGCCGATAACCGGGAGGCGTACATGCACATTCCAGATAATTATCTGTCCCCGCAGACCGATGCCGTCATGGCAGTGGCGATGGTCCCTGTGTGGGTTCACTGCATCAAAAAGGTGCGCGCCACGCTCGATCGCGAGCACATGGCGTTCCTGGGTATCTGCGCCGCGTTCTCTTTCTTGCTCATGATGTTCAACGTGCCGCTGCCCGGCGGTACCACGGGTCACGCCGTCGGCGGCGCGCTCATCGCGCTGCTGCTGGGCCCGGAGGCCGCGGCCATCGCGGTTTCGGTCGCGCTGGCGCTGCAGGCGCTGCTGTTTGGCGACGGCGGCATCCTGTCCTTTGGCGCCAACTGCTTTAACATGGCCTTCGTGCTGCCGTTTGCCGCCGCTATCGTGTTCCGTGCGCTCAACAGCCGTTTGCACGACAGGAGCTGGGGCACCTCGGTTTCGGCCGTCGTAAGCGGCTGGGTCGGCCTGTGCCTGGCGGCCCTGTGCACGGCGATCGAGTTTGGTATTCAGCCGATGTTCTTTACCAACGCTTCGGGCGCTCCGCTGTACTGCCCCTTCCCGCTCTCTATTGCCATTCCGGCCATGATGATCCCGCACATGTTGGTAGCCGGCGTGGTCGAGGGCGTGGCGACGGCCGCCATCTACGGTTTCATTAAGAAGACGGCGCCGAGCGTTATCGTCGGGCCCGAGGCTGCCGATGGCCAGCTTGCTGCCGAGGGCGCTGCTGCCAAGAAGACCTCGCTGGTCCCCACGCTCATCCTGGTCGCCGTGCTTGTCGTGGCCACGCCGCTCGGCTTGCTTGCCACGGGTGACGCCTGGGGCGAGTGGGACGCTGAGGGCGCCGCGACCGCCGTTCAGGAGGCTGGTGACGACAGTCTGCAGACTTCGGTCGGTCTCGATACCCCGACCTTTGCCGATGCCCTGCCCACGGGCGATTATCTGCAGGCCTATTCCGAGGAGCAGGGCCTTGGCTTTGCCGGCCAGGCCGCGATGTATATCCTCTCGGGAGTGATTGGCGTGGCGGTGCTCACCATCGCATTCCGTCTGGTCTCGCTAACGGTCAAGGAAAGCGGAGCCCATGGCGACGGTCGAGCTGCCTAGCTGGCTTGCGGCCGAGCAGCGTTATGAGCCCGCGGGGGCTCGGCATCGTGTGATGCAAAAGAATGTCCTGCACCTGGCGAGCCTGCTTGAGCGGGTTCGCCTAGGTGGCGGCGTGCATAAGGGCGGGTCGATTATCGACCGCGCCCTTTCTTCCGTTTCGGCGCCAGTGCGTTTGGTGGGGATGTTCGTCTGCGTCCTGTGCGTATGCCTGACGCAGAGCCCGCTGTACTTGATGCTGATGACAGCGATCGCGTTGGTGCTCGTTGCGGTGCGCCCCGTACGCGGGCTGCACGCGACCTTTGTGCCGGCGTTGGCTGCCGCGGGGTTTGCCGTGGTTTTGGCGCTGCCTGCCCTGCTGCTGGGCGCTTCTGCCACGGGCGCCATGCTCAAGATTGCGCTCAAGACCTTTGTTAATGTGTCATTGGTGCTGGGCGTTTCGTGGACGCTTACCTGGAGTCGCATGTCGGCGGCGCTTAAGATGCTGCACCTGCCCGACGAGGTTATCTTTACGTTTGATATGGCGCTCAAACACATCGAGGTGCTGGGTCGCACGGCGCACGACCTGTGCGAATCGGTCATGCTTCGCAGTGTGGGCCGTGCGCCTGCAGGATTTTCGCGTACCGATTCGATCGCGGGTATCATGGGCATGACCTTTATCAAGGCGATGGAATGCAGCCGCGCGATGGACGAGGCTATGCTTTGCCGCGGTTTTGCCGGCGCATATCCGGCGCCTGCACGGAACGGCTTTGGCTGGCGCGACGCGGTCTATGCGGCCGTTGTGGTGCTGCTCGCCGTGTTGTGCGCGGTGCTGTAGCGCGGGCGGTCAAGCCGTCGATGTGAACAGGGAAGGGCGACGTTTTGGCAAACGATACAAATGGTGCGATGGGTGCGAGCGGTGCTGCCGGCGCCAAGGCCACGCCGCTCATCGAGTTTCGCGACGTGGTGTTTTCCTATGCGGGCCATACGGTGGTCGATAGCGTGTCGCTGCAGGTTAATCGCGGTGAGCTGGTTGCTCTGCTTGGACCCAACGGCTGCGGCAAGACGACAATCATGCGGCTTATAAACGGCCTTGAGCTTGCGGATGCGGGTACGTACCTGTTTGATGGACATGTGGTCGATGCGGCATATCTCAAGGATTCCGCGACGGCCCAGCGGTTCCATCAGCGCGTGGGCTTCGTGTTCCAAAACGCCGATGCACAGCTCTTTTGCGCCACGGTCGGCGAGGAGGTCGCGTTTGGCCCGGCTCAAATGGGGCTTTCGGCGGACGAGCTTGGGCGCCGCGTCCGTGATGCCATGGAGCTGTTTCAGGTTGCCGATCTGGTCGATGCCTCGCCCTATCAGCTTTCGGGCGGGCAAAAGAAGCGTGTGGCGCTGGCTGCCGTCGTGTCGATGAACCCCGATATTCTGGTGCTCGACGAGCCTACCAACGGACTTGACGAGGACTCTTGCGACATCGTGGTCAACTTTCTACTGGCCTATGTTGCTGCCGGTAAGACGGTCTTGATGAGCACGCATCATCAGGATTTAGTACGACGTCTTGGGGCCCGTGCGATTTATATCGATCGATATCACCACGTGGTCGGGGCTCCCGTGCCATCATATGGAACCGAAAACGGTGCAGCAGAATAGTTGCCGCATAGTGGGGTTGCGGCCGCGCACGTGACTTGCTGCGAATGGTATAGTTATCCGGATTTTTACGGGGGTGGCTATGCCAAGTTGGAATATTCATATCGCTCAGACGGAACGACTTCTGGCGCGTGCCGGCGCGCTTGCCGATAACGTGCGCGACCGCAATGCCTTTTTGTTTGGCAGCGTGGTTCCGGACATTTTTGTGGGGTACATGGTTCCCGGTATTGCCGACCCCATCCCGTATCGCATCACGCACTTTGCCAAGCCCGAGCCCATTCCTAAGCCACGCGAGCATGAGTTTTGGGACACCTATGTGGCGCCGTTGCTTAAAGGTGCGCCGGCGGGTGCGCCGGCTGCAGCGACCTCGATTGTCGAAGAGCGTGAAAGGCTCAATCGGGTGCACTATCCGCAGCGCTACAAAGACGCCGAGCCGGTTGACGGCCCCGGCGCCGCCGAGTTTTCGCTCGCGCCCGATGACGTGGCGCAGTCGCTGCTCGATTTGACGCTGGGCGTTTGGTCGCATCTGGTGGCCGATACCGTGTGGAACACGCGCGTGAACCAATATCTCGAGGCGCGCGGCGGCAAGCCGTGCGAGGAGTTCCGCATTAAGAAGCAGGGAGACTTTGACTGGTTTGGCAAGACGCTCGGCATCGTTTCTATCCCGCGTGCGACCGATCGCCTCTATACCGCGGCGGCCCAGTTTGGTCAGTATTCGATTCCACAAGAGTATGTGCTCAAGACCATTGGCGTTATGCACGAGATTGTGCGCGAAAACCCCGGCGATCCGGATCATCCGCCGTACCGTCTGCTGACCGAAGAGTTCTTTGACGCAACGTTTACCGAGGTCGTCGAGCTAACCGAGGCGGGTTTTGCCGCCCGCGTTGCCGCTTCTGACGTCCCCGCAGTCCCTCTGGTCGCTAGCTGCTAGCCGGCTGACGTAACGGTGAACAGTTCATCCCAATTGACCAATAGCTCCCGCCGAAGGGTTTCTGCGGCAGTGAGTTCCAGCTTAGATTTTGGAACGTAAGGGAGCCCCGCCTTTTTATGAATTAGCTCGGCGATGCTGTTAAAGCTCTTCGTGTCCTTGATTTGATCATAGGTTATCTGGATAGCGTCATAGCCCATGCTTGTGAGGGCGGTGGTGCGCTCGGCATCGGAGAGGCTCGCGGCTTCGCTGTCATGGGCGGAGCGGCCTTGGCATTCCAGAATGACGCCCATGCTGTCGGTGCTGCTCTCTATGAGGATATCGGCGTAGCAGCAGGTTTTGTCATACAGTGAGCGCGCGGCGTCGCTGAGTGGGATGCGCACGTTGTTTGCGATATTGATGCCCATGCCGCCCTCGTTGCGGGGGAGCGAGACAAGCATGGAGGTCTGTACTTCGAAGGGCGAGGCGGTCTGTCCCGTCATGTGCTCGGCCGCCCAGCGCAGTTGTTTAACGCCGCGCAGGCCTGCGGCCTGCTTGGCGAACGCGGCGATATCCGCTGCGGAAAGAAGCGGCGTGCGCTTCCACAAGTTGGTGTCATTGCCCTTGGTGTCGACAACACGTTTCCAACCACAGTCGGGCGGAATGAGCTTAAGCGAAATTGCTTCATCGAGCTGCTGCTGCGCCCGTTTACAAGGCGTGAACACTGCAAAGGAGCCGCACATCTCGTAGCAAGCCATGAGTAACTGGTTGCGTGAGACCTGCGTAGCAAGGTTGAGCAGCGTAAACTCGGGCGACGTGACATCAAATCCATGCTCAGTCTGCCTAAACGACCCAGGAGGCGGCTCTTGGGTTAGCAGACGGCTATGAAATAGCTTTCCGTTCGCGCGCTGTTTTCTTTCGCCCACGAATCTCCAGACTGGTGTGCCGAGCAAGTCTTTAAATACTGGTTGTTTTGAGTAATGCACCAAGCGATGGTCATGGTCGGGCGGCAGGATTGCCGGATAGAGTCCCAGTATCTGGGGCGGTATGCGATAGTACTGAAAAGCCGTGGGTCCGCAGGCAAGAAATGACATAGCGATCCGATCGTTTGAGCGTAGTTTGGGCTAGAAAAGCTATCGGTTTCGGAAGTGCGGGGAAAAAGACAAACAGGTCAACCATAAGCGGTATTTAAGCCAACTTTATCAGGGGTTTTGTTGAAATAAAAGGGCTTGTGCTCGGGGGTAGGCAATTTTTCCCCGCACTTCCGAAAACGTGGTCGATTTAGACCTTGCTAAAACGATTTATCAGCCCTGTGTGAGGTGTGGGTTTGCCACCGGGCGAACACTTTTAGCGCTTGGGGCTTTATTTTTTGGGCCTCGGAGGGCGGATTTCGCGCTTTTGGTAAAGAAATGGGTGCGTGTCATGCCGTGCGGTAGGCATCGGCGCACAGAAAAAGGGCCCGGAAGGCAAAGCCTTCCGGGCCCTTTTTAATGCAAATGTGCTTGCAAGTGCGATTTAGCGCACCTGAGCGACGTAGGCGACGTTGGTCGAGGAGACCTTGTCCTCAAGCTGGACGCTCATACGGGGATCGCCGGCGGTAGCGACGGTCAAATCGCCGGTCTCGACGTAGCCGAGCTCCTTAGCGGTCTCGATCGCCTTGACGATCGTGCCGTTGACGGTGCCCTGGGTAATCTCGGCCTTGTGCGGGATAACGCCCCAGTACATAATCATCTGCTGGACGGCCCACTCGTGGCGGGAGAACGCGCAGATCGGCATGTTGGGACGGAAGTGCGAGATCAGGCGAGCGGTACGGCCGGTGGTCGTCGGCACGGTGATGCACTTGGCGCCAACGGTGGTGGCCATGTTCACAGCGGACATACCCACAACGTTGTTGACGACGCGGGTGCCGTGAGCATCGGTCGGAACCTCGAGCGGAGCGTGAGCCGGGAGGTACTTCTCGGTCTCGAGAGCGATGCTGGCCTGCATCTTGACGGCCTCGACCGGGTACTTACCGGCAGCGGACTCGCCGGACAGCATGACGGCGTCGGTACCGTCGTAAATGGCGTTAGCAACGTCGGCAACCTCGGCGCGCGTCGGGCGCGGGTTCTGCTGCATGGAGTCGAGCATCTGCGTAGCGGTGATAACGGGCTTGTAGGCCGCGTTGCACTTGGCGATGATCTCTTTCTGGATGTGCGGAACGAGCTCGGGCTTGATCTCGATGCCCAGGTCACCACGGGCGACCATGATGCCGTCGGAAGCCTCGAGGATCTCATCGAAGTTCTCGACGCCCAGGGCGCACTCGATCTTCGGGAAGATCGTCACGTGCTCGCCGCCGTTCTCGCGGCAAAGCTCGCGGATGCCGCGGACAGACTCGCCGTCACGGATGAAGGAAGCGGCGATGTAGTCGATGTTCTCGGTCAGGCCAAAGAGGATGTCCTGACGATCGCGCTCGGTGATGGCGGGCAGCGAGATGTTGACGTTGGGCATGTTGACGCCCTTGCGCTCGCCGATCAGGCCGTCGTTCTTGACGACGCAGGTCATGTCCTGGCCGTCGACGGACTCGACCTCGAGAGCAACCAGGCCGTCATCGATCAGGATGAGGGAGCCCTTCTCGACCTCGGAGGGCAGAGCCAGGTAGTCGAGGGAGATGTGCTCAGCGGTGCCGTGGAAATCCTCGGACGTGGGCTGAGCGGTAACGACGATCTTGTCGCCGGTCTTGACGGCAACCTTCTTGCCGTCGACCAGAAGACCGGTGCGGACCTCGGGGCCCTTGGTGTCGAGCAGGATGCCGACGGGCATACCGAGCTCCTTGGAAATACGACGGACGCGCTCGATGCGACCGTGGTGCTCGTCGTAGGAGCCGTGCGAGAAGTTAAAACGGGCGACGTTCATGCCCGCCTTGATCATCTCGCGGATGGTCTCGTCGCTATCGCAGGCGGGACCCATGGTGCATACAATCTTAGTGCGCTTGTACATTCAGACCTCCATCTGACATCGTCTTGCGCTGATAGATAAACCATAAGAAATAAAACTGAGTTGATTATAACGAAATACCGACCGAATACCCCAAAAAATCGACCGTATGCCGAATTAGAAGTTCATTTTTTACGGGAAAAACGGTATATGAAAAAACTTTACCAACCGCTCTAACCGCTGCTATCTGGGTGATATTTTAGTTTGGCGACGCGCCTAAGAAAAAACGTTTTATCAGTATTGAGCATCACACGGTCCGCATCGTTGCATACGGACCATATTTCCAAATGGATTGTTTTGGCTAGACGCGTCGCTTTGGGGTACCATAGCTCCACTATCAACTGCCGCTCAGCACGGCAGCCTTGATGAGCCCTTGCCCTTCTCCTGGGAATTATGATCGGGCATCAATCTGCTGAGTGGCCCGAATCCCAGGAGGGGACTCTATATGCAAAAGGAATACCTGTCCGCCGCGGCGGAGGTGCTCAGCGACCAAGGTGTCGATGAGAACCTCGGCCTGAGCAACGACGAGGCGTCGTCGCGCCTCGCCAAGACAGGCCCTAACAAGCTTGAGGAAGCCGAGAAGACGCCGCTGTGGAAGCGTTTCTTTGAGCAGATGGCCGACCCCATGGTCATCATGTTGATCGTTGCCGCCGTTATCAGCGCGCTCACGGGCATGGTTAAGGGCGAGGCGGACTTTGCCGATGTCGCCATCATCATGTTCGTCGTTATCGTCAACTCGGTGCTGGGCGTGGTCCAGGAAGCCAAGAGCGAGGAGGCCCTCGAGGCCCTTCAGGAGATGAGCGCGGCGCAGTCCAAGGTTCTACGCGACGGCAAACTCGTGCACCTGCCGAGCGCCGAGCTCGTACCCGGCGACGTGATCATGCTCGAGGCGGGCGACTCCGTCCCGGCCGACTGCCGCGTGCTCGAGAGCGCCACGATGAAGATCGAAGAGGCCGCGCTCACCGGCGAGTCCGTGCCGGTCGAGAAGCACGCCAACGTGATCGAGCTTGCCGCGGGCACCGATGACGTGCCGCTCGGCGACCGCAAGAACATGTGCTACATGGGCTCCACCGTTGTGTACGGCCGTGGCCGCGCCGTCGTGGTCGGCACCGGCATGGATACCGAGATGGGCAAGATCGCCGGTGCCCTGGCCGAGGCCAAGGAAGAGCTCACACCGCTGCAGGTGAAGCTCGCCGAGCTCAGCCGTATCCTCACCATTATGGTGATTGTCATCTGCGTCGTGATCTTTGGCGTCGACATCGTCCGCCACGGCGTGGGCAACGTCCTTACCGATCCGACTGCCCTGCTCGACACCTTTATGGTCGCCGTCTCGCTCGCCGTCGCTGCCATCCCCGAGGGCCTGGTCGCCGTCGTGACCATCGTGCTGTCGCTTGGCGTGACCAAGATGGCCAAGCGCCAGGCAATTATCCGCAAGCTCTCTGCCGTCGAGACTCTCGGCTGCACGCAGACCATCTGCTCCGACAAGACCGGTACCCTTACCCAAAACAAGATGACCGTCGTCAAGCACGAGCTCGCTGCGCCTAAGGAGAAGTTCCTGGCAGGCATGGCGCTGTGCTCCGATGCCCAGTGGGACGAGGAACTGGGCGAGGCCGTGGGCGAGCCGACCGAGTGCGCGCTCGTCAACGATGCCGGAAAGGCGGGCCTCACTGGTCTGACTGCCGAGCACCCGCGCGTGGGCGAGGCCCCGTTTGACTCGGGCCGCAAGATGATGTCCGTGGTCGTTGAGACCCTGGACGGCGAGTACGAGCAATACACCAAGGGCGCGCCCGACGTGGTGATCGGCCTGTGCACCCACATCTACGAGGGCGATAAGGTCGTCCCCCTGACCGAGGAGCGTCGTGTCGAGCTCGTGGCCGCCAACAAGGCCATGGCCGACGAGGCCCTGCGCGTGCTGGCGCTGGCAAGCCGCACCTACACCGAGGTCCCGAGCGACTGCAGCCCCGCCGCCCTCGAGCACGACCTGGTCTTCTGCGGCCTGTCCGGCATGATTGACCCGGTCCGCCCCGAGGTCGCCGACGCCATCCGCGAGGCCCACGATGCCGGTATCCGCACCGTCATGATCACGGGCGACCACATCGACACCGCCGTGGCCATTGCCAAGCAGCTGGGTATCGTCACCGATCGCAGCCATGCCATCACCGGTGCCGACCTCGATCGCATGAGCGACGAGGAGCTCGACGCGCACATCGAGGACTACGGCGTGTACGCCCGCGTCCAGCCCGAGCACAAGACCCGCATCGTCGAGGCTTGGAAGTCGCGCGACCAGATCGTGGCCATGACGGGCGACGGCGTCAACGACGCCCCGTCCATCAAGCGCGCCGACATCGGCGTCGGCATGGGCATCACCGGTACCGACGTTACCAAGAACGTCGCCGACATGGTGCTTGCCGACGACAACTTCGCCACCATCATCGGTGCCTGCGAAGAGGGTCGCCGCATCTACGACAACATCCGCAAGGTCATCCAGTTCCTGCTTTCGGCCAACCTTGCCGAGGTGTTCTCGGTGTTTATCGCCACGCTCATCGGCTTTACCATCTTCCAGCCGGTGCAGCTGCTGTGGGTGAACTTGGTTACTGACTGCTTCCCCGCGCTCGCGCTGGGCATGGAGGATGCCGAGGGCGACATCATGAAGCGCAAGCCGCGCAACGCCAAGGACGGCGTCTTTGCCGGCAATATGGGTCTGGACTGCGTGGTCCAGGGCTTGATCATTGCCGCGCTGGTGCTGGCGAGCTTCTTTGTGGGCGTGTACTTTGACATGGGCTACATCCACATCTCCGATATGATCGCCGGCGTCGCCGACGAGGAAGGCGTGATGATGGCCTTCATCACGCTCAACATGGTCGAGATCTTCCACTGCTTTAACATGCGCAGCCGCCGCACGTCGCTGTTTAAGATGAAGAAGCAGAACAAGTGGCTGTGGGCCTCTGCCGCGCTGGCGCTGGTGCTGACGGTGATCGTAACCGTGCAGCCGACGCTTGCCGAGATGTTCTTTGGCCCCGTGACGCTTGAGCTCAAGGGCGTTATCGCCGCGCTGGGCCTTGCCTTCCTGATCATTCCGCTGATGGAGATCTACAAGGCGATCATGCGCGCAGTCGAAAAAGAGTAACGTTCCTGTCCGGGCCCGACCGCCTGCGGGGTTTCCACGGGCACGTCCTCGCCGCTTTGCGGCTGCGGGATGTGCCCTTAGGAAACCCCTCCCGGCGGGCGGGCCCTGCGGCATCCTTGCTGGCTTTTCTCCCGCGCGGATGATAAAGGGCTGAGGGAAAGTTTGTGAGCCGGTCGAGCGTTTGCTCGACCGGCTCTTTTTGAGTTAGGGCTTTGCCCGGCCAGCTCTTTTTGATTTAAAATACCTGCTCAGTTGTGATTTGTGGTGCTGGGAGGCGCTTGTGGGCAAGGCTAGGGCTAAGGCGAAGAAAAAGACGACGGGGGCGCGGGCCAAGCGTGATCGTCGTCGGAAGCTTGCGACCGAAGCCCCCACGTCTGCCGAGGAGCTGCTGGCGAGCGTGCCGGGACTCGATGCGCTGCAGGATGTTCCGGCGTTTGGCGATCTGCCGGTCGCCGCGGCTCAGCAGGCAGCATTTGACGATTTTTGCGCCCACGCCGAGGAGCCCGAGCAGATGCAGCTGGGTGCCGTGGTGCGCTTAGATCGCGGGTTTCCGCTGGTGGCGACGGCCGACGATACCTTTCGTGCCGAGCATGCCGTGGGGTTTGCCAAGTCGCGCGGCGAGGACGAGGTGCTGCTGCCGGCTGTGGGCGACCGTGTGGCGGTGCGTCGTGCGCCCGGGCACGACATGGGCGTAATCGAATGCGTCCTGCCGCGACGCACGAGTTTTGAGCGTTGGCGTGGCCGCGCCCGCGGCGAGCGTCAGGTGCTTTGTTCCAACGTGGATAGCGTGCTGATCGTGCAGGCACTTGGCGCCGGCGAGGTGCTGCTCGACCGCGTGGCGCGCTCGCTGGTGTTGGCGCTCGACTGCGATGCCGAGCCGGTGGTGGTGCTTACCAAGGCCGACCGCTGCGAGGCCGCGGAACTCGAGCGCGATCTGGATCGCGTGCGCCGTCTGGTGGGCCCGGACGTGCGCGTGATCGTGACGTCCTCTGCCGAAGGCCGTGGTTTGGATGAGGTGCGCGCCTGCGTGCCGGCGGGAACGTGCGCCATGATCCTGGGTGAGTCGGGGGCTGGAAAGTCGACGCTGCTCAATGCGCTGCTGGGCCACGATGCGCTGGCTACCGGTGGTGTGCGCGAGCGCGACGACCAAGGCCGCCATACCACGGTCGCGCGCGTGATGGTGGCGCTGCCGGGCGACGCCGGCGTCATTGCCGACGCTCCGGGCCTGCGCAGTTTGCCACTCGTTGGTCACGAGCGGGGCCTGGCGCGTGCCTTCCCCGAAATCGTCGAGGCGTCGCGTGCGTGTCGGTTTGGCGACTGCACGCATACCCACGAACCGGGCTGCGCCGTTCGCGAGGCCGCCGATGCCGGGCAGATCGATGGCCTGCGCCTGGAAACGTTCCAAAACTTGGCGTCATCCATGCGTGTGAGTGCCCAAATGCTCGATCCCGATGTCCATCTGTAATTGAATTAATCTATGACAGCCGTCTTCCAACTGTGCGGGAGGCGGCTTTTTTACTGGCGATGCGCCCTTAAATGAGCGTTTTGCCGACGCGCTGACCAAAACCTTGCCGCGGGCTTGACGGGTTGGTCAGCTCTTGGCTGGTAATTGGTTTGACACTTAAAACCAAGATGGTGATCGCGCTGTTTTGTTGTTTGGCCGCTCGGACAATAGTGGTACGGGCATCCCGTCCGCCCAGTGCTGTCTTGAGAGGAGCTGCCGTGAACAAGAGCAAGCGCATCGCCATCAGTCTGGCAGCGGGCGTGCTCGCCGCGGCACTCTGCATGGTTTACGGGTCATCGGTTCGTTCGCGGGCCGAGCAGGCCCAGGCCAAAACCTTGGCCAAATACGGCGGCGATCGCGTCGAAGTTTGCGTTGCCGCACGTGATATCGATGTGGGTGAGACCCTCGACGAGACCAATGTCGTAACCCAAGAGTGGCTCGCGAGCCTGCTGCCGCGCGATGCGGCGACCGAACTGCGCCAGGTGCGTGGCGACGTGACGACCTCGCGTATTCCCAAAAATGCCGTGGTCTGCGATGTCTACACCAAAGCCGAGAGCCATACGCTCGAGGTGCCCAAGGGCAAGGTTGCCGTTTCGGTGGCGGTCGATGCCGAGCATTCGGTGGGCGGAGCCGCAGGCGTGGGCAGCTACGTGGATGTGTACGTGCAAAAAGACGGCGTGACCGATCGGCTGTGCGGCGCGTATGTGATCGATACCAGCGACGAGGCCGGTGCCACGCGCGAAGGCAAGGTCGAGTGGGTGACGCTGGCGGCCGACCCCAAAGACGTCAAGGAATTGCTGGGAGCCTCGGGCAAAGGAACGGTCAGCTTGACGATTCCCGCCACGGCACGCGGCAAAAAGAGCGGAGGCGACGAGTGATGAAGGCGATCTGGCTTGCGTGCTGCGCGTGTGGCGATTACGGACTGCTGCAGCAGGAAGTCGAGGGCCGCGATGCGGGCGCGCAGGTGCTTCGCGTGGGCGACCTAGACGGGTTGGTGTCTATGGCTCGGGCGTTTCCTTCGCGCCGTGGCGCTGCCATTATCGCGGCATCCCTGTTTGATACTAAAGATGTGCGAGAGACCGTCGCGCGCCTGACTGCCGAAGGACGCGTGAGCCGCGTCGTGGTGTTGATAGAGGCGCTCGATCCGTCGGATATCGAGGGGCTGTTTCGCGCGGGGGCGACCGAGGTCATCGCTGCGCACAGCATATGCGGCAGCGGACATGTGGGCGAGGGAGCGGTTGATTCCGATTGGGGCGTGTCGCCTGAGCCCGATGTTTTTGTTGATAGGGAACCCGGGGCGCCTCGCGCTACAAGAGGCCCGCGTGTTGATGACTATGGGAAAGCGGAAGCCGAGCATGTTCGGCGCCCCCCGGGCCCCCTTGCGTGTGATGACGCCGGAGCGTCGGTGCCGTATGGCGAAGACCTCCTGGCCGTAGATATGGGATACGTGCACGGCGTGAGCCTGGCCGATGGACTCGATGAGGTCGAGGGCCTTGTCGCGGGTGATGGCCCGCACGTCGACGTGACAGCGGAATCCCCAGTTCCGCCCCTACAGTTTGAGCAGCCTGCCGTGCCGGCGTGGACGCAGCACTTGGGTGCGGCTGGCGAGACGGGGACGTTGCCGCCCACGTCGTCAGCCCCTGCACCGCTGGCAGACACTGCGTCGACGTTGCATCGAGCTCCGGTCATCTGCGCCGTCTCGGGATCGGGCGGCTGTGGCAAATCGACGATTGTCGCCACGATGGCGCATGCCGCTTCGTTGCTGGGTCTGCGAGCTGCCGTACTCGATTTGGACCTAATGTTTGGAAATCTCTATGACTTGCTGGGCGCCGATGCCCCGCATGACATGGCGACACTTATCGAGCCGTCGGTCGCGGGCGCACTTGCGGAGCAAGACGTGGTCGCTGCATCGATGCGCGTTGCCCCAGGCGTTACGCTTTGGGGGCCTGTCGCAGCGCCCGAGCGCGCCGAGCTCATGGCGCGTCCGGTAGAGCTGCTGCTCGATATCTTGCGTCGTGAGTCCGACGTGGTCCTTATCGATACCTCGGTCTTTTGGGGCGATGCCGTGGCGGCTGCGGTGGCGGCGTGCGACCGTTGCCTTGTCGTGGGTGATGCGGCAGTTTCTTCCGCGACGTCTGCAGCGCGCGTCATTGAGCTGGCGAGCCGTGTGGGCGTGCCGCGCACGCGCATGAGCGCCGTATTCAACCGATTTGGCGCGCGTGGGGCGGACGAGGATGTCGCCATGCGCTTTGAGATTGCCTGTGCGTTGAGCTCCAAGATTCGTATCGCCGATGGCGGGCAGGATCTCGCCGCGCTCATGGCGTTTGGGCGCGCTGACGAGGCAGTGGGGCAGACCAGCGCTTTTGCGACCAGCGTGCGCGAGGCCACGCGTGAGATGCTCGTGGAGCTGGGCTGCGCCGTCGGCCCTTGGAGCGATATGGTCGCCGACCGTGCAACGCGCACCGAACGCCCGCGCATCCGCCTTCCCTGGTCGCGTGAGGGTGATTGCCGATGAGCCTGCAAACGAGAATTAAAGCAGCCGGTGCGGCAGCGGCGACGGCACCTGTCGATGTGGGACGGCGCCGTGCGGTCAAGCGCCGCACCAAGCGGGCCGTGATGGACCGCGTGGGCTACGACGAGGTGGCACGCATCAGTGCCTACGTCGATCCGGTTCTTGCCCGCTCGGAATTGCGTCCTGCGGTGGAGGCGGCACTCAACGTGGAAGAACCGACCGACCTGGCGACGCCCGAGCGTGAGACCATCATCAACGAGATCTTGGATGACGTGGTGGGCTTGGGCCCGCTGCAGCCGCTCATCGAGGACGACACCGTCACCGAGATTATGGTCAACGGTTGCCGCTCGGCTTTCTTTGAGCGCGGCGGGGTCTTATACCCCATCGAGCATGCGTTTGAGGATGACGAGCAGATTCGCGTGCTCATCGACCGCATCATCTCGCCGCTGGGCAGGCGTATCGACGAGCGCAGTCCCATCGTCAACGCCCGCCTCAAGACAGGTTATCGCGTCAACGCGGTGATTCCGCCCGTGGCGATCGATGGGCCGATCCTCACTATCCGCAAGTTCTCGGATCGCATCTGTTCGTTGGACGAGCTTGTGGGCCTGGGGTCGCTGCCGCTTTGGTATGCGCAACTGCTTTCGTGTGCGGTGTCGCTGCGCCAAGATTTGGCGGTTGCGGGCGGTACGGGGTCGGGCAAGACTACGTTGCTCAACGCGCTATCGTGTGAGATATCTACCGGCGAGCGCATCGTGACGATCGAGGATTCCGCCGAGCTCAAGTTCGCGCATCACCCGCATGTGGTTCGCCTGGAGGCGCGCGAGGCTTCAATTGAGGGTGAGGGTGCGGTGACAATCCGCGACCTGGTGACCAACGCCCTGCGTATGCGTCCCGACCGTATTGTGGTGGGTGAGGTACGCGGTGCGGAATGTTGCGACATGCTGCAGGCCATGAACACCGGGCACGATGGGTCGCTCACCACGCTTCATGCGGGCACCGAGCAAGAGACCGTGGTGCGTTTGACGCTGCTTGCGCGCTATGGCATCGATCTGCCGAGCGAGCTTATCGAGGAACAAATCGCTATGGCGCTCGACGGCATCGTGATGTCCGAGCGCCATGCGGACGGCCGGCGTTTTGTGTCCTCCTATTCGGGGGTGCGACGCGGCGCGTCGGGTGGCGTGGAACTCGAGCGCTACGTGACCTTCGATGCCGCCGAGCGCACCTGGACCCTCAACCGCGAGCCGCCGTTTATCGCAGAGGGCTTGCGCTCGGGAACGCTTACGCAGGAGGAGGTGGACGAATGGAGGTCGTTGTGCCCCTCGTCGTAGGGGGCCTTGCCGGGTTTTCGGCCGCGACGGTATGCGGAGTGGAGCCTCATGTGCCGAGGGTGCCGCTGGCGGAGCTGGTGCGCCAGACGCTCGAGACGGCGGCAGAGAAGCTGCCGCGTGAGCTGGTGGAAAACGATCTGCTAAAAAAGATCGCCCGTTCGTGGGCATCGTTGGCTCCCGTGCGCCGCATCGGTCTTGTCGTTGAGGATGATGCTTCACGCTTAGCGTTCCTGCTGCTATCGAGTGGCGTCTGCTGCCTTGTGCTTGCCGTGGTGTCGCTATCGCCCATCGGCTTTGTTTTGGGGGCGGTTGCGCCCTTTGCCGCCGGCGCCGCACGCGACGTCTTTGACCACCGACGCGAGCAGCGCGATGTGGAGGAAGCCATGCCCGAGGCCTTTACGGCACTTTCCATGTCGCTTGCCTCGGGACATTCGCTGGTCCAGGGCATGCGGTTTGTGGGCGCTCACGCGCAAGAGCCGGTGCATACCGAGTTTCTGCGGGTGGCGGCGGCGATCGACTGTGGCATTTCGGCTGCCGATGCGCTCGACGACCTGCTTGTCCGCATCGACGCCCCCGGGCTTTCGCTTGTTACGTTGGCGCTCAAGGTGTCGCAGCGGACCGGTGCCCCGCTTGCCGATCTGCTGTCCGAGGCGTCGAGCATGGTGGGGGAGCGTATTGAGCTCAAGCGCCGCCTGGATGTCAAAACGTCGCAGGCGCGCATGTCGGCGCATATGGTCGCGGCGATGCCGGCGGGTATGTGCGCGGTGCTGGCCCTGCTTTCGGCAGATTTTCGTCGCGGTCTTGTGACGCCTGCCGGTGCGGGCGCTGTGGTGTTGGGTCTTGCTCTCAACGCCGTTGCCCTGGTGGTTATCCGGCGCATTATGCGGGTGGAGCTATGAGCGCCCCGGTTGCAGTTGCGGCTTGCCTGTGCGCCCTGAGTGTATTTGTCGCGACGGGTTTGGATCGGGCGGATGCACGCAAGATCGCAGGGGCCTGCAAGCGCGAGGCGGTGCTAGTCGTTGCTGCGGCCCATTCGGTGATCGATGCCGCTATTGCGTGGGTGAGGGGCGCATTTGGCGTGGACAACTCAGCGCAGGTTTCGCTCGGTGAGGTGTCCGAGATGATTGATGTGGTGCGCCTGGGGCTTTCCGCCGGCCTTTCGTTCGATGCGGCGCTCGAGATCTTTTGCGCCAATCGTCGATCGGCGCTGACTGTTCGGCTTGAACGGGCATGCATGGCGTGGCAGGTGGGCGTGGGAGCGCGCGAGGACGAGTTGTTGGCGGCCGCGCAGGACCTGGACGTGCGGGCGCTCGAGACCTTTGCCATTACGGTGGGTCAAGCGCTCGCCCTGGGTGCCCCGCTTGCCGAGACCCTTGCTGCCCAAAGTCGCGAGATCCGCGCCGCCCATCGTGCCGCGGTCGAGCGCGAGATTGAACGAGCGCCCGTCAAGCTGCTGATTCCCACCGGCACGCTCATCTTGCCGGCACTGCTGTTATCCATATTGGGCCCGCTGCTGGGAGCAGGCGGGATGATGTAGGGAGGAATACATGAACAAAATGGCTGACGTTATGGGTAGGGTTTGGAGTCGGACGCTTTACCGTGCAATGCGTTCCTGTCAACGTGCCAAGGCGCTGGTACAGGAGGAAAGCGCTCAGGGTACCACCGAGTACGCCATCTTGGTCGGCGTGCTCGTGGTAATCGCGATCATTGCCATCGTTGCATTTAAGGGCAACGTCGAAAAGCTATGGAACGCGATCAAAGACGGCATCAACAGCCTGTAGAAGGCGGGCATTCTGTTGGCGTGCTGCTGGTGCTCGCTTGCCTGATTGTGGCGATTGCGGCGACGCTCTGGGGGCTGAATGCCGTGCGACAGCAGCGTTCTGGGGCCGTCGCGGATGGGAGCTCGGGCGCGGTGGCGCCTCCCGATGACAAAGCGCGGGACACGGCCGACAGGGATGCCGCCGTCACGGCACAAACTTTTCTGCGCGCCCTCGACGAACGGGCGGATGCTGCGGCGGGTCCATCTGCGGACAACGCAGTCGCAGCCCGGCTGACATGGGCCGAGGAGCGACCGATGACCGAGGCTGCCGCGGACCTGTTGCGTGTTTATCGCGAGGTGCCCACAGCCCAGCTCGCTCTAAGCGGTTACCTCGACATCAAGGGCAACGTATGGGGCGCCATCGTGCGCGATGGGCGCGGCTGGGTCGACATGGTGACGGTTGCCGCGGATGCCGGTGACGCCTCGTGCCGCTTACGCGCGGTGCGCTTGGTTCCGCAAGCATCGGGGTCAAAGGAGGGATCGTGAAATGCTTGACGTTTTGCGCGAGGAGTCTGCCCAATCAACCGTTGAGTACGCCATCGTCACCATGGCGCTGCTTTCCATCGTGCTGGCGATTGCGGGGCTTTGGCGCGCCGGCACCGACGGACGCTTGGCGGCGTTGGCTGCACGGGCGGCGTCCCATGGCGTCGCCTCGACATCGGTTATCGACGCCGCCGCAGGCGCCAAAGACATCGCGCTCTATTGATATCGCACGCGAGGATTGGGCGCAGTCCACGGTCGAGGCCGCTTTTTTGCTGCCGACGTTTTTGACGCTCATCCTGCTTGCGCTGCAGCCGGTGTGCCTGCTCTATACGCGTGCGGTCATGGAGTCTGCCGCCGCCGAGACGGCGCGGCTCATGACCACGACGACGGCGGAGGACGACGACCTCAAGGAGTTTGCCCGCCGCCGTCTCGCCGCGGTGCCCGATGTCTCGATCTTTCACGCCGGCGGACCGCTGTCGTGGGATATCGAGCTTGGCCGGGCGGACGCAGGGGGCGTTTCGTCTGTATCTATCGCGGGTGATGTAAAGCCGCTGCCCGTGATCGGCGCGTTCGCGCAGGCCATGGGCAATGTGGGGGGAGGAGGGAATGTTGAGTTGAAAGTCGACGTTTCGTATCGATCGCGTTCCGGATGGCTGGAGGGAGACTATGATTCGTGGATTGCCGCGTGGGATTAGGCGTCGCCTGCTGCGAATGATGCGAGGGCTCGTGTGCCGTTGCCGGTCGAATGCCCGCCGCAAGCGGGGCGGCTTCATGGGCCGCTCCGGTATCGACTTGTTTATCGAGGACGGTGCCTACACTACGCTTTCTTCGGCGGTCGTCATACTTGTGGTGCTTACGCTGCTGTTTTCGTCGACGGCGGCGATATGGAGTATGTCGCGTGCCGGGGATACCCAGGTGGCGGCCGATAGCGGTGCTCTGGCGGGTGCCAACGTGATATCGTCCTACCATACAGCGGCCACGGTGGTGGATGCGAGCATTTTGAGCTTGGGCCTGGCGGGGTTTGCCACAATCGGCACCGGCTTGGTTGCCATGCTGGTGCCGGGTGGGAAAATAGCCGCAAGCGATATGGTCGATACCGGGATTGAGATTATTAAAACGCGCAATAGGTTTGCCAAAAGTGCGTCGGAGGGTTTGCAAAAAGTCGAAACGGCTCTGCCATATCTGGTTGCCGCGCGAGCTACGCAGGCTGTTTCGGCGCAGGATACCGATAACGTGACCTATACCGGCACAGCGCTCGCCGTGCCCAGGACATCGGAGTCGGACTTTGTTGCGCTCGAGGGGTCAGAAATCTCGACCGATGCCATCGAGAGCACCTCAAAAGACCTTGACTATGCTGCCAAGGAACTGAAGAAAGCGTCCGAGAAAACGTCAAAGGCCAAGGAACGCGCCTGGCTTGCCGACTGCGGCGGATCGGACAGAGGCGCAGTCGGAAGCTGTTCGTGCATGTGGGAACGCGCGAGGAGCTTGGCGAAGCTTTCGGATATTGAGAATCCGCACTATGCCTCGAGTGTCACATGGGAGCCGCAAGTGGCGCTCGATCGCGCGAAGGCCTATTACCGCCGGCGCCTGGCGAATGAAAGGCCGCTTGGTGGGGGTGTAGAGATGGAGGCGGAGTCTGTCGCGCGCAAAGCGTTTTACGCTTATGCAATCGAAGAACTCGATCACTCGTATATTAAAGATGATGGTGAAAAAATCTTACCCCAGATTCCATTCCTGCCACGCACTCCAGATGAGGTGAAGGGAACCCAGCTCTACACCGATGCCATGTGGCCTACGAGTGATATTGGTGGCAAGACATACCTGCACTATGGGACCGGATGCCCCAACTATAAGAATGGGTCGCCGGGCGGGTTGGCATCCGTCGTCGATTACGATGGCCACGATGTGTGCGAGGAGTGCCAATTTGACGTCGTTGACCTGGGTCGCGCCCTCATGCCTCCATCATTTATCGAAAACGGCTTCGAGTATCACTTTGACGAGTTTAAAAGGGCTCTGGAAGAATACGTCGAATGTCGCAACAAAGAGCTCGAGCTTATGCGTCAGACCGAGGACGAGGCCGATCGCGCGGGTAATGCGTTTGACCAGGCCATCAAGGCGCTTTCGGGCGAGCGGCCGCGTATCGCCCCGCCCGGCCGAAACGGCGTGGTCGCCTTTGCGGTCTCGGGCGATATGACCAGTCCCGGTAAGCTCAACTCTTCATTCAATAAGCCGGTTACGCTCGGCAGTCGCGGTGCAATCTCTGCCGCGGTCTTGGCTCCCGACAACGCGACGGCGCAAAACAACGTGCTCTCGCGGTTTTTCTCGACACTGGAAGAGCGCTCGGGCGGCGTTGCCGGCGTACTCGATGGCGTCATGGATGTTTGGGGACGCCTGCTTGTGGGATACGGAGACATCCAAGGTTCAGCCGACGAACTTATGGACGAGATGATTAAAGACCTAGGAGGGGGCAGCGGCGCGTTGGGCTCCATTGCATCGTGGCTCGGCGATACCGTTTCGGCGTCCGTGGCGGCGCTGGGTTTGGAACCGTGCGACTTGCGCCTGCGAAAGCCGGTGCTGACCGATTCCGCTAACGTCATTAAGAGTCCGGGGTCTGACATTGCCGGTCTCTCTCAAGCGCAAGACAAACTGCGAAGTATTCCGTTGGGCGTGACCGATCCCAAGGCGCTTTGCGAGGCGTTGGAATATCAAGTCGAACGCACCATTAGCGGTACAGTGTTCACACTTGCGGAGATTCCGTTGCCCGGCGGTGGTTCCATCCCGCTTACCGTCGATGTCGCCACGCTGGTTGGCGCTCTGGGCGGTGGGTCGTAATGAGTATCCGCATGCGTCTGCGCGAGGAGCGCGCCCAGGCGACGGTCGAGATGGCAGTGGTCGCTCCCGCTTTGCTGGCGCTTGCGCTCATTGTGTACAACGTCATGGTCTTTGCCGGCGCCGTTGCGCGCTTCGATCGCGTGGTGCCCGATATCGTGCTGGCGCACGCTGTGGCGCCGGAAGGGGAGGGCGACAAGAGCTCTGTCGATGCCTCGGTGCGTGTCCAGTCCGAGATTCAGGCGGCTATGCAGGGCTATAATCTGCAGGTCGAGGTCTCGAGCGAGCAGAGCTCGGCGTCGTCTGACGGCGGCTTGCTCTCTCTGTCCGGGACGTTTAGGACCTATGCCTGCGTCATGTACTATGAGCCGTGGCCTAGATTGCTTAGCATTGCCGGCGTTTCTCTGGGGACGCCGGCGAAGCTGTCGCACGAGCGCGCGGTTACGGTCGATCCGTGGCGACCGGGGGTGGTCATGTGAGCGCCGTCTTGTCTTATATCGCCTACGTGCGTGCGCTCAATAGGCTCGGTTGGTCGCCGGCAGAGTTTATGGTGGCAGAATCGTTTGGCGCACGCTTGCGCGGCATGCTGGGCCGCGTGCCGATTACGGCTGACGGACTGCCGCTCGTCATGGCGTTTCCGTCCTGCTCTTCGGTCCACACCTGTTTTATGGCTTATCCCATCGACATTGCCTTTATTGATTGCAGCGGCAATATCCTTGCACGCTACGAAAATGTCCGCCCCTGGCGCATGTGCTCCTGTCCCGGTGCTTGGGCGGTGCTGGAACGCCTTTCAATCCTTGTATCGCCCACTGTCTTGCAACGAGTGCAGGCTTGAAGGCCCTGAGCGAAAAACTTCTTGCGGCCGGTTGATGTCTCTGACGTGCTGCTTTACAGAACCGAGGCGGTGTCCAAAAACTTTTTTCAAATTCTCGGTTGACCGGAGCGCGTCCTTGGTTATACTAATCAAGCCTTGAAAGAAGGCACACCTCAAATGGCTGGGTAGCTCAGTTGGTAGAGCAGAGGACTGAAAATCCTCGTGTCAGGGGTTCGATTCCCTTCCCCGCCACCTTGAATTGACTAGGACCTCTGCAAAGGGGTCCTTTTCTTTTATGTAGCCCCCGCACGGAATCGAACCCCGCGAGGGCGCGGAGCTGAGGAAACGCGATAGCGTTTGCCAGCGTAGCTCGCAAGGCGCGCAAGCGCCGCAGCGGTCCGTCCGCGCAGCGCGCGGACGCGATTCCCTTCCCCGCCACCTTGAATTGACTAGGACCTCTGCAAAGGGGTCCTTTTCTTTTATGTGGACCCGCGGAAAACGCATCCCAGAATTTCAATCCTGAGCGGGATGCGCTTTCCGCTTTAGGGGCGCTTGGGAAAATGCGACCCGGAATGACGTGAAATTACGGGACATGCTTTCCGGTTGGGCCTGCTGGCGGAAAATGCATTCCATTATTGAGCAAAAAACGGGATGCGCCTTCCGGCGCCTGCCTTCGGCGCGCGTGCACATCTTGGCGTACCATCTCGGGTGTGCCCGCCCAGACATTACTCCTACTTTTGCGCCACTTTGCAGACCGTTCGATCGGCTGTCCGTGTGCGCGGGTATACTCAAAACGATACTTTTCCTATGCAATACGATGCGGGTTCGCCCTGCACGATTCGAAGGGGGCCGTGATGGAGAGGATACTCGGCGTTAATCTCTCTGGCTGGTTTATTCCCGAGCCTTGGGTGACCCCGTCGCTGTACGCGGCGACAGGTGCGTCCAATGCGGCGGAACTGCAAGAAGCCATGGGCACTGCTGCCTATAACGAGCGCATGCGTCGCCATTATGAGACATTCGTAAGCGAAGATGATTTTCGCCGTATGGCGCAGATTGGTCTCAATGCCGTGCGTTTGCCGGTGCCCTGGTATGCCTTTGGCTCGCAGGAGTCCGATGCGTCCTACATTTCGGTTATCGACTACATTGACCGTGCAATTGAGTGGGCTGCCAAGTACGACATTCGCGTGCTGCTCGATCTAGCGACTGTGCCCGGTGGCCAGGGCGATTCCAACGATTCGCCCACCACGCCGGAGGCTGTTGCCGAGTGGCATTCGTCCACCAACGGTCGTCACGTTGCGCTCGACGTGCTGGAGCGTTTGGCCGATCGCTACGGCGAAGCCGAAAGCCTGCTGGGCATTGAGCTGCTGGATACGCCGCAGATGAGTGTCCGCAAGAGTCTCTTTACCATGACGGATGGCATTCCGGCGCACTACCTGCGCAACTTCTATCGCGATGCCTACGAGCTCGTCCGTTCGTATATGCCCGAGGATAAGATCGTCGTCTTCTCGTCGTCGGGACATCCCGGCGAGTGGAAGCATTTTATGCGCGGCGCCAAGTACAAGAACGTCTACATGGACCTTCACCTGTACCATTACCGCGACGAGCATGCGCTCGACATCACGAGCCCCCGCGGGCTGACGACGGCGATTTCGCGTAACAAGCGCGAGCTTAAAGAAGCGATTTCAACTGGGTTCCCCGTGCTGGTGGGCGAATGGTCGGGCGCGGCGATCTTTGCCAACTCGTCGGTTACGCCCGAGGGCCGCAATGCCTACGAGCGCGTGTTTATCGCCAATCAGCTGGCTTCGTTTGCGCCGGCTGCCGGTTGGTTCTTCCAAACGTGGAAGACCGAGAAACGCATCGCAGCATGGGACGCCCGCGCGGCGCTCGGTACGCTCGAGCGCGGCATGATTGAATAGGTTGATATGACGCAAAACAGCGCCCATACGGGCAAACTCTATGTGGTCGGAACACCCATCGGCAACCTGGGCGACCTGTCTCCGCGCGTTGGCGAGGCGTTTGCCGCCGCCGATGCGATCTGCTGCGAGGACACGCGCGTGACCTCAAAGCTACTGATGCACCTGGGCATTTCCAAGCCGCTTGTCCGTTGCGACGAGAATGTGATCGCCAGCCGCGCCACCGGTCTGGTCGACCGCCTGCTGGCGGGTGAGACCCTTGCCTTTGCCTCGGATGCCGGCATGCCGAGCGTGTCCGATCCCGGCCAGGCGCTGGTCGAGGCGGCGCGTGAGGCCGATGTGCCCGTCGAAGTTATTCCCGGGCCCTCTGCTTGCGTCACAGCGCTCGTTTCGTCCGGCATTCCCTGCGAGCATTTTTTCTTCGAGGGCTTTTTGGGCCGAAAGCACGGCGACCGCGTGCGCCGTTTGCAGCGCCTTGCCGTGGTGCCCGGCGCACTCATCTTCTACGAGTCTCCACATCGCATCGTGGCGACGCTCGAGGCCGTGGCGGAGGTCTTTCCCCAGCGTGAGGTTGCCGTCTGCCGCGAACTCACCAAGCTGCACGAGGAGGTCTTGCGCGGGCCCGCCGCCCAGCTTGCCGAGGGGCTGCGTGCCCGTGGCGAAGTAAAGGGCGAGATTGCGCTGGTCATCGCGCCACCGAGTGAAGACGAGGAGGCCGGCATCGTGCCGGTTGGCGCAGCGGCAGCGGATCCCGATGAGGCCCTGCGCGCGGATATCCGCGCCGCGCTCGAGGAGGGGGAGCCCGCCTCTGCGGTGGCCAAGCGCCTGTCTCAGAAGTATTCACGCCGCAAGCGCGATGTCTATGCCATGGTGCTCAATATGCAATAGATGGAGGATATCCAGCCCTTGCGTTAGAATCATCCCCTGTATGCAACGTTTTTCTGGAGGACAAACCCCATGGATCAAAGCAAGCCTTCGTTCTTTATCACGACGCCTATCTACTACGTCAATGCCGATCCGCATCTGGGCACGGCTTATTCCACCATCATCGCCGACGTCCAGGCTCGCTATCGCCGCTCCGCTGGCTATAACGTCAAGTTCCTGACCGGCATGGACGAGCACGGCGAGAAGGTCGCCGAGGCCGCAGCCAAGCATGGCATGACGCCGCAGGAGTGGACCGACAGCCAGGCTCCGCACTTCAAGGAGCTTTGGAGCAAACTCGAGATCTCCAACGACGACTTCATCCGCACCACCGAGCCGCGCCAGCATCATGCGGTGCAGTATCTGTGGGAGCGCATGAAGGAGTCTGGCTACCTGTATAAGGGCAGCTACGACGGTTGGTACTGTGTGCCCGACGAGACTTACTTTACCGACACGCAGGTCCAGAAGGGTGACGAGGAATACGGCAGCGTCGGCCAGCACCTGTGCCCCGACTGTCATCGTCCGCTCGAGCGCGTGCAGGAGGAGTCCTACTTCTTCAAGCTTTCCGCCTTCCAGGACAAGCTACTCAAGCTCTATGACGAGCATCCCGATTTCGTCGAGCCTTCATTCCGCATGAACGAGGTGCGTAGCTTTGTCGAGGGTGGCCTCAACGACCTTTCCGTGAGCCGTACGAGCTTTGACTGGGGCATCCAGGTTCCGTTCGATGAGGGCCATGTGACCTATGTGTGGTTCGACGCGCTGCTCAACTACATGACGGCTGTCGGCTACGGTGTCGACACCGACGAGGCCCGTGCCGAGCTGGCCTATCGCTGGCCTGCGCAGTTCCACATTGTGGGCAAGGACATCATTCGCTTCCACTGCGTCATTTGGCCCGCTATGCTCATGGCCATTGGCGAGGCTCTGCCCGAGCACGTCTTTGCCCACGGCTTCCTGACCGTGCGCAATGCCGAGACTGGCAAGGCCGAGAAGATGTCCAAGAGCCGTGGCAACGCCATTGCCCCGCAGGATGTTATCGACATGCTGGGCGTCGAGGGTTATCGCTACTACTTTATGACCGACGTGGTCCCCGGCACCGACGGCGCTATCAGCTTCGATCGCATGGAGCAGGTCTACAACGCCGATCTCGCTAACAGCTGGGGCAACCTCATCTCGCGTTCGCTCAACATGAGCGGTAAGTACTTTGATGGTTGCGCGCCTGCCAAGCCCGCATCGTTCGATGCGTTCGATAACCCGCTGGCAAAGATCGCCGATGGCCTGGCCGAGCGCTACATGGCCAAGATGGACGTGCTCGATTACGGTGGAGCCAAAGACGAGGTTATGGAGCTCATCCACGCCGCCAACCACTACATCGAGGACTCCGAGCCCTGGGCACTTGCCAAGGACGAGGCCAAGGCCGACGAGCTGGCGTTTGTGATCTACAACCTGCTCGAGGCCATCCGCATTGCCGCTCACCTGCTGATGCCGCTCATGCCCCAGACTTCTACCGAGGCCCTGCGCCGCCTGTCGTGCGAGGACGAGGCCGCGAGCGACGACCTCAAGGGCATTTGCGCTTGGGGTCTGCTTGCCGGTGGTCAGCCCGTCGAGAAGGGTGAGCCGCTGTTCCCGCGTCTGGGTTAAGACGCCGCGCGCCATATCGGCAATCTGCTGTTTAGGTGTAAGGGCATGGCCGCAACGGTCCATGCCCTTTTGTTTCAAGACGCCGCCACCATGCTAAGGAGGCAACTATGACAACTTCGCCTTTGGCAAACCCCACGGCAACAAGGGAGCTGCTGGAGGAGTTTGGCCTTGCGACCAAGCATCGCCTGGGCCAGAACTTCCTGATCGACAACCATGTGATCGAGCGTATTTGCGAGCTTTCCGAACTTGCGGGCGATGAGCGCGTGCTCGAGGTTGGTCCGGGCGTTGGAACGCTCACGCTTGCGCTGCTTCAGGAGGCGGCGTGCGTCACGTCGATTGAGGCCGATCCCGAGCTCGAGCCGGTGCTCGATGCCCATGCCACCGACTATGCCAACTTCCGCTTTATCATGGGCGACGCGCTCAAGGTGTGCCCGGAGCAGATTGAGCAGGCCGCGGGCGGTGAGCCGACGGTATTTGTCGCGAACTTGCCCTATAACGTGGCAGCGACGATCATTCTGCAGTTCTTCCAGACGATGCCCGCGCTCAAGCGCGCCGTCGTCATGGTTCAAAAGGAGGTTGCCGATCGCATTGTCGCAACGCCGGGCAACAAGACCTACGGCGGCTATACGGCAAAGCTCGGCCTGTATGCGCAGGTGACGGGTCGCTTTGAGGTGCCGCCGCGCTGCTTTATGCCGGCGCCGCATGTGGATTCGGCCGTCGTGCGCATCGACCGTGTTGACGGCGTAGCACCCGAGGGGCTTGATTGCGAGTTTGTGGCCCGCGTGATTGACGCTGCGTTTGCTCAGCGTCGCAAGACCATTCGCAATTCCATGAGCGCCAACGGCTTTGCCAAGGACGTGCTCGATGCCGCCTTTGAGGCTTGCGGCATCGCGCCCACCACACGCGCCGAGACGCTTGGCGTTGCCGATTTTGTCCGTCTGGCTCAGGAGCTAATCCATGATGCCTAATGACGAGCGCGTGACGTTTACCAAGAAAAAGAAGACGGTTGCTTGCCCCGTGCCCTTGGCGCCGCTTGCCGATACGCACGCGCACTTGCTCTCGTTTTGGGGCAAGGAAGTACCCGAGACGCTTGTGCGCGCCAAGGCTGTAGGCGTCGACCTGTTGGTGACGATTTTTGATCCCATTGCCGACAAACGCAGCGTGACGGACTATAGCGACTGGCTGGTGTGCGAGATTTTGCCGATGCGGGATATTCCGCAGATAAAGTATCTCGCCGGTGTGCACCCCTATGGCGCGCCGGACTATACCGATGACATTCATGCACAGGTCGTTGCTGCGCTTGATGATCCCTTATGCGTCGGTATCGGCGAGATAGGTCTGGACTACCACATGGATTACGACGACGACATCGCGCCGGCGCCCCACAGCGTGCAGATCGACTGTATGGCGCGCCAACTCGAGGTTGCCGTACGCCGCAATGTGCCGGTAGAGCTGCATCTGCGTCATGAGGACACGGACGAGGAGCGCTCCTCGCATGTGGATGCGTACAACGTGTTGCGCGAGGTCGGCGTGCCCCAGGCCGGTTGCGTACTGCACTGCTTTGGCGAGGATCGCGCCACGATGGAGCGCTTTGTGGGTTTGGGCTGCTATATCGCCTATGGCGGCGCGGCCACCTTTAAGCGCAACAATGATGTGCGCGAGGCATTCGCGGCGACCCCGCTCGACCGTATTTTGTTCGAGACGGATTGTCCCTATATGGCGCCGGAGCCCATTCGCGGTCTTGAGTGCGAGCCTGCAATGATTTCCATCACAGCAAACGCGCTGGTTAACGACCGTGTCGATCGTACTGGAGAGAAAGCAGAGGCAATTGCGCAAGCTGCGTGGGACAATGCCCGCAAACTTTTTCAAAAATAGTTCTTGCGTTCACGGTGGCGCTCCGTTATTCTAATTCCTGCACGCGGGCGTGGCGGAATTGGCAGACGCGTACGGTTCAGGTCCGTATGGGGGCAACCCCATGAAGGTTCAAGTCCTTTCGCCCGCACCATTGATTGAAAGAGCTCCCAGCAATGGGAGCTTTTTTGTTATGGGCCCATCGCAGGGACTTGAACCTGCGAAGGAGCGAGCGTCAAGAAAACGCGGAGCGTTTTTAGCGAGCTGGCGAGTCCGCCGGCAGGCGGGCGAAGCCGGTGCGGATCCGCGCAGCGGATACGCGGACGTCCTTTCGCCCGCACCATTGATTGAAAGAGCTCCCAGCAATGGGAGCTTTTTTGTTATGGGCTTCCTGATGGTGTCACATGGCTGCTTTGTGCGGGTATCCTAGTGCCAACGTGTGCCCATCGGAGGAGAGACCATGCTGTTATCCGGTATTATCGCTGCCCTTACGAGCCTTCTACTTCCCATCATCATTTTGTTGCTACTGCTTCCCAACGCCTGCTATGTCGTTGAACAGCAGCATGCTGTGATCATCGAGCGCCTGGGCAAGTTTAACCGCATCGTCAACGCGGGTTTCCACATGAAGGTGCCCGTGATCGACCGCAAGGCCGCCACGGTGAGTCTGCGCACCATGAAAAACGGTTTTGGGATCGACGTTAAGACCCAGGACAACGTGACTATCGGCCTTGAGGTCTCTGCTCAGTACCACGTGAGCTATGACATGGGAGCCGGCCCGGCAGATTCGGGCATCTACAAGAGCTACTACATGCTGCAGGAGCCCGTCGACCAGATGCGCGACTTCATTACCGATGCCCTGCGCTCTTCCATCCCTGTCTATACCCTTGATGAGGTCTTTGCCAAGAAGGATGACATTGCCAAGGACGTCAACGCCACCGTATCCGAGCAGATGGCCGCCTACGGCTTTACCCTCGTGTCGACGCTCATCACCAAGATCGCGCTGCCGACCGAGGTCGAGAACTCTATGAATGACATCAACGCCGCCCAGCGTAAGCGCGCTGCTGCGCAGGAGCTCGCTGAGGCCGACCGCATCAAGCGCGTTACCGAGGCGACCGCCGAAGCCGAGGCAATGGAAAAGGCTGGCGAAGGCATCGCCAACCAGCGCAAGGCCATCGCGCTGGGTATCAAGGATTCGCTCGAGATTATCCAGGAGACGGGCGTCGGCAACGATGAGGCCAACCAGCTGTTCATGTTTACGCAATGGTCCGAGATGATGACGGAGTTCGCTCGCACGGGTAAAACATCGACGGTCGTGCTGCCGAGCGACTTTTCGCAGTCGGCCTCTATGTTCGAGCAGATGCTGACCGCCGGCAAAGTTCAAAACGATTCGAAGGAGTAGGCGCGCGTGAAGTGCACCGTTGTATGCGTCGGTAAGCTCAAAGAGCGTTTTTGGAAGGATGCCTGCGCCGAGTACACCAAGCGCCTGGGCGCCTATGCCAAGGTGGATATGCGCGAGGTGGCCGATATCGACCCGGCCAAGGCGGGCGGCGTGGATGCCGCGCGCGACAAGGAGGGAGCGGCGATTCTTGCAGCCCTGCCGCCCCGAGCGCATGTGATCCTGCTGGCCATTGAGGGCAAAGAGCGCTCGAGTGAGGAACTCTCGGCGCGGCTCGATGATCTTATGTTGCGAGGCAACAGCGACATCGCCTTTGTGATTGGCGGATCGGACGGCGTGAGCGACGATGTTCGCTCACGAGCTGACGAAATGCTCAGCTTTGGACGCATTACCTTGCCGCATAACTTGGCGCGCGTGGTGCTGCTGGAGCAGGTCTACCGCGCCTGCAAGATTAGCCGTGGTGAGCCGTATCACAAATAGGTCGGCAACACGAAACAATGCCGTGGGACAATAGCTCTCGATTTGAAGAACCTGTCTGAGAGGACTATGAGATATGAAGATTGGATTTGTCGGTTTTGGCAATATGGCGAGCGCTATGGCCGATGGCTGGATTGCCGCCGGTGTGGCTGCGAGCGACATGTGTGCCTGCGCGGGCCGTTACGATGCCCTGGTTGAGCGCTGTGGGGCGCGTGGGATACTTGCCTGTCGTGATGCGGCGGAGGTTGTCGCTGTATCCGATATCGTGGTTGCTGCGGTCAAGCCGTACATGATCGAGAAGGTCTTCGCTCCGCTCAAGGATACTCTTGCCGATAAGGTCGTCCTTTCGGTCGCCTGGACTTGGGACAGTGCCAAGTGGGAGCAGGTCCTGCCGGGTGTCGCGCACATCTCGACGGTCCCCAATACACCGGTTTCGGTGGGCGAGGGCGTCATCGCCTGCGAGAAGTCCTCTACGCTCAACGGCGAGCAGCGTGCCGTGGTGCTCGACCTGCTCGGAAAGCTTGGCACTGTCGTTGAGCTCGATACGAGCTTGCTGTTTGTGGGCGGTACCGTGGGCGGTTGTGCCCCGGCATTTGTTGCCATGGCGATTGAGGCCCTGGGCGACGCGGCCGTCAAGCACGGCATTCCGCGCGCCGACGCCTATCGCATTGTGAGCCAGATGGTTCTGGGTACGGCGAAACTGCAGCTTGCAACTGGTCAGCATCCTGCGGCGATGAAGGATGCCGTGTGCTCGCCCGGCGGCGCAACCATCAAGGGCGTCGTCGCGCTCGAGGACGCCGGCATGCGCAGCGCCCTGGTCAAGGCCATCGACGCCACCCTTCAGTAAACCTGCCATTTAGGGACAGGTTTATTTTGGCAGGTTTTTCCTGCGGTTTTATCTCTATAGCGAAAAGCGCCCCGCAACCGGGTTGATACCGGTTGCGGGGCGCTTGCGTTTGCCCAGATAAAACCGACCAAAATAAACCTGTCCCTAAATGGCAGGTTAGTCCCAGAAGCTGTCTTGATCTTCTTCGGATTTGGGCCCGCGGTCGACGTAGAGCTTATGGGTGCGCTTCTCCATTACAAAGGCAAGAATCGCAAACAGCAGGATGCCGCCGGCGAAAAGGATGGCAAAACCGGTGCGGGTGCCAAACAAAAAGGAAAAAACTGCGTCCATTGGGTGCCTTCTTGCGTAGTTGAGTTGGGTCGTAAACGCTCATAAGTATATACTTGCCCATACATGTACAAGGTTGCAACCTAAATGGAATGTATATCGCCGGAGGATCTAATGCTTGATATCAAGTTTGTACGCGAGAACCCCGATGCCATCGATACCGCCATGGCTAACCGCCAGACGTCTTGGGATCGCGAGAAGTTCTTTGAGCTCGACGATGAGCGTCGTGCCGTCATCACCGAGGTCGAGGAGCTCCAGGCCACGCGTAATGCCGAGTCCAAGAAGATCGGCGCCCTGATGAAGGAGGGCAAGAAGGACGAGGCCGAGGCCGCCAAGGAGGCCGTGCGCGCCGTCAACGAGAAGATCGACGGTCTGGCCGAGCGCCGCACCGCTCTCGAGCAGGAGCAGTACGACTTTATGGCTCACCTGCCCAACATCCCCTGCGAGGCCACCCCGTACGGCAAGGACGAGGACGAGAACATCGAGCGCCGTCGTTGGGGCACCCCACGCGTGTTCGACTTCGACTTTAAACCGCACTGGGATCTGGGCACCGACCTCGACATCCTCGACTTCGAGCGCGGCAACAAGCTCTCCGGTAGCCGCTTCACCGTTCTCGGTGGCGCCGGCGCCCGTCTGGAGCGCGCCCTCATCAACTTCTTCCTCGATACGCACACCAGCCGTGGTTTTAAGGAGTGGTGGCCGCCCATCGTCGTCAAGCGTCAGACCATGTTTGGCACGGGCCAGCTGCCCAAGTTCGAGGACGACGCCTATCATGTCTCGGGCGATAACTTCCTGATCCCCACCGCCGAGGTCGTGCTTACCAACCTGCACGCCGGCGAGGTTCTCGATGCCGACACCCTGCCGCGCCGCTACACCGCCTTCACCCCCTGCTTCCGCGAGGAGGCCGGCTCTGCTGGTCGCGACACCCGCGGCATCATCCGCCAGCACGAGTTCGACAAGGTCGAGATGGTCAAGTTTGCCAAGCCGGAGGAGTCCGACGAGGAGCTCGAGAGCATGACCGCCGAGGCCGAGTTCCTGCTTCAGCAGCTGGGTCTTCCGTATCGCGTGATTAGCCTGTGCACCGGCGACCTGGGCTTCTCTGCCCGTCAGACCTACGACATCGAGGTCTGGCTGCCGAGCTACAACGCCTACAAGGAGATTAGCTCCTGCTCCAACTGCGGCGACTTCCAGGCCCGCCGCGCCAACATCAAGTATCGCGATCCCGAGAACTTCAAGGGCTCGCGCTACCTGCACACCCTTAACGGTTCCGGTCTACCGGCTGGCCGCACCATGGCCGCCATTCTGGAGAACTACCAGAACGCCGACGGCGCCATTACGATCCCCGAGGTTCTGCGTCCTTACATGGGCGGCCTCGAGAAGATCGAGCCGGTCGCGTAGGTTTGCTGCATAAGCGATTTGCGGGGGCGCCCCTATCCGGGGCGCCTTTTTTGTGCGCGGAGCCTTACCATGTCGCGCGGACAGCTCAATAGAAAACACACGAACAAATGTTCTGTATACGATCGTCTACCTGCTATGCTTTTACTAGATACGAGCGAGAGAAGGGGGATGTGATGGACCTGTTTGATGAGCGGGTAGTTTTGTTTGAGAGCGATGAAGGTGGGGAGCACCTGCTAGTTACGTGTGAGCCATCGGGTATGGGTGGCTTGGTGGTGCGGCAAACGAGCGAGGGTCCGTTGACCCAATGGTGCTTTGAGGAGTCGCCGCATGTAGCCGAGACCTTTGTGACGCACGAAGGGCTTGCAACACTCGAACGGTTCTATGGAGTCGGGACTTCTAACCAGGTGGCACGCATGCTGAGTATCTCGTTTGCCGAGTATGATTGCGCCCAGCGGGTGCGCTCGCTATTGAGGGATCTCGGTGTTGGGTTCGATGTGGTTGAAAAGCCGATCGATCGTATGGGAAACGGTGATACATGCGGAGCTGCATGAGGAAAATGGTCTAGAAAAAAATCAAGATTGTGCTTGACTCCAATTAACTAAAATGGTTTCATATGTCTTGCGCTGCGGCGTTACCTCAGCTGGATAGAGGGTCTGACTACGAATCAGAACGTCATAGGTTCGAATCCTATACGCCGCACCAATCGAACTTGAAGCCTCCGGCAACGGGGGCTTTTCTTTTTTGGAAGCCATGCATGGATTCGAACCTCGGTCGAGGCGCGAGCGTAAAGAAAACGCGGAGCGTTTTTAGCGAGCGGGCGAGCGCGCCGGCAGGCGGGCGAAGCCGGTGCGGATCCGCGAAGCGGATGCGCGGAATCCTATACGCCGCACCAATTGACTTTAAAGCTCCCGGCAACGGGGCTTTTCTTTTTTGGAAGCCATGCATGGATTCGAACCTCGGTCGAGGCGCAAGCAGCATAATCACCACATCGTAAAATTTTTTCAAATTGTCGCTTGACCCGTCGGGGCCTCGCGTGCATAATAATCCGTGCGTTGCGGCGTTACCTCAGCTGGATAGAGGGTCTGACTACGAATCAGAACGTCATAGGTTCGAATCCTATACGCCGCACCAATTGACTTTAAAGCTCCCGGCAACGGGGGCTTTTCTTTTTTGGAAGCCATGCATGGATTCGAACCTCGGTCGAGGCGCGAGCGTAAAGAAAACGCGGAGCGTTTTTAGCGAGCGGGCGAGCGCGCCG
>NZ_JBQKHK010000009.1:0-80019 GCF_052118305.1 Collinsella sp. LCP21S3_D3
TCCTTTCCTAGAACCTGTTGTTGTGGTGATTTCAGATTCTAGGACGAAGGCCGTTCTTCGTTAAACGAGCGCTAGGGTGTCACCCTTACACCAACATTTTCGACGCGATCGGCGGCACGATCATGGGCGAAAGGGATACGAGCGGCGAAGAGCAGCTACTAACGCGGGATGACGCATCAGACAAGAAAGGCGGGGCATACGGTAATGAACCGTATGCCCCACCTTGGCGTAATTAATTACCGCCTAGCTGCGTCGACGCGTGCGACGCAAGCCAATGGCAAGCGCCATGAGACCAAGCGTTGCGAGTGCGTCAGAGACAGCAAACAGACTGTCGCCCGTGCCGGGCATGCCGTCCTTGGAACGCGAGACCGTATGGGCCTTATCGGTCACAGCAAGCTCAAGCGTGCCCGTGCCACTCATGGACCATATGTCGCGGTTGTAGTCGTTCACAGCGGACCAAGATCCGTCTGCGGCAACCGAGAAGGAGAACGATGCGCTCGCGGCGGTACCGTCGCCGATCATGTAACCGGCAGGCGCCGAAGTCTCCGTCACGATATAGGTCTCCCCGGCCACGAGCTGGGCCGAGCCAAGCGAGGCGATGCCATCGTCGCCGCAAGCAAGCGTGGCAACAGTGGAGCCGTCGGCGAACCGGCCTTCAACAGTAAAGACCGCACCGGGCAGCGCATCGCCGGATTCATTGCGCTTGAGCAGCTTAAGGCCAAAAGCCTTGTTGGACACCGTGCCGCAGTCGAGCGGTAACTCGATGGAACCGGCCACATTATCTGCCGTAACGGTCAGTTCGTTTGTAGCGACTTCCTCGCGATCGAGGTAATAGCCAGCCGCGGGAGCGACTTCGACAAAGCGATAGGTGCCCCACGCGAGACCCGTCACCACGATGGAGCCATCCGTATCGGTTGCGCGGCCATCGCCCACATCGACCCAGTCCGAACCGCTCTTGAGCTGCAGCTTAAACGTTGCGCCGGCAATGGGCTGTCCGCCCTCGTCGACTTTGCGCATCGACACGCTACCCAGCAGCGGCTCGTTGGTAACGACGGGAGCCGAGCCGTCTGCCGTGACGAGCACGTTGCCGACCCCATTGGCAGCATCGAGCACATCGAACGAGCTCACGAGCGAGCTGCCCGGCGCAACCGGCGCATAGCCGGTTGCAGAAACCGTCTCGATAAGCCGATAGCCGCCCTTCTTGAGGCCCGTCACCTTAAGGCAGCCGTCCGCATTTGAGGAATGCGCCGCCACTTGCGTGCCCGTCGCGTCGAGCACATATGAACAGCCGGTCTTAAGCCCGGAGATCGTCACGGAGTCAGTCTTGCCAAGCGGCGTGTAGACGAGCTCGAAGCCCGCACCGTTGACCGGCGATCCGGTCGCGGCATCGCGTTTCTCAATGGCGAGCCCCGCGTTGAACTCGTCGTTCTCGACCTTGACGGCCTTCGTCGTTCCCCTAACGCTGCCATCCAGCGTGAACTCGGTCACCGCGCCGGCCGCGCCCGGCTTCTTGGTGAGCGCAGACTCGCCCGTCTCCACCAGGTAGTATTTGCCCGCGGGCAGGCCGTCAGACTGCCTGACAAAGTAGCCGGCGAGCATGCCAAAGGCGTTCTCGCGGTTCATCCACGGAACGGAGCCATCGGCAGACCACTTGCCGTTGGCGTCAGTCCTAATGTCGGCGATCTTGATGCCGCCGCCGTTGGCAGCGGAGGAATAGTACGCACCGCGATAAAGCTCAAAGCTCATGCCCGCAACCGGCAGCTCGGAGGAACCGTGCCTGTAGACCTTCTCCAGCGAGAAGGCGGAGCGGTAGAGCGGATCGGCCACCGTGATCTTGGCGGCGGAGGCGTCGAGCTCGACGCCCTCGCGCGCGCCCCCGAGCGTCACGACGCCCTCGGCATCGATCTTGACCGTGAAGTCCGCCACGGCGACATGGCCCGCGGGCACCACGGACTCGTGGACCCGGTACGTGCCGGCGGGAAGGCCCACGAGCCAGCCCGCGTCAGCGCCGGAGCCGGACTCGCCATAGCCAGACGCAACGGTCGTGGAGACCACGCCTTCATCGGACCGCGTCCACGTGGCCACCACATCGGAGCCGCTCGAGAGCTCGAAGGCAACACCGTTGAGGGCGGAGCCCGCAACGGCGCCCGTGCCCGAGCCGCCCTCCACCTTATCGAACGTCAGGCGGTTGCGCACGTTGTTGGCGACGATCGCACGACCGTCAGCCACGTCCCAGCCCTCGGGGGCCCGCGAGAGCGCCGCGCCGCGCTCATCGACCACAACAAGGCGCTCGCCGCGCTCGTCGAAGCGCACGTAGAGCGGAGCGTTCAGGCGCCCGTAGCCAGCCGGTGCGGCAGTCTCCTCGACACGGTAGACCTCGCCGTTGATGAGGCCGCGCAGCTCGACGGCGCCGTCCACGGGGCTGACGGTCTTTGAGCCGTCGGCGCTATCGGAGAAGCGCCCAGCGACGGTAAAGGTGGCACCCGTCACAAAATCGCGCGTGGCGGCATCCGCCTTGGAGAGCGAGATGCTGTTGGCCCGATCCTTCATGGCGAGCGATAGCCTGCCCGTGCCGGAGAGCGACCAGATGCCGTGCTTGTAATCGCCAACGGCGGTAAAGGAACCGTCGGAGCCCACCCTGAAGGAGACGGAGGCGCTCGCAGCGGATCCGTCGCCGATCTTGTAGCCCTCGGGCGCCGCGGTCTCCGTCACGGTATAGGTCTCCCCGGCCACGAGCAGGCCATCGGGCAGCGAAGCCGTGCCGTCGGCGGCGGTCACGAGATCGTGCGCGGCCGAGCCGTCGGAGAATGCGCCAGCCACCGTAAAGTGCGCGCCCAAGAGGCGCTCGCCGTCGTCGTTTAACTTGACGAGCCCGAAGCCGAGCCTCTTGTTGGTCACCGTGCCGCAATCGAGGGGCGAAACGATGGAGCCCGCCACGTTATCGGCCCCAACGGTAACGCTCTTGTTGGTAACGCTGCCGCTCATGTAGAAGCCTGCGGCAGGCGCGACCTCGGCAAAGCGATAGGTACCCCAAGCGAGACCCGTCACGGTGATGCGCCCGTCAGCGTCGGTCGTATAGAGGCCGCCCGCAACATCCGTCCAGTCGCCGCCGACAAGTCGCTGCAACTTGAACTGCGCGGACTCGATACCGCTGCCGTCGACATCGACCTTGCGCATCGAGACGCTGCCGAGCAACGGCGCGTTGTCGACAACCGGGTCGGAGATAACGTTGGCGAGAGCGTCAGAGCCACCAAGGACCTCAAACTCGCGCACCACCGTGCCATCGGCCCCAAGGGAGCCATAGCCAATCGCAGGCGCGGTCTCGACAAGCTGATAATGGCCCTTCTTGAGGCCCGTCACCCTGAGCGCGCCCGGCGTGGCGGGAACGGGGGCCAGGCAGCCCGTGCCCGCGGCGTTAAGCGCGTACGAATAGCCGGACTTGAGCCCGCCGATAGCCACAGCATCAGTGGAGCCCAGGGGCGTGTAGCGCAGCTCGAACACGGCGCCGTTAACGGGAGCCCGCGTGAGAGCGTCCTGCTTATGGATCTCGAGTTGAGCGTTGAACTCGCCGTTCGTAACCTTGACGGCCTTCACCGCGCCCCTGTCGTTGTCGCCGAGCGTGAACTCGGTCACCGCCCCGGCCCCATCGGGCTTCTTGGTGAGCGCGGACTCGCCCGTCTCGACCAGGTAGTACTCGCCCGCGGGCAGGCCGTCGGACTGCCTGACAAAGTAGCCGGCGAGCACGCCAAAGGCGTTCTCGCGGTTCATCCACGGAACGGAGCCATCGGCAGACCACTTGCCGTTGGCGTCCGTCCTAATGTCGGCGATCTTGATGCCGCCGCCGTTGGCAGCGGAGGAATAGTACGCACCGCGATAAAGCTCAAAGCTCATGCCCGCAACCGGCAGCTCGGAGGAACCGTGCCTGTAGACCTTCTCCAGCGAGAAGGCGGAGCGGTAGAGCGGGTCGGCCACCGTGACGGTCACACCGTGATCGTCAAGCGAGACGCCCTCGGGAGCGTCCACCAAAGAGACCTTGCCCTCGTCATCGATGTTGACCTTAAAGTCGCTAACGGCAAGGTGCCCAGCAGGCACACGGGACTCGCGCACCGTATAGACACCGGCGGGCAAGCCAAAGATTACACCAGCATCGGCATCGCTGCCGGCCTCGCAATAACCGCTCTTAACGGAAACGCTCACGTTTCCGTTCTCATCACGAGACCAGCTTGCAACAACGCTAGAGCCCTTCAACAGCTCAAGCGTAACGCCGTTAAGCGAATTCGAGACACCGGTACCGTTACCCGCGGCGTCAACCTTGTTAAAGCTCAAACGCGTCTTGCTGTCGAGCGCGGCAATCGCCTCGTTTTCGGCGATTTCCCAGCCGCTCGGAACACTCTCGAGCGCGTTGCCTTGGGCGTCCACCACGGAAAGCTTGCTACCGGCAGCATCAAACTTGACGTACAGGCTGGAGCTCAGGCGCCCGTAGCCAGCCGGTGCGACAGACTCTTCGATACGGTAGATCTCGCCGCCAATGAGGCCACTCAGCGTAACCGCACCGCTGGTGGGCTGCACCGTCTTGGCATCCTCACCCGTATCGGAAAACTTACCATACACGGTAAACGTCGCACCCGAAACAAACACGCGCGAGCTCGCGTCGGCCTTGGAGAGCGAAACGGCATTGGCCGTGTCCTTCATGGTGAGCTCAAGCGTGCCCGTGCCCGCCGCAGACCACACGGTGTTGGAATAGGTGCCGTCAGCCGCAAAGGTGCCGTCAGCCTTGACGGTAAAGCGGTAGGACGCGCTTGCCGCAGAGCCGTCGCCGATCTTGTAGCCCGCAGGGGCCTCGGTCTCGGTCACGGTATAGGTATTACCCACGATCAGTTGCGCAGACCCCAGCGAGGCCAGGCCGTTCACATCGGTCACGAGCTCCTTGGAAGTCGTGCGATCGGCAAACTCGCCCCTAACGACAAAGCGCGCGCACGGCAAATCGTCATCGGAATAGTTAACCTTGCGAATCTTAAGCCCGAGCGCATGATTGATAACGGTTCCGCAGCTCAAAGGCGTAGTAACGGAGTCCTCAACATTGCTTGCAGAAATGGTGATCTCATTGGTTGCAACAGTGCCAGAACCCACGTAGTAACCGTCCGCGGGGGCAACCTCCACAAAGCGGTAGGTACCCCAAGCGAGATCGGATACCGTAATGGCACCATTGCTAACGGTCACAAGAACATCACCGTCAACATCGATCCAATTATCACCGTCACGGCGCTGCAGCTTGAACTTTGCACCCGGAACGGCGGTGCCGTTGTCGTCGACCTTGTTCATCGACACGCTACCCAGATACGGTTCGTTGATAACAACCGGGGCCTCTCCGCCGTTGGGTGCCAGGACGTTGGACGAGCCGTTTTGGTCGTCCGCAACGTTAAACGTAGCCACGTCGGCCTTACCGTCGCCAGGCGCCTTATAGCCTGTAGCCGGCGCGACCTCGACAAGCTGGTAGCTGCCCTTCTTGAGTCCGGAGACTTTAAGGTCACCATCGGAGGCATAGGACGTCTTGCTCGAATCGAGCGCCGTACCCGTGCCATCAAGAGCATAAGATTGGCCGCTCTTGAGTCCCGTGATCTCAACGGGAGAGGTCGTATTCATCGGCGTATAGACCAGCTTAAACGTTGCCCCGCTAATGGCCGCATTGGTCTTGCAATCGCGCTTGGCAATGGCGAACCCCGCGTTGAACTCGTCGTTCTTGACATCGACCGAAATAGTCTTACCGCTGTCGCCCGCGTTAAGCGTGAACTCGGTCACCGCGCCGGCCGCGCCGGGCTTCTTGGTGAGCGCGGACTCGCCCGTCTCCACCAGGTAGTACTCGCCCGCGGGCAGGCCGTCGGACTGCCTGACAAAGTAGCGGGCGAGCACGCCAAAGGCGTCATCGTGGTTGAGCCATTCAGCGGAGCTGTCAGCGCCCCACTTGCCATCGGCATCCGTCACGATCTCGGCGATCTTCACACCGCCGCCGTTCTGCGCGTCCGCGCTATACGAACCTCGGTAGAGATCGAACGTCATACCGGATACCGGCAGGGGGGACCCGCCATGCTCATACGTTTTCTTGAGTTTAAAGGCCGAGCGATAGACCGGATCGGGAACGATCACCGTAAAGTGATCGACAGTAACCTTAAGGTCACCCTGCGGGCCTACAAACGATACCTCGCCGTTGTCGGCGATCTTAACGTAAAAGTCCGCGACGGCGACATGGCCCACAGGAACAGCAGCCTCGTGAACCTTGTACTCCCCTGCCGGCAAACCCACGATCCAGCCAGCGCTTTTACCTGCGCCAGCCTTGCCATAACCGTTCTCGACACCAACGGAGACAGCACCACTCGTATCGCGCGACCACGTGGCAACCTTCTGACCAGTGTTATCGAAGATCTCAAACGTCACGCCGTTGAGCTTCGTATCGGCGACAACGCCCGTACCGCTTCCGCCCTCGACCTTGTCAAACGTCAAGCGCGTCGCAGCGTTGGTAAGCGAGCCATTATCATTCTGAGCGTTATACCAGCCGGCAACGGACCCGTCGACCTCTTTCACACTGTAGGAATACACCTTGCCGTTCTGGTCGGTCTTAGGCAATCCCGTAAACTCGTAGGTCCAGGTGCCATCTTCATTCTTGCTCCACGTGGGCGCAGCATCACGCAGGGCGCCAGTGGCATCGGCAACCTTGACAAGCTCCTCGCTGCCACCCGCAACCTTTCGATACAAATTGAGCTTAATACCGCAGGTAGAAGGATCAAGCGTCGAAGCAAGCCCCGTGCCCCAGTCATTCCAAGTCTTAGTACCGGTAACTGTGGTCGTCACCAGCGTGTTCACATAGCGCTGAACCCCTTCTTCTGAGATCGGCACCAGCTCAAGACGCATCGAGCGGTCGTCGCTTATAGCGAGAACATCCGCCGAAACAGTCGTGGCCTCATAGCTGCCCTTAACCAGCTCCACTGCGCGGTATTGGTACTCAACGGCCTGACCGTTCACCACGCCCTTAGCAGGTAAATTGTCAAACGGAACGTCGGTATCGGCAGTTCTAACAACCTTCGTAAGCAGGTTGCCGTTAAGGACCGAGTCGTCGTTGAACGGGCTACTTACAACGGACCCGTACTTGGTAAACCACTTCCACGTATCCCCGCCATCAGAGGAACGCTGCAGGACAAACGTCGTAGCCCAGGAGTCATTTGGAGAAGACGTGCCCGGACGTGTTACCCAAGCGTTGTCGCCATCATCCCAAGTCTTGCGAACCATTATCGAAGTCGTTGTACCCTTCAACTCGTTGGTAATGTTCGATTTCCAGGTTGAGCTTCCAGATGCATGCTCTTCAGTCTGAGAAGGCAGGTAGATGCTCGCCCCGCTATCCCTTACTGAGTAGATTCCGTTCTTATCGCAGTCAAGATAGACCTTGACCTTAGACTCCCGCTGCTGCTCATAGACCAGAAGGCTTTCGACAACGCGATATTCAACGTTAACCGCAGAAGAACCGGTACCGAGAGAGAGCGGGAGCATGGTCCAATGGCTTTTGAAGTTGTAGGGACCCTTGCCGTCATTTTCCTTTGGCGTCAGCTGATCGACCGTTTTAGGAACGCCAGAACCATTAGAAAGCGTATAGCACGTCAGGCCGGTATCTATGTTGTTGACCGTGTCTATATAGCTCGACGCGGTACCCACGTTAACACCATGAGCGGTAAAGAACGTGCCCGCTTCCATCCAATCAGAGTCGGTGCCAGCCTCTCGCGCCTGGAGCGTAAAGTACTGGATCGGCCGTTGCTTCCAATCATCAAGAGCATCCCACTGCTTGGAAAAACCAACCTCGCCATTCAGGACGTTGGTGATATTGGGGAGCACGCCTGGATCGGAGAGGCACGAGCCGCCGTTACCGTTTATGCGATATTGATCCGGCGTCGCCGTCTCACGAACGACATATCGCCACAGGGTACCATCGGGGGCCCATTTTTCGAGGTTCTTGATGGTATAGGTCCAAGAACCTGTATCAGAAGATCTGTCCCAGGAGATATAGTTCTCCAGATCAGGATTATCGCACTGGAGATTGACCAGGCCAGCATCAAGGTCCTCATCCAAGGTGCCGTTCTGGTATTTACGCGTCAACTCGATCGTGATCGAATCAGGCCGCGTGCTAAACACGTTATTACGGTCTTGCCAGATCTTTTTACCCTTAAGCGTCGCAGTAGCAGGCTCATAGGCGTTCTTAAACGTCACGTCGGGTTCAGTGCCAGCTTCTTTAAGCTCAACGGTGGGCCCCATGGAGAGGGCACCGGTCACGTCCGTTGGAAGCGACACGCCGTTGGCGGTCGTCCACTCATCCGAAGACTTAAAACCGGAAGCATCGGCGGCAAGCTCGCCCTTGCCGCTCGTGGCGGTGTAGCCGTTGGGCACAACCTCAACGGCAACGTATTTCCACTTGGCACCTGAGGGCGCGTAGATGTCGAGGTTGTCAAACGTGACAGCACCGGACTCGGTGTCATGATTGACGTCCTCGCCCTTGAGCGTCTGCTCAGCCACAAAGGTCAGAGCGCTCTTGGAGTCATCATCCTTGACGTAGTAGCGGTACAGCCTAAACGTCGAGTCGGGGTACTTGGTGTCAACGTCGGCACGCCCCGTAAAGACCTTGTGCAGCATGAGCTTGCTCTGTTTAGACTTATAGGTATTCCTGATCGAGAAGTCCGTATATCTAATATCGTAGACCTTGTCAAAGGCCTTCTCGAGTTCGCTTTCGGACGTGAGGTGCCAACCGTCCTTACCAACAATGCCATCGATGACCTCGCGCACACGGTACTCAATGCGACGTCCCTCGGCATCATAGGCCGCGAGCTTATTATCGCTCGGCAGAGCGTTGCTATTGGAATTGTCCCCGTACTGGCCGATGCTGAACGTCCAGTTGTTGCCGTCTTTCTCAAGGCTGTCCGTCCAGGCCACAGCAGTCTTGCCGTCAAGGATCTCCTGACCAGAGTCGGTCTTACCCGTATTAGAGCTGGCCACGGTATAGCCCTTTGCCTGCGTATCATCCACATTCAGTGCAAGGCCAGACCAAGGCAAAGCAGCGCCATCGGTCCAGTTGCCGTTAGCCCCGTACGAACCCTTAAGCAGGCGGCGCTGCACGTAGATAGAAATCGCCGGCAGGTCGTCTTTGGAGTAACCGACAGGGACGTTCTCCCACAGCTTCTCACCCGAGACCGTTACCGAGCCGTGGATATGGAAATTGAACGTCGAGTCCTCACGGTAAACGAGCTGCTGGTCGTTGTCTGCAAGGAGGCAATCGGCAAACGATCCAACCTCGTCATCTGCCTTATCCCACGAGCCGGGGTCCTTTGTATAGGGATCCTGCGAAACCGTATCGTCATCATAGTAGTCGAGCGCGACCTTGGTGTCATCCAGGACATTCATATCCACACGCGCGTAATAGACGTACTGTCCACCGTTGCCGTCGTACTTGGGAAGGTTCTTGAACGTGGCGTATTGGGTAAAGTCACCCTTGGTGTCGTTGCGCAGGCGATCGTCTGGGTCAGACGACACCCACTCAAAGTGGCCGTCGTACTCGGAAGGAGAAACCGACGAGAGCGTGATTACGGGATTTCCTTCGTCATCTATAATGATTTTGCCGTTATCGTCATACGTATAAGCAGCACGATACAGCACCAGCTTAACGTCAGGGCGCTGGTTGAGGACGTCCTTGACGTAGTGGTCGAACCACTTGGTATGGAACGTCACGTCCTTGGTGCCCGTACGCTTGTTAGTAAACGAATAGTTGAGCTGGTCTTCCTGGTGCCAGGGCGAACCGAAGTCTGTGCTCGAAAGTCCGCCGACGGATCGATAGTCACCGGCATTGACGATATTCTCCTCGACCTTCCAATCAACGATGGCGCCGGAAAGATCGTACTTAGGAAGCCCCACGACGGAGAAGAAGGATGAGGCCTTGTTCACATCGACCGTAAAGGTAATGGACTTTGAATCCTCTGAAACAATCACATCGGTGTTTTCGGAGGCCTCAACAGACCCAGTTAGCGGGCTAAAGATGCCCTCCGAATCTTATTTCTTTAGAGGCTGGTCGATTTTACCGGCAACCCTAACGGACAGCTCCCGGCTACTGTCATAGACAAACCTAAACTCGGAGCTCGATGCGGGCGCAGAGATTGTTATCTGAGCTTTGGGGCGCTTGCTCGCAGCAGATCCAGCGTCAGCCCAGGTCTTATCGATAGAGATATCCACCGAACCAACGCGGCGATTCGTGACCTCGAGAGAATTTTTATCGCGATTTTCCCCATACGAAACCTCATACGAAAAGCCCTGTGAAAGGTTCTTGGAGATCATGCGAGTAGAGGTATCCGTCTCAGGCCAATTTCTAAGCAGCGAACGATAGGCCGCAATCTCCTCGGAAGAGCCGTATGTAGACCTGTGAACAGCAGTATCGCGATCGATGACCTCATATCTTAGGTCGTCTGGTGTATCGCTGCTATTAAGCGTAGACAGCTCTCTGATAGAGACGTCATCCTTGGAAAGCCCGCCAACTGGGACATTTAATTCGTCGTACCAAGAGTTCTCTTCGTTAAGAGTGACCTTATTAATCAGTTCACCCTCTCTATAGGCCAACTTTTCATCCCTTTGAGAAACGATATCGTGCTTCGCATACAGGCCAATCTCAACAGGCACGCAGGAGGCAGCGTTGCCGCTATCAAGCCATTTCTTGGAGACCGCAAATTTCGAACTGGAGGCATTGCCTTCAATCACGCGCCGGTTATAAAACTTGGTATAGATATTGCGAGACTCGGGGTCGATACCGCGAACCGTATGGTCTAGGTTAAAGCCATCCACCGATTCCTCAAGAAAGAGGTAGTCGTACTTAGACCCGTTGTCGTCATATTTGGGTAGACGGATAAACTCAACATGCCAAGGACTCGTCTCCCACCAGCCAAGCTCCCAGGAAGAGCCAGGAATCGTCTGAAGATTGGGCGTGGGATCAACGCGACCGTCCAGCTCAATCGTTGTAAGCAGCGAATCGTTGCGGATTACCTTGACCGTTACCTTTGGAGCAACGCCATTACCACATTGTTTGGCATCCTGTGTCCAAATAGGATTGTCATCGGCATCAAGGGCCTGCCAATACTTATCAACGGTCGCATCAACTGTATCCACGTAGCTGTTGACAAGGCATTTCTCCTTAGCATCATATTTGCCATTAAAGGAAAGGAGATTCTGGTTGCCGTTAGCATCAGTAAACGTGCCAAAAAACTCAAACGGGCCGTCCGGTGTGGTAGGCAAGGCAGAGAACCGGTCAGGATCCTGCGTGTCCAGCACCTCAACCTCTTGCCAGCGGTAAACGTACTCGTTGCCCTGCTCGTCATATCGAGGCAGACCGCTCTTCAAGAAGGACTGCTCAGAATTCTCGGCGCTCCAGCCGTTAAGCGTGACGCGACCGTCAGCGACGTCGTTCCAGGTATAGGTGCCGATAAGCGAGCCATCAGCTCCATACATGGGATCTTCCTTAGAGAACCACCGTCCGTTGTTGTATGTAGCATGCTCTTTAAGGATGCGCTGGAGCTGAAAGCTTACCTCGACGGTACCGAGCTGATCTTGATAGGCGCCGATATCCCAGCGCTTCTTGGCGCTAACGGTTTCGGTCTCAGCACGACGATTGGTGAGCGTACCGCCGTTGTAGACGCCAAAGTTGTCGGAATCGGAGCGCATCCATCCATCAAGCAAATACTCGGTGTTTGCATCGCTTGCACTGAAATAGTTGGGACCGAGATCGCCCGACGTGTTGCCCTCGTTGTCGACCGTGCCGAACACATGCTCATAACCCGCGAGGTTCGACTCGCGGAGCTGGTAGATATAGGGGTAGCCCTCGGGATCGTACTTGGCAAGCTGCGTGAAGCCATCGGTGCCGTACTTATCGAGCAGCATCTTCCCAAGGTCCATCTTAGCGTTGTTGATGGAACCGTCTTCACTGTTGTAGCTCGCGCCCAGCTTATTATTCTGCTCGGCCGTGACCTCGAGCTTTACGAACTCGCCTTTGCGATCACCCGTCATCACGACCACCTGCGCCGCGCTCCGCGCATCGTTGCCGGGCCTTGCGGAATAGCGCCACAGGGTATAGGTGGCCGCAGGGCGCGAAATCTCGTTGCCATTGGAATCGGTCGAACCGGGCGCGTAGTCGTCGAGCCAGACCTTGGTAGCCTCAAACCGCGTGGTGCCCGTATGGCGCACCGTCATAGTACCGCCGCTGTAGCACGCGGAGATATCGCTCGCATAGTCGGGAACGGCCTTGTTGTCGTAGGAGACCTCGTAGGCATCGCGATAGCCGGAGGTGCCGGAGTTATCTATTGTCTGCTGGATCAGGCGGTACTTCATCGACACGCCGGATGGATGGTAGGCCGGCATGCGACCGCTTATAACATAGTTGTTGGAAGCATTGTCATTCCAGGTAACACTAAAGAGCTCGCGTTCGATGAGCTGCAGAAGACCGTCCCCGTTGATATTGCTTACATCCTTGTCGTCAGACGCACCCATATGCCGCGCAGCCGTAAGGGTCAGGTACTTACCCCATCTCGAATACCAGCCATTATCGCCCGAAAGGTTGTAATCCACCATATCGTTGCCGATGTGGACATCGACGTTGAAGCTAACGCTTTTGAGCATCATCAGACATTCTTTGGCATAGGGCTCCACATAGTCCGTACGGTCACTCAGCATGGAGGAGTCGGGCACGATGTAGTCGCCAGACTCAGAGCTCTGCGAAGGGTCGGCGTTGGAGTTAGGATAGAGCGTCGAGCCAGTTTTGACTTCCACGGCCCCACCGCCCGCCGTCACGTGGGAAATTGCATACGTGATGGGCTGTTCTTGCGCCGTGCCGTCGTCCGTTCGCGTCACGACCTTGGCGGGAAGCTTGCCTGCGAGTACCACAGACGCCTCGTATTCGGAGACCGTGGACGCTGCAACGCTTACCAAGTGGCCATCGGTCTTGGCGGCATCGAGGGTCTCCTGGGTAAATCCGAGCTGCGCGGCCGCTTCATCGGACAGGTTATCTCCGTCCTTGGTGAGCGCCACATAGGTCTTACCGCCATCAAGAGAATAGAACACACGGTATTCGTTTCGATTCTGGAGAGCCTCCGCGGACGGGCGGTTGACGTTGTTGTTATCGGCCCAAAACGTGGTGAACGTGATCTTGCTGCCGTAAGAATCCACAGGAGTCACCGCAGAAACCGGATCCTGGGAGGTGCCCGCCACAGTGACGGCAACCGTTGAGGAAGCATCGGCCCTATCAATCCCAAGAAGCCCCTCAACATGGGAGCGCGCGGGAATAGTGAGCTCGCAAGTGCGCACGCCCTCGGTCTGCGTCTGTTGTATCGCCCAGTCAAGCGTTGACTCCTCGTCTTTAAGGAGCGCGGAATCGAGCAGTACATCGGCATCGACGGCAAAGGACTCTTGAGCCTCAAAGGAAAGGTCGGCATCGGTCTGCTCGTCATGCGGAGTAGCGAAAGCCACAGTAAGCTTAGAGGCAGTGAGCTGTGCATACCCAAGGCGGATGCGCGTGGTATTGCCCTCAGCGTCCAAGCGATAGAGGGCAATGCGCTTGATGCCATCATGGTCCTGGAGCTTGGCCGAATCGAGGTCGAAAGTGAGCCCGGCGGGAAGATCGACGGTAAAGGTGTCGCCTTCAAGCAGCGCCGTGTTGAGAACACACTTGATGTTGAGCGAGGCAGGCAGCTGCACAGGAATTTCCTCGATGGGGCCTGCTCCAGCAAGCTCTCCCAGGCGCTTGTCAAAGGCAAGGCCCTCGGAGGATACCGTGAGCGCGCTGGCATCGTGCGACCAGTCGCGCGGGACCACGTCAACGGCATCCTGGTTGCCAGAAGTGTCCTCGTTGGAGGCGGTGGTGTTGTTGGAAGTGTTTGAGTCAGACTTGTCGTCGTTCGAAGCACTCGCGCTAGCCTCATCCGAACTATCGCTCGACGAGACGCCCGATGCGGCGTCCGAGCCGGTCTTGTCATCCGACTCCCCCGCCGCATCGGTCTCGGTAAACGGTTGGACAATGTCCTGCCACGACTGGGCGTCCTCAAGCGTAAGGGCAACCGCGCTGGCAACGCCGTTACCCAAAAGGGCCTCGACGCACATGATAAAGCTGAGGGCAAAAGCCACAGCACGCTTAATCTGCCTCATCCCAACCTACTTTCGGTATTAGTGTCCCTAAGCCTTATATCTTAGCGAAACAACAACCGGAGAAAAATAGGATTAAAGAAAGGCGGAGCACTATTTGCCCAGGCGAAATGCTTGTCTGGGCATTTTCAGACTGATTAAATGCAACATCCATCTGCTTGAAAGCGACATCACGAACCGTGCTGCCCTGTGCGGTCAAAGTCGTGAAATACCATGCAGTTTTACGTTTATATACGCAGCTTTTCCCTCTCACAAGCTGTGTTTTCTCCGATCATTCCCTGCCGAGATGTAGTATTGCTTCTTGTTTTCATACATTTGCGCATCTGCGGCTTTCAGAAGCGACTCAAAATTCGTGTCCTTTGTGCCGCTTATCGTCGTACCGAGGGACGCGGTAGCCCCCAGTTGGCTTTTTGCCGTTTCCAGTAGTTTCTGAAACGCCGGATGTGTGATGTTTGGCAGAACCGCAATGAACTCATCTCCGCCAAGCCGATACACATGACGCTTTCCGAACACAGATTTCAGCGTCTGTGCGGTCTGCACAATGGCTTTATCACCGGCGTCATGTCCCTTTTGGTCATTTATTTCCTTTAGGCCATTTAGGTCGCACATGACAACCGCCAGGGGAAAGTACTTCTCCAGCTTTTCTGTGTACGCCCAATCCAGTGCTTTTCTGTTTTTACAATCTGTGAGCTGGTCATATAACGCACTGTGCTCCAGTGCATTCGCATTATCGCGCAGTCTTATCATAAAAGAGACCATAAACTCGATCATATCCATCTCATTCGAGATCTCATGCAGTTTTTCTTTGGGAGGATTGTCCACACCGTAGAATCCGACCATCTTGCCGTTGATTTTGATTGGCCCTGTCACAAAGGTATTGACACCCTGAGGTTTCAGCCGTTCATAGATGGCTTCGCTTGTTTTTTTGCATTCTTCAATGTCATGGATGATGGCATTGTTGGATTCTTGATATTGTGCAAACCATGTTTCAATGATGCCTTCATACGGCACATCCTGCAGGTTATCTTTTTCTTTGGGTACGCCCGCTTTGCACCACTCGTAGGTGTTGTCAAACGTTCCGCGGTCATTCTGTTCAAAGATGTACGCTCGATCGGCGGTCACACGCTGTCCGATATACTCCACCAGTTGATTCAGCACTTTGTCCGGAGTTGCTTCTGAAGCGGCATACCGAACCATGTCCGTGAGGAATCTCTCGTAATTCAGGAGTCGTTCCTGCGATTCGCGCTTGCCGACTTCCAACGCTTCCATTTCCTTATGGTACAGGATTCTCTGGAGCTTGCTTCGCATCATCGTGGCAGTCAGAAACATACTCAGCACCCCGTACAAAATAACATTCACGAGGTTTTTGGATAGGATTGGGTTATGCTGCGCAAAGAAAGCAAGTCCGATATAGAGCAGCATGCTGCTCAGGATCAGCCCGTTCATGACCGCCGCTCTAGCGGTAAACAGCAGCGGCGCTACCATCATGAACACAATGTAGTTGACCGTGAGCTCCTCCGGCGTAATCAGCGTTCCCGTAATAATGCCAAACAGCAGCAGCGCGGCAAAAAAGCTGTATACAACCAACTCTTTCCCCAAGAAGCTTCTAAGTTGACAACGAGAAATGCAAAAATAGAGCAAAGAAAGGAACGTATAGGCCAGATACACCCATTTATATTTTCCGATACTCAGAGAAACCGCACTCAGCAGCGTTATGACTCCAAAGGCAACAAGCGCCACAACAGAATACAGCCGCATGGCTTTCCAGTTTTCTTCCCATGCATTCTGTTTTACTTTCTCATAATCACAACGACTAAACATAAACAAGGAAACGATATTATTCATACGTATTTTTTCAATCTCTGTTTTATTGCTACTTTGCCTGTCCATAACAAACATCTGAATATCCATCAGAATCAGGCCATAGTCACCGGGTTCAAAACAACCTAAATTAGGTTTTATCACTCTCCCGCAATAATTCAAGAAAACCGATACCGATCTTTCGGGTATCGCCGGGCGTATTTACTCAGATTCATCCCAACCAATCGAGCATCACACTACGGATAGACGACCTAAACGGCAAGGGAGCCCCAGGGGATACCGCACTAAGACAAACGGGTCTCTAGGCTCGACAGGCCGTTCAGGGTCAGGTCGTTGGCGACCGCCGAGACGCGCTCGATGGGAACCGATCCGTCGGACAATGCCCACGTGCGATAGATACCGATAATACCGGACAGCAGAAACGCCAGGTAGTAATCGAACATCTCGTCCTTAAGACCTTGGGGCAGCAGACCGCGCTCGGCAATCTCATGTTCGAGCGGCGCACGAAGACGAGCCATAAAGTCGTCGAGCGGAATGTTTTCAATCAGCTGGCGATTGAGCACCAAATTGTTGCACAGCGCCTCGTTAACGGTTTTGAAGAAGGTCGCCGCCGCTCCGAGTGCTCGCTCGTTGGTGTTACCGCCCATAGAGGAAAGCGTCTTCTCGACTGAGTCGACAATCATCTCGACCACATCCACGGCAATGGCATCGAGCAAGCCGTCCACCGTGCCAAAGTGCACGTAGAAGGTCTTACGGTCGACATTTGCCTCGCGCGCGATGGCGCTCACCGTAATATCGGCGAGGGGCTTTTCCATCAGCAGTCGCTCGAATGCCGAAAGAATCGCATTGCGACTGCGAACGATGCGGCGGTCAAGGCGCGGTTTAGTGGTGGCCATAGACGTGTCCCCTTCATGTCAACTGCCCACCTATAGCTCCTGTACAAGTGGGAGATAATCAACGTAAGAGGATTATCCTACATCTAGCATCGCAATGACGACCATCATTAAGAACGCACGACTCACCAACTGGGCTCTAGGGCCGCTTCTTTTTATTGAGCGCCGCAGGGGAAACGCGGATACCGTCGCCAGTCTGACGAACATAGGTCTTCCGTGCCGGTTTAGAGGCCACAGCAGTCTTTTGAGCATGCTGATTGGGGTCCACGGTAACCTGAGAGGCTGGATGTGCCTTAACGGACGCAGAAGGCTTCTGAGGAGTGCGCCCGAGCTTGCACATCATACGGTCCCAGCGCGCATGGATACTCTCGTTATGAGCGCTCTTAAGGCCCAAAAGAGGGGCGGCCAAAATGGTCGGCGCGATAAAGGTGATCAGACGCCAAAGCAGATAGCCGGCAGTCGCTGCCGTGCCAAAAAAGTGACCCAGGAACAGCGCGAAGCCGCCCTCGGCACCACCGGTGCCACCAGGCAGCGGGACGGCGGAACTCAACAGCTGTACAAAAGCACTCGCCGCCATGACCGAGAAAAAGTCAACGTCGTACTGACCAAAGGCAAGCATCAAAAAATACGGAACCAGGTAGAAAAACGCCAGCTGCAACATGGTGATGACGACCGTGAGCAGCATGGACGAAAAATGGCCGGCAGAGAGTTTGAATTTCTCGGAGAACGAGTAGATCTCGCCATCGACAAAGGTGCGCCAGCCCTCGATCTTAGTAGCGGAAACGCCCATGCGCTCGAGCCAATTGATAATACAATGTGCGACGCGCGTGACGGTCTTGGGCATCAACGCCACGGCAAAGATGCCGAGAAGAATGCAGCAGTGGCCGCCAAAACTAAAGACGCAAAGCAGCGTCATGTCGCCATAGCGCTCGGCGAAAAACGGCATGCGGGCGAGCAGCAGAATGGCACCCCATGCCACCAAACCAAACTGGTACACGATAAAGCGGGTGAACTGCGTGGCACCCGCTTCGCCCACATTTTGGCCGGCTTTGGTCAGGCGATAAATCTGGGCAGGCGTGGAGCCCATCATCATGGGCGTCAGGTTGCCAAAGAAGATGCCGCTCGCCTCGACCGAAATGAGGTCGCGGATGCCGACAGGCGAATTGGGATCGAGCCATACGGCAATCGCGTACGCCACGATGCCAAAAAACAAGTATAAGAACATGCAGAAGCACGCGGCAGCGAGCCACGGCGCCTGAACGCTAGCCATGGCGGCCCAGAACTGACCCATCTGACCGGTCACGACCAAATAGACAATATAGCCCACCAGCACAATGCCAATAAAGATGGCACCACGACGTGCGCTCTTGTTGTCATCGCCGCCCGAAACATCGACTTGAGGCTTTGGGGTATGCTGAGAGGACTCCGTCATGAGGCTCCTTCTGACCGTCAATGTATCTGGCCTATTGTACCCGTATGGGAGACAAGCAAAACGTAAAGCTATGGGGCAAATGGGATTAACAGACAAGCCCGCAGGTAATAAAAAACCCGCCCTTCGAAAAGAAGGTCGGGTATCCAAAACTTGGTAGCCCGTACCAGATTCGAACTGGTGATCTCCGCCTTGAGAGGGCGGCGTCCTAAACCGCTAGACGAACGGGCCATAAGCCTCAGCAGAAAAGAAGTGGTAGCCCGTACCAGATTCGAACTGGTGATCTCCGCCTTGAGAGGGCGGCGTCCTAAACCGCTAGACGAACGGGCCACATGACATCTGCACTGCCGTGCTGCGAGGACATATATTACGGGACAAAAAACGCGAGCGCAAGAAGAAATTCCAAATTGGCCCAAATTTTGTCGTGAGGTTATGGAACAAGCAGGTCAACCTGGTAGCTAATTTGGGACGGGGCTTTTTTAGCTACCCCTGTCAGAATCACTATTGTTCGTCCTATTGACAGCGGGGGTAGCTAAAAAAGCCCCGTCCCAAATTAGCTACCCCAGGTTGAGGTGGGCCAGAAGGGCCTCGCGGGTATTGGGAACGTTATTCTCGATCACGGCGTCGAGGGCAACGTTGAGAAGCTGTCCCAGCTCAGGCCCCGGTTTGACGCCGGCGCGAATCAGGTCCCCTCCGTTGATGCCAAGCATCTTAAGCGTATAGGGCTCCCCCGCTTCCAACAGTTCGTGTGCGAGCGAACGCATCTCCTCGATCGTCTCGACGTAATAGAAGCACGACGGTGCCTTACCCAGCGTATCGGCACGCTTAAGGTCCATAAGCTCGTCAATCAAACGCGGCGTGTCGACGCCCTCACCCGAAAGCGAGCGCATCATATTGAGCAAACAGGAGCGCTCGGGGCGCAACGGCTTATCGTGATACCTGACAAGCAGACACACGTCGCGAACCAAATCGTGCGAAAGCGCCAAGCGATCCATAATAGCGCGCGCTTTCTTGGCACCAAGCTCAGGATGACCGTAAAAGTGGCCGCTGCCCGCATGATCGACCGTAAAGCAATCGGGCTTGGAGACATCGTGCAAAAACGCTGCCCACAATAAGCTCGATGAAGGCGCCACACCGTCACACAGCGCCAGCTCCCCCGCTACCGTCAAAACGCGAGCGATATGCTCGTAGACATTAAAGGCGTGGTAGACGCTGCGCTGGTCAAACCCACGAGCCGGCGCAAGCTCGGGCACGGCGGCGCAAACAAGCTCGGGGTAGCGCAGCATCGCGTCTCCCCCGTGACCGGTCGATAGAATCCCCTCGAGCTCAATGCCCACGCGTTCGCGTGCCACGGCATCGAGCAGCGGCGAGCACTCGGCAAGCGCCTGTTTGGTCTTAGGCTCGATCATAAAATCCAGACGGCAGGCAAAACGCACGGCGCGAAGCATGCGAAGCGCATCCTCGTTAAAGCGACGCTTGGGATCTCCGACGGCACGAATCAGCTTACGCTGCAGGTCACCCTGGCCATCATAACGGTCGACAAGACCGCGCTGGGGATGCCAAGCCATGGCGTTAACGGTAAAGTCACGACGTGCCAGATCGTCCTCAAGCGACGCCGCGCGCTCCACACTCTGGGGATGGCGACCATCGGTGTAAAATCCGTCCAGGCGATACGTCGTGACCTCAATACGCTCATCGTCACAAAGGGCGGTAATGCCGCCAAATTTTATGCCCGACTCAACTACCGCAATGCCGGCTGCCTCGAGCGCCGCCTTGGACTCTTGCCACAGGCCGCTACAGCACATGTCAACATCGTGGCTGGGACGTCCCATCAGGGCGTCACGCACCCAACCGCCTACGAACCAGGCCTCGAGACCGGCGTCCTCAAGCGCACGTAGCACACGCAGGGAGGCATCTGTGGGCTGCGTACCGTTGAGCGAAACATTACACATACCTATGGCCTCCTACGCTTGCGAGCGTTAAACGATGGTTCTCAAGCAGTCTAGCAAGAAACAAGCGTGAGCGCACATGAAATCACATCGTCGATTCGCGCGAACGAGACAGTAGAGCCCATGCGGCCAACAGATAAAAACACCCGCCTCGGAGATCCAAAGCGGGTGTTCGGCAACGATATGTCTAAACGGTTAGCAGACCTGGCGAACGTCGATGTGCTTCTTATATTCGTCCACCTTGGCAAAATCGCCCAAACCAGGGCACTCGACCACGTTGGCACCGGTTGCCATCGAGAGGCGCAGGGCGTCCTCGACGCACTCGGGGGCATCGTGCCACACGGACAGGAAGGCGGCAAGCGAGGAATCGCCGGCGCAGACCGTCGAGAGCAGCTTGACCTCAAAGGTACGTTTGGCAAACCAAATGTGCTCGCCGTTGGAGAAGTACGCGCCGTCGCCACCAAGGGTCAGCAGCACATTCTTAGCGCCCTTGGCGTGCAGCTCAGCCATAGCGCACTTAACGGACTCGTCGTCGCCACCGCTCACCTTAATGCCAAAGATGTCGAGCAGCTCGTCGTCGTTGGGCTTAATGAGCAACGGCTCCATGGCAATGAGATCGGCCAGCTGATGGCTCGAAATATCGAGCACGAACTCGGCACCCTTTGCCTTAACACGGCGAAGAACCTCGGCCAGGAAACCCTCGGAGGTGTTGGGGGGCAGCGAGCCGCTAATGACCAGGCAGGTCATGTCGTCGAGCGAGTCGATGAGCTCAAACATCTCCTGCTCGTTGGCAGCATTGATGGCAGCGCCTGCATTGACCATGTTGTACTCGGTATCGGGACCGGCGTTGAGGAAAACGTTGACGCGCGTGATGCCGTCAGTCCACACGGGCTTGACGGGCACACCCAGGGCCTCGGCGCCCTTGACGATATACTCGCCTGAGAAGCCGGCAAAAAAGCCCAGGATCGTGGTGTCGACACCATAGTGATCGAGGGTGAACGAGACGTTGAGACCTTTGCCATTGGGCGTATAGACCGCGTTGCGCGTGCGGGTGACGGTGTTGGCGGAAAGTCCGTCGCAGGAAATGTTGTAATCAATGGCGGGATTTGCAGTGAGCGTGTAAATCATGAATGTTCCTTTCACAAAGCAACGTGATAATGAAAGTATATTCCACACCTTGTGAAAAGACCATAGCAACTCGGCGAACGGTGTAGAACGCGTGCAGGTCGCCAGAAAAGCAGCAAGGCGGGGCAAAAATATCAGGAATGGTTGCCCTGAAGCTCATTTGCAATTTACAAATAAGCGCCCCAGCCTAAACCGGGGCGCCATATGGTCAAGAATATGTAGCGTTTCGCTTACTTGCGATCGAGCTTGTGGACAGCAACGCGCTTGCTATACTCATCGACGTGACCGAAGTCGCCGATGCCCACGGACTCGGCAACGTTGGCGCCGGTGGCCATAGCGAGCTTCATGGCCTCCTCGACGTTGTCGCGATCCCTGTACCACTTGTGCAGGAACGCAGCGAGCGTGCAGTCGCCGGCGCAGACGGAAGAGACCAGCTTGATGTTGAACTCACGCTTAGCGTACCAGATGTCCTCGCCGTTGGAGAAGTAAGCGTCGCCGCGGCTACCACGGGTGAGCAGCACGTTCTGGACGCCGGCATCGTGAGCCATCTTCATAGCAACGCGGACCTCGTCGTCGGTGTCGACCGGCACGCCAAAGATGGCCTTCATCTCATGATGGTTCGGCTTGATGAGCAGCGGCTTCTTGTGAGCGAGCTCCTTGAGCTTGTCGGAAGACAGGTCCAGGACGACGTCGGCGCCACGAGCCTGAGCGTGATCCATGACCTGAGCCAGGAAGTCGGGCGTAGCTTTGGGAGGCACGGAGCCGGAGACGATCAGGCACTCAAGATCGCCCGCGGTGTCCAGGATGTTGTAGAGCTCCTTCTGGTGCTCCGGCGTAATCGGGGCGCCGGGGTTAAGGATGCCGTACTCGTGCTGGCCATCGTTGACATAGGTGTTGATACGCGTGATGCCGTCGGTCCAAACCGGGCGGCACAGGCAACCCAGGTTCATGACCTCCTCGACGATGAACTTGCCCGTGAAGCCGGCGAAGAAGCCGAGCGCGACGGTGTCGACGCCCATCTTCTTAAAGGCGAAGGACACGTCGAGGCCCTTGCCGTTAGCCGTGTAGCTGGCCGAGCCGGTGCGGACGTTCTCGTCGGGCTCGAGCGGAGAGCTCGAAACCGTCATGTCGACAGCCGGGTTAGCGGTTAGCGTGTAGAACATTTACAGTACCCCCTGTATATTTGAGGGCCGCGCGGCCAGCCCATTCCAACCACGCGGTTACCTCTGATACCAAATTAGCGAGCGGCAGCCTCAAGCAGCGCCTTGACCTCTTCGGCAGTGGTGCAGGCGAGCGCCTTCTCGGCGAGATCGTCGCACTCGGCCTTGGTCCACTGGCTGATGGTCTTGCGGGCGCGAAGGATAGACGGAGCGCTCATCGAGAACTCCTCGAGGCCCCAGCTGATCAGCAGCGGCTCAAGCAGCGGATCGGCAGCGGCCTCGCCGCACATACCGACCATGATGCCAGCCTTGACGCCGCTCTCGATGATGTTCTTGAGCGAGCGAAGCACGGCGGGATAGTACACCTGGTACAGGTTAGAAATGGTGTCGTTACCACGGTCAGCACACATGGTGTAGCCGATCAGGTCGTTGGTGCCGATCGAGAAGAAGTCGGCGACCTCGGCCAGGCGGTCAGCGATGAGCGATGCGGCAGGCGTCTCGACCATAATGCCGACCTCGATGTTCTCGTTGAACTTGCGGCCCTCTTCGGTCAGCTCGGACTTGCACTCCTCGACGAGCTCCTTAACGGCCAAGACCTCCTCGACGCAAGTGACGAGCGGGATCATGATCTTGACATCACCGAAAGCGCTGGCGCGCAGCAGAGCGCGGAGCTGTACCTTGTACTGGTCGGGGTTGGCCAGGCAGTAACGCACGGCACGGAAGCCCATGAAGGGGTTCTCTTCCTTGACCATGTGCAGGTACGGGATCTCTTTGTCGCCACCCACGTCGAGCGTGCGGATGATGACCGGAGCGCCATTGAGCGCGCTGGCAACCTTACGATAGGCGTTGAACTGCTCCTCCTCGGAAGGAAGCTCGGCGGAGTCCATGAACAGGAACTCGGAGCGGAACAGGCCAATGGCCTCGGCGTCGTGATCGAGCGCGTTGGGCACGTCATCGGGGTTACCGATGTTGCAGGCAATGATCTTCTTGATGCCATCGGCAGTCACGGACGGCTTGCCACGGAAAGCCTCGAGGGCTGCCTTCTCGGCAGCGAAAGCCTCGGCCTTGGCGGTGTAGGCGGCAAGCGTCTCCTCGTCGGGATCGGCCTCGACGATACCCTTGCCACCGTCGACGACAACGGTCATGCCGTTGCGCAGCGCGGTGCAGCTGTTGGCAACCGAAAGGACAGCCGGAATCTCGAGGGCGCGGGCGATGATCGCGGAGTGCGACGTGCGGCCACCGGTCTCGGTGACGATACCGGCAACGTGGGCCTTATCGATCGTGGCGGTCATGGACGGCGTAAGGTCGTGCACGACAACGACAGTGTTTTCGGGCAGGACGGAGAGATCGACGACCTCCTTGCCCAAAAGCTCGGCCAGAATACCGGTGCGGATGTCGGCGATGTCTGCCGCACGCAGGCGGAACATCTCATCGTCCATGGACAGGAACATGTTCTCAAACATGGTCGAGGTGTCCATGAGCGCCTGCTCGGCGCAGGTGCCGCCGTCAATGGCGGCGTTGATGGCGTCGGTCATGCCCGGGTCCTGAGCCAGGACGATGTGTCCGCTCATGATCTCGGCCTCGGCCTCGCCCACCGTCTCCTTCATGTGGTCGGCCTGAGCCTGGGTCTTCTCGCAGAAGACCGAAAGGGCGGTCTGATAGCGCTCCTTCTCTGCTGCCGAATCAGCAACCTCGTGCGGCTCAAACGTCAAGTCGGGTTCGACGGCAACCATGACGGTGCCGATACCGATGCCCTCGGAAGCGTTGACTCCCTGATACATTCCTATTCCTCTCTCCGTGTCATGTGATAAAGCGTTTTGCCATATCCATGACAAAAGAGCGCAGTTCCCTTTAAACAGGTCACTGCGCCCCCAAATATGAACTTAGTTGTTCAACATGCGACCCGTTTGAGTTCTACTCGCCAAGACCGCTCTTGATGAGCTCGATGGCAGCAGCCAGAGCCTCGGCCTCGTCAGCGCCGTCGCACTTGACCTCGACCTCGGTACCGCAGGGGATGCCGGCAGCCATGAGGGCCATCGGGGACTTGCCGTTGACCTCCTTCTCGGGGGTGACGACCGTCACGTCGCAGGCGTACTTGCCCATGGTGGAGGCGAAGAGGCCAGCCGGACGCATGTGAAGACCCTGGGGATTAACGAGGGTAGCCTTCTCAGAAACCATAATTGACTCCTTTTTTGTGTTTAACCCCTATCAGCAATGCGACAGGAGCCATATTCACGACGTTGATTATATTAACTCACATCAAACGGTTTTTCATTATGTTTCGCACGAATTGTTGGACAGATGTCGTTCCTGCACGCTCGCCTGCCGGACGGGGCGGTTAAGTTTGCTGCTCTACAGTCCTGCGCAAGACGGAAAGCACATTAAGTGCTTTCCTTTGCGTGCGGAACTCGCGACAAACTTAACCGCCCCGCCCGGCAGCCGAGCTGCGGAAACTCGGTCGGTCCAGAGCAATATCGTGCGAACGAAATTCTGGCTGATAATTTGTTCGCCTGGTTGATCTGGTTGATGGGGCTATCTATGCCCTCTTGTGAACTGAGGAATATGCCGAACTGTCGGCAGGAAGGAAACGTCCCTCAGTACCGGGTTACTTGAAAAAAGGCGGGGACCCCTGATGGAGTCTCCGCCTTATATACAGGGGGCGATGTTATTCGCAAGCTGCGGGATTAGACCAGACGGGCGTTGATCGTCTTAGCGATCTCGGCAGCGTCGGTGGAACCCTTAACGGTGGCACGGAAGCCCTCGTCCATGAGCGCCTCGGCGACCTTGGACAGGATCTTGAGGTGCGTGGTGCCGGCCTGGGCACCGGGGATGAGCAGGGCAATAGCCACGTTGACGGGAGCGCCGTCCATGGTGTCCCAACCGGTCACGCCAGAGTCGTCCTTGACGACGATGACGGCGGCCTCGGTAATGGCATCAGACTTGGCATGCGGAATAGCGAAGCCCTCCATCATGCCCGTGGTGCCCTCGGCCTCGCGGGCCAGGAAGGCGTTCATTACGGCGTCGGCGTCGTCAGCGATACCGGCCTTGACAGCCTGGTTGGAGACAAAGCTCAGGGCCTCGTCACGAGAAGCAAAATCCTCGGCGACAAAAACGTTCTCGACCTTCACGAAGTCGGAAGCCTCAGCCTTGGGGGCCTCGACGGCAGCGGCCTTGGGAGCCTCGACCGGCTTAGCGGCAGCGGCGGGAGCGGCCTTCTGTTTCTTCTCGAAGTCATACTTCTTGAAAGCAACGAACAGGATGCCACCGACCACGGCGCCGATGAGGATCGCGAGGACCCACAGCGGACCGTTCTCGACAACGGGCAGGACCAGGAAACCACCGTGAGGCGCCGGATCGTGGACGTTGAACATAATGGTCAGAATCGAGGCGATGGAGGAACCGAGCATCATGATGGGCATGACGGGCCAGATGTTCTTGGTCATGAACGGAATGGCGCCCTCGGTGATGTGGGTGCAACCAAGGATGAGGTTGACGATACCGGCGTCATGATCCTCCTGGCTGAAGTACTTCTTGCCGACGATAACGGCAAAGGTGGTGATCAGCGGCGGAACGATGCAGGCGGCGGAGACGGCAGCCATGAAGTTGGTGCCGAAGTTATAGGTGTCGGTGCCGACACCGGCAGCCAGGGCCTCGGTGAGCATAGCGGTACCGGTGACGTAAGCAGCCTTGTTGACCGGGCCGCCCATATCAAAGGCGCACATGCAGCCAATGGCAAGACCCAGGACAACAGCGCCAGAGGCAGACAGACCCTTGAGGAAGTCCATCATGGCGGTGTTAATGGCAGCCATGGGGCCGGAGATGCCGAGCATGACCAGGCCGACGATGGCGGTCGAGAACAGCGGGTACAGGAAGATAGCCTTGAGGCCGTCCAGGTTCTTGGGCAGCTTGGCAAAAACCTTCTCGAGCAGCAGGATGACATAGCCAGAGAGGAAGCCGCCGACGATGCCGCCCAGGAAGCCGAAGCCCACGCCGGCACCGCCGGCATCGATCATGCCGGTCTCGGCATTAACGGGCAGGCCCTGGATGGCGATCATACCGGCGACAAAGCCGGGAACGAGCGCCGGGCGCTTGCCGATGGACTCGGCGATATAGGCGGAAAGCACGGGAACCATGAGGTTCATGGCGATGCCGCCGATGATCTTGAGCATAGCGGCAAAGCTGTTGTAGTCGGCAGCCGTCGAGTCGAAGGACGTGATGCCCCACAGGAACGAAACGGCGGTCAGAACACCACCGGCAACGACGAAGACCAGCATGTGGCTGACGCCGTTCATGAGGTGCTTATAGATGATGTGACCGATGGACTCCTTCTCCTCGACCTCATCCTCGACATCGGCAGCAGCCGCAACCGTATCATCGCCCTTGGCGGCGAGAGCACGGTCAATCAGCTTGCCGGCAGCCTCGACGGACAGGGCCTTGGAAACACCGACGGAAACCATGGGCTTACCGGCGAAACGCTCCGCCTGGACATCCTTATCGGCTGCGACGACGACGGCCTTAGCACCGGCGATCTCACCCTTCGTGAGTTCGTTCTCGACACCGACCTGGCCATGAGTCTCGACCTTAATGGTCAGACCGCGCTCGGCAGCTGCCTTCTCCAGCGCCTCCTTCGCCATGAAGGTGTGCGCGATGCCGGTCGGGCAACCGGTGGCGGCGATGATGTCAAACTTAGCCATGTGTCCCTCCTTCTTGAGTACTGCGCCCGCGGGCGCTCCCCTACACGCGCTACGGTGCGCGCTTTTCCACTCCTGAAAGATACCAAGCCACCGCTTATATGAGAAGCAATCAAGCCTATTTCTCCGGTGAAAGGTTCTTTCACAACCGTAAACGGTCGATGAAAGTTTACCATCAACTATTGAAACAGCAAGGTGTATCCTGTAATTAAAATCCCCGTATACTAGAGCGGCACACAACAAGACAGCTTTTAATGCCAACCAGGAGTCATCCATGTCCGATAGCAGCAAGAGCGCACTCTCCCTTATAAGCACGCACAAGGGATACAGCGAGTCCGAGCAGCGCATTGTCGACTATATCCTAGAGCACCAGTCCGAGGCACCGCTCCTAACAGCCGCGCAACTCTCGCGCGCCGCCGCAACCTCCGAGGCCACCGTCTCGCGCTTCTGCCGCAAGCTGGGCTTTGGAAGCTTTCGCAGCTTTCAGTTTTCGCTGGCGCGCGATCTGGAGAGTCAGCGCAGTGAAGGCCTCACAGACGAGGTCTCGCTCGATAATATGGAGCAGAGCCTCAAAAACATCCTCGCCGCAAAGGTCAGTGAACTCAATGCGACCATCGATGGCATTGATCACGATACACTGGCAGCCGTCGTGCACGCGTTTAAGAACGCAGGGGCTATCGAGTTTGCGGCCGTAGGTAATACCAACGCCGTTGCGCTTGACGCGACGTTTAAGTTTTCGCAACTGGGCCTTCGCTGTATGTCAAGCACCATCAGTGAAACCTCGATTGGTTTTGCGCTCACGTTGCGCCCCGGCGACGTTATCGTGCTGATCTCGAACTCTGGCAAGTCGCGTCGACTGAATCGCATGGCAAAAGCGGCTCGAGGCTGTGGTGCCACCGTAGTCGTCATCAGCAGCGACAGCAAGTCTCCGCTTGCTCGCCTAGCCGACTACACCTTTAATACCGTGAACCACGAGGCGCTGCTCACCACGGGCGACTTTGCGTTCTCCAAGATCAGCGCCACGATGATCATCGAGGTTATCTACAACTTCCTGCTGCCCGAAATCGAGGACGCCCGAGAGCACATCAGCTACTACGAGGAGCTTATCCAGCCGGATAAGGTCGTGGAATAGAAATTTTGGCGAGCCGACAAACGCCACTCGCCACGAAACCGGCCCATCTACTACGTTTTATCAGTATGGCCCAACCACATACCGAAAATAGAAAAACCGCAGGCGTTCTACCTGCGGTTTTCTTTTTGCAATTCAAGGCGTGGTTGCCGATAGCCTATTAAACGTAGTAGATGGGCCGGTTTCGTGGCGGCCGGGTCGAACATACATGTAACGGCTCGGCCTAAGCACGCGCTTCCTCGAGCATCTGCTTAGCGTGGGCCAAGCTCGCCTCCGATTGATCGCCGCTCAGCATACGGGCGATCTCTGCGGTACGGGCGTCCCCGGCCACCTCATCCAGATGGGTTTGGGGAACGTCGCCGGGCTCTTTGCTCACCACGTAATGTTTGTCGGCCATGACGGCGACCTGCGCCAGGTGCGTTACGACAATCACCTGATGCGTTGCGGCAAGATCTGCCAGAACGCTCGCAAGGGCGCGTGCAGTAGAGCCACCAACACCGGCATCGACCTCGTCAAACACCAACGTATCCACGCCGTCCGCGTTACCCAAAACAACCTTGCTCGCCAACATGACACGGCTCAGCTCGCCACCAGAAGCAATGCGGCGCAGGGGGCGCGGCGTCAATCCGGCACCGCTACGATACAAAAGCTCGTAGCTCGAAGGACCCGCCGGCGTCCACTCGGCGCGCGGAAGATCGCGCGAGTCCCAAACGAGCTCGGCGCCGCCCATCTCCAGGCGCGCCATCTGACGGCCAACCTCGTGGCAAAAGCGCGGGGCTGCCGTATTGCGTGCACGCTTAAGTGCCTTGGCGGCGGCGAACAGTTCGCGCTCCGCCGCGCCAAGCGCTTCGCGCGCCTTCTTAATCCGCTCATCACCATCGTCTACCAGCGACAACAGCTCTCGCGAGCTATCGCGCATGGCAAACACGTCGTCCATGGTGGGACCCCACTGACGCAAAAGTCCCTTAAGGTCGGAATACCGCTCGCGCATACAAGCCAGCTCGCGCGGGTCGAAGGCGACCCCATCTCGATAGGCGCGCAGCTCGTTGGCACAATCCTCGAGCGAGATGCAGGCATCCGAAAGCGCATCGGCGATAACACCCAGCTTGCGATCGACAGTAGCCATACGCGAAAGCTCCGCGACGGCACTGTTCACGGCATCGAGTGCTCCCCCTTCGGCAGCAAGCGACGCATGGGCATCGTTGGCCGTTGCCACCAGCACCTCGGCATGCTCGGAGCGTGGCAGCAGCTCCTCGAGCTCCTCATACTCACCCGGCTTGGGGTCGACCTCGGCGATACGCTCCAGAGCGAAACGCGCTTCCTCGACACGACTCCCCTGCGCGCGTGAGGCCTCTTCGACGCGACGGACCTCTTTGGCAGCCGCGCGCGATGCCTTAAGGCAAGCACGATAGCGATCGAGCGCCTCGAGCGCCGGGCGCCCCGCCCATGCATCGACCATGGCAACATGATGCGCAGGGTCGAGCAGGCGCTGGTGCTCGTGCTGGCCGCAAAGATCCATCATCACGCCGACGCGCTCCGAAAGCTCACGCACGCTGGCGATGCGGCCGTCAATTTTTACGCGGCTACGGCCCTCGGCAGAAAGGCTGCGCTGCACGGTGAAGCCCTCCGTGTCGTGCGGGCCGTCAAACAGGCGCGCCTCGACGTTGGCAAGCGTCTCGCCCTCGCGCACCGTCGACGAATCCGCGCGCTCGCCCAGAATGAGCTTAAGCGCCGAGAGCAACGCAGTCTTACCGGCGCCGGTCTCGCCGGTCAGAACCGTTAAGCCCGCGCTCGGAACCAACGTCGCCTCGCGAATGAGGGCAATGTTGGAAACCTGCAGCTCATCGATCATGACGAACTCCGTAGAACACGCGGCTCACCGAGTTATAGAAGCTCTCGGGGCCGTAATCCAGCAGCAGAACATCGCCGGGACCGCGACGCACGGCCACGCTCTCGACCGTGCCATCGCAGGTAATAAACTGTCCATCGATGGCGATCGCAGGCACGCTCGGGCGGTCATCGGACATAAAGATCTCGACGACATCGCTTGGTGAGGTCAAAAAGGCGCGAGCCTGAATGGTATGCGGAGCGATGGGCACGCAAACCATGCCCGTGTAATCGGGACTGACGATGGGGCCGCCGGCGGAAAGCGCGTAGCCGGTGGAACCGGTCGCTGTCGAAACGACGACGCCGTCACCGCGTAGGCGGTCGATATGATGGCCGGACACCGTGATGTCGAACTCAACCATATCGGACAGGGGCCCGCGCGTAAGCGCCATATCGTTAAGGGCAAACGTGCGCACGACATCCTTCGTGCCATCTTCGCGCACCGAAACGATATCCGCGGCGAGGGTGGCGCGGCGACTCACATGGAGCTCACCGGAAAGGGCATCGCTCACGACCTGCAAAATATCGCGATCCTCGGGGCTCGCAGCCGTCAAAAAACCCAAATGACCATAGGAAAGGCCCAGAATGGGGATCTCTCGGTAGTTGAGAATGCGGGCGGCACGCAACAGCGTGCCGTCGCCGCCGAGCGTAATGACCAGGTCGGCATCGTCAACATCGGGCGCACTCTGGATCTTGGAACGCTGATCGGCAGCCCATGCGACCTCGTAGCCCTGGCGCGAAAGCCAAAGCTCGAGCATCAAGCCGCTCTCGACCGCCTCTTGCTTGTAGTAATTGGGAACCAGAAAGACCTTCATAGCGTTGCAGCTTTCTCACTCAAAGCCGTTACCTGTGATTGCAGTTCATCGTCGGCACGCTCGCCAGAGGCAAACCTCGTGCCGTACAGGAAAAATTCGACGTTGCCCTTGGCGCCATGGATGGGCGACACGCACACGTCGAGCGGGAACAGGCCCTTGGCGGCAAAGAGCTCAATCGCCGCCACAAGCGTATCGCGACGGACGGAGGGGTCGGTCACGATACCGCCCTCGCCCACCAGCGCAGCCGGCGCCTCAAACTGCGGCTTTACGAGCGTGCAGAACGAACCCAAAGGCTTCAGGCACGCCAACACGGCGTCGATGATATGCGCGATACTCGTAAACGACACATCGCAGACAGCCAAGTCGATAGCGCCGCCGTAGCCAAGCTCGGGCAGTTGTGTCACGTTGGTGCGCTCATGGAGCCTCACGCGCTCGTCTTGGCGCAGCGACCAATCAAACTGAGCGCGACCCACATCGACCGAAACAACCGTTGCGGCGCCACGCTTGAGCAGGCAATCGGTAAAGCCGCCCGTGGAGCAGCCCACATCGAGGCAAGCAAGGCCCATGGGATCGATCCCAAACGCATCGAGCGCGCCCTCGAGCTTGAGCCCGCCGCGCCCCACGTAGGGAATACGGCCCTTCACGTGCAGGGGCAGACCGGGCGCCACCTTAAGGCCCGGCGAGGTCAAACGCTCGCCGCCACTCGAGACCAAGCCGGCCATAAGAGTGCGAAGGGCATCCGCGCGGTCGGCGCAGATGCCCTGTGAAATCAGTTCGTCATCGAGACGCACGCGTTTCATGAATGCCATCAACCATTCGTATCCGGAGACGCGGCCTGGCTATCCTGGGATTCGTTTGCCGCATCCTCATCGTATTCCTGCTCGAGCTTATCGGCCTCACGAGGCGTCAACTCAAACTTGTCGACCATATCGACCGCACGGGAGCCAAGTTCGATCGCCTCGTCAAACAAATCGAGCGAACGCTCCAAGGACGTATCCTTGGAGCGAACGGTAGCGATGATCTGGTCCAAGCGGTCCGAGATCTCATCGAAGTTGCGGACGGAACCCTCTGGCATGGCTACTCCTCGACGGTACCGGTCTCGACCTCGGCGACCTCGGCACCCTCGTCGAGAACGCCGGCCGCAGCCTGAGCGGCTGCAACCTTGGCGGCAGCCTCGGCGGCCTGGGCCTCCTCGCGGGCGCGGTCCTCGGCCAGCAGCTCCTGATACAGGTCCTCGCCCGGCAGCTCCTCGCTACGCGCGATCTTGCCCAGCACGCCATTGACAAACGACGCGGACTGGTCGGTGCCATAGGCCTTGGCAAGCTCTACAGCCTCGTTGATCACGATGGCGTCCGAGACCTCCTCGTCGGTGAGGAAGCGCATCTCATAGACGGCGATACGCAGCAGATTGCGATCGGCGCCGGGCATGCGCATAAGATCCCAGTTCTTGGCGATGGAGCGCAGGGCGCAGTCGATGCGGTCGATATACTCGTAGGCACCGCGGCACAGCTCCAGAGCGTAGGGGTCGAGGGGACCCTTCGAGATCAGGAAATCGCCCTCGAGGACGCGCTCGAGCGGGCTGTCCGTGGCCTCGGCCTGGAACAGCAGCTGCAGCGCCTGACTGCGGGCAAGCGTACGCCCGCGATAAACCTTAAGGCTCAAAGGTTACTCCTTGGGGAAAACGAGGCCGTCGATGCAAACGTCAACGCGCTCGACCTCGACGCCTACCTGGGCATCGATAGCTGCGACCACGGCGGAGCGAACGGCCTCGGCGAGTTTCTTGAACGGATAGCCAAAGAACACCACGACGCGCACGGTGAGTGCGAGCTTGTCGCCGATGACCTCGGCCTCTACCGGCGGCTCGGAAGCCGGGGCCTTGGACGAAAGCATCATGGAGACAAGGTTGGTGGCAAGGTCCTTGACGCCCACGGAGGCGATGCCCTCGACATCCGTGACGGCGCGCGAGACGATGGCGGTCAGAACATCGGGCGAAATACCGATGCCGTCAATCTTGATTTCCTGAGGCATGAGTCCTCCTAGAAGAGTTGGTTGCTAGACGCGGGAGACGAACTTGCCGTCGCGGGTGTCAACCTTGATGACCTCGCCCTCGTTGAGGTACATCGGGACCTGGATGACAGCACCGGTGTCGATGGTGGCCGGCTTGGTGGAACCCTGAACGGTGTCGCCCTTAAAGCCCGGGTCGGTCTGGACGATGGTGGTCTCGATGAACATCGGCGGGGTCACGCCCATGAGCTCGTCGTCGGCGAAGAGCAGCTGGCAGGTGTCGTTCTCGCGCAGCCACTTGGAGTTCTCGCCCACCATGTCCTCGGGAACGGGAACCTGCTCGTAGGACTCGTTGTCCATGAAGATGTAGTCGGCGCCGTCGTTGTAGAGGTACTGGAACTCACGGGTGGTGAGCATGACGCTCTCGAACTTGGTACCGGCGTTGCAGGTGTTCTCGACGACACGACCGCTCTTGATATCGCGGGTCTTGTAGCGCACAAAAGCACCGCCCTTGCCCGGCTTGACGTGCTGGAACTCGACGATGGTGTAGACCTTGTCCTTAATGCGGAGACCGAGGCCGTTCTTGAAGTCGGCGGTAGAAATGGTAGGCATAGCGACCTTTCTTGTTATGGGTAGAACGCACAAGCGTCCAAATTACATACGAGCGAAATTATACACTTGCAGGCGGCGCCTGCGGCGAGCGCATAAAAAGAGAACGCGGGGCGCCCGAATCATTTCGGACGCCCCGCTTCCAAAATCAAACTGAATGGCTTAGCAGTCGATGACGTGCAAGTCGTGCGGGGTCTTGGTGAAGGGCTCATAGCCGTTCTCGGTGACAACACCGTAATCCTCCAAGCGCACGCCGCCCACGCCGGGCAGGTAGACGCCGGGCTCCATGGTGACAACCGAGCCGACCTCGATGATGTTCTTGCTGCGGTTGAAGTTGGGCAGCTCGTGGATGTCGATACCGACACCATGGCCCAGGCCATGGTTGTAGTAATCGCCATAACCGGCATCGCCGATGATCTTCTTGGAAAGCTTGAAGATATCGTTACCCTCGACGCCCGGATGGATAGCGGCGACGCACTCCTCGTGGGTGCGGCGCACGAGCTCGTACAGGTCGAGCTGTTCCTGCGTGGGCTCGCCCATCACGACGGTACGCGTCATATCGGAGCGATAGTCGCAGTAGCCCGCGCCATAATCCATGAGGACGAAATCGCCCTTCTCGATGACACGGTCGCTCGGGACGGCATGCGGGTTGGCGGTGTTGGGACCGCTCGCGACGATGGAGCCAAAGGCCAAGCTGTCGGCACCGTTGGCGAACATAAAGTTCTCGAGCTCGTTGCGGACCTGCTTCTCGGTCATACCGGGCTTAATAAAGCCGAGCATGTGCTGGAAGGCGGCATCGGTGATCGACTGCGCGTGTCGCATGAGCTCGATCTCCTCGGCATCCTTGATGGCGCGCATCTTACGAATGTCGTCATGCATCAGCGGCAGCATGCAGGCGACGGAGCGATCCTCAAGACCACGCTGAATACCCTGGTAAAAGTTAATCTGCATGTCATCCTCGACGGCGCAGACACGACACTTGTTGGCCGCGATCTTGTCGGCAACCCAACCGGGGATGGTGCCCTCGTCCATGTCGTAGACCCAGGGGCTGCCGGCGGGCGTGTTCTCCTCAAAGCTGTTGAGATAGCGCGAGTCGGTATGGAACAGGCACTGATCGGCCGTAATAAATGCGGCGTGCGGAAACTCGAAGGTGTAATCGAAGACGCCCTTTACACCCGTGAGCCAACGGAGGTTGGCCTCATCGCGCACGACGATAGCATCGTAGCCGCGCTCGACCATCAGGGCACGGACACGCTCGATACGACCGGCAGGACCGGCAGCAAACTCAGACATTCAGATTCCTTTCTTATTGTCCTCAAAAAGAGCAGGACGGGCTTCAAACGAATAGCCGAACCACAAGCGATTCGCAACCGATTGAAAACCCGTCCCTCAAAATGATACGAAAGACGATGGATGTCAATAAAGTTAAAAAAGTTCCTTGCGAGAAGCCAGATACGCCTGCGCATGGCGTTCGAGAATCTCGTCCTCGACATTTGTCAGGCGAATGGCGCCGAGCGCCGCGGGCAGCGGCAGCATGCTGCGGTTTGAGCGGGCAAACTGCTGCTTGCGGAACTCCTCGATAAACGCGGTGGGCTCCAAGTCGAAGGCAAGCTCTTCGATGCCAAAGTCCTCCAGGCAATCGTCGACCTCAAACACATTGTCGATATCGAAGTCGCAGGCATCATGTGCTAGGCGCGCCTCAAAGCGCATACCCTCGGAAAGGAGCTGGTATGCGGGAACGTTAGCCGCGGCCTCGCCTAGGCAGGCGCGAAGGGTGCGCTCCCCTGTCTTACCAAAATCGAGTGCATGGCGAGCACTGGGATTCGTGGCCATGAGCACGTCTTTGCGCGCGGTCTGGGACCACTGCACAGCATTGACGAGCGCGACCTCCTCGCCGGAAAGAATCTCGGGAACAGTCTCGGTAAACTGATTCCAGCGGGACTTGCTGCTCGAAAGCATGGTGCCAACAAGCACCACATAGCCGAGCTTGAGATCCTCGGGGTCCGCCTCGCGAACAAGGTCGAGGTCACACACGACCAAGCCCGATTCGGGACGGAACGCGATAGCGGGAAGTGCATTCGACGACGAGGCGACGAGCGGCTTCATGGTCGTCGCGACCGTGAGCATGGCGTCGAACGTTGTCGGCAGCAAGGCGCACTCGGTACGACCGCACCACTGGTTGGCGCACCAGCTAACAACCGAGCAGGTTGCGGCATCACCAACGGCGACAACCAGATCGTCGCAGGTAATGCCGTTGGCAGATAGGGCGCCAAAGATGGCATCGGCATCGGCCAGCGTGGCACCAGCAGGCAAAACCTCAAGTGGGAGCTGCGACACGACAAAACCGGCATCAACCAGCGCATGCTCGACGACCTCGCCAAAATGCTCTGACGTGGCGTCGTTCCAAACCACCAATGCGCGCTTAGGCTTGCCCACAGCCGAGGCAAACATGCGCGACAGCTCCTCGAACGCGCCCAATCCGACGCGGACATCGACACTGCGGTTTTGGAAATTGATCAGTTGACGGCGAATCATAGCAGCCCACGCTCCAAAAGCATCTCGGCACAAAGGTAGGAAACGTCCTCGAAGGACTTGTTGCGAATATCAAGAGTAATATCGGCGGCCTGGCGATATAGCGGACGGCGATGCTCAAACAGGCGCGCGGCATGCTCGGGCGAACGGAAATCGGGACGCGTGTCGGACCGACGAATCTGGCGAATCGAATCCTCAAAGTCACCTTCGAGATACACACAGATACCCATCTGGTGCATAAGCTCAATATTCACCGGAGTCTCGACGATACCTCCGCCGCAGGAAACCAGCAGGCTGCGCTCGCTTTGGAGCGAACGGAGCGCCGAGGTCTCGAGCTCGCGAAAACGCTCCTCGCCCTCGGTCTCAAAAATCTCGGTCACCGATTTACCGCAACGACGCACGACAAGGCGGTCGGTATCGATAAAGCGACGTTTGAACATAGTGCCCACGTTGCGCGCAAGCGTCGATTTGCCCGCGCCCAAAAAGCCGATAAAGAAGATATGGTCGCAGCCGTGTTTGGTGTGCTGGGACATAGCGAGACCTATTCCTCGCAGGGAAGGTCGCGCAGGGCCCGGCGCTCAAAGATACGGAAGATCTGCGTATACCACAGGTCCTGAGTGGCCTGCGGCTTTACCAGGATGGTATCGACGCCGGCGAAATTGCCGCTCCACACGTCCGTGTAGAGCTGATCACCGATCAGCACCGCCTCGTCGGCCGTGGCGCCGAGGCGCTTAAGACCCGCCTTGAGGGCAAACGGAGCCGGCTTCATGGCGTGGCTAATGGCCTCGAGTCCCAGCTCGCGTGCCGAGCTCATGACCTGGTCGCGATGCCAGTTGTTAGACACCATGCACAGCTTAAAGCCTTTGGCGCGGGCCGCGTCGAGCCAAGCGGAAACCGCGGCGGGAACCTGCTCGGTGTCGCGCGGCACCAAGGTGTTATCGCGATCGAGCAGAATGGCGCGTTTGCCGTCGGCCCACAGGGTATCAAGGTCGATGCGGTCGACGGATGCAACATATCGTTTGGGGCTGAAAATCCTCATGTTTAATTCCAAGACTGTTGGTGCTCTTCGTAGGTTTGCGAGAAGTACTCCTCGTCCTGCGTTATGTAGAAATACAGGTCATCGGAGTCGGTCGGCTCAAGCGTGGCCTTGAGTGCCTCGAGCGACGGGGAGCAGATGGGCGTGGGTGGCAGACCCTCGTGCTTATAGGTGTTATACAGACTATCGCTCTGCAGGTCGTCGGCGGAAACCTCGCCACCGGTGACATACATCATGGTCGCATCGCTGTTGAGATAACGCAGACCGTCGAGCTTGCCGGCAAGGCGGTTGTAGAAGACCGAGGCGACATGTGCGCGCTGCTCGGCGTTGAGACCCTCGCGCTCAACGATGGAAGCGAGATTGATGATGTCGTAATCGGACATCTCCACGCCGTAACGCTCTTTGATCTTGGCCTCGCACCCGGCAAAATCGAGAGACTTGTACTCGGTATTGAACTGATCGAGCATGGCGCGGATAACGTCATCGGCGCTCGGGTCCTTGCCCAGCGAATAGGTCTTGGGGAACAGAAAACCCTCGAGCGAATCGTTGGCGGCGCCCTTAAGGAAGCTATAGTCGTCCACGTAGTTGGAGGCCTTGGCCTGGTTGAGGAAGTCTTCCTTAGAGATGCTGTCGTAGGCCTGGGCCACACGGTCGGCGACTTGATCGACCGTTAGACCCTCGGGAATAGTAAGCGCATTGGAGCCCGCATTGGGGCCTTCCATGAGCTGCTGAACAACCTTGGTCGCATCCATGAATGTGGTGAACGAATAGGTACCAGGCTTGAGCGACATATCGGCATTGAGCTTTTTGACCGCCGCATAGTAATCCTTGGGATTTTCGACGATATGGTTCTCGGAGAGGATTGAGGCGATGGTGTCGCCCGAAGCACCGTCGGGAATGGTCACCGTAACCTGCTGACCAGCCGTAACCTTCGTATCCTCACCGGCAAAGAAGCCCTTGACGGCCGGCACGACAAAGAAAGCGATCGCAGCAAGCGCGAGCACCGCCACCACAACGCCGATAATCATGGGAACCGGAGAACTCTTCTTTTGAGCACCGCGACGAGCACGCGTGTCGTAGCTCGAGCGGGTCGCCGGAGCAACGCCATGCAAACCGCGAGCATGATGCGAATGCGATTGGGTAGCCTGCGTTCGCCGGACAGGTGCCTGCTGCTTAAAGCGGGTACCGCCTGCAGGCTGGGCCGTACGAGCAGTGGGCTGCTGAGCCGCGCGAGAAGCCGGATGCTGAACCGAACGAGCAGAAGGCTGCTGACCCGTCCGTTGAGCAGGTTGGGCCGAACGAGCGAAGGACTGCACCGGGCGCGCGCCAGGCTGAGCTGCGCGCTGCGTCGGCCGTGCCGGACGCTGGCCAGGCTGGGCAGGGCGCGACTCGGGCTGACGTGTACGATTCGGCTGGCGCGGATCGGAAGCGCTAGGCATGCGAAACCTCCTCGTTTTTACGATCGAGCCACGTCTGCAAAAACAGGCTGGCGGCAATCATGTCAATCTTGCCCCTCATCTGCTTTTCGTTGAGGCCCTGCTCGCGCAAGATACGCTTTGCCTCTTGCGAGGACAGACGCTCGTCCTCAAACTCCAACGGAAGATCGAGCTCGTCGGCGATCTTTTGTGCCACGGCGGCAACGCGCTCAGCTTGAGGGCCAGGCTCACCGGCCATGGTCAAGGGACGTCCGCTTACCAGGATGTCGGGCTCATAGTCCTCAACCAGGTAACGGAACGTCTTGGCCATACCGGTGACCTCGGCGGCCGGAAGCACCTTGACAGGCATCGCCATCTTGCCATCACGGCTCGAGACGGCAATGCCAATCCTGGTCTCCCCTATGTCCAGCGCGAGCGCGACCACAGCGACTACTTCGGTTCTTAGGCGCCCAGCGCGGTCTTAGCGGCCGCGAGGGCATCGGCGATACCGGCGGCGTTCTTGCCACCGGCCTGGGCCATGTTGGGACGGCCGCCACCGCGACCGTCGACCAGGCCCGCGATCTGCTTGATCACGTTGCCGGCGTGGAAACCGGCCTTGACGGCGTCATCGGAGCCGGCGGCGAGCAGGGCCGGGGTGCCCTTCTCGGTCACGCTGCCAACAACGCAGGCGACAGGGCCGGCGACCTTCTGGTGCACGGTATCCCAAACGTTGCGCAGGTCGGCGGCCTCGAGACCCTGAAGCTCAGCGACGACGAGCTTGTAGCCATCGAGCTCGACGGCGCCCTCGATGGCGCTGGAGATAGCGTCGGAGGAGCCACCGGTCAGGGCCTTCTTGAGCTTATTGGACGTCTCGCGCAGCTCGGCCTGCAGGTTCTCAACGCGGGCGGGAACCTCGTCGACGCGGCACTTGAGCGCAGCGGCAGCGGCGTCAACGAGTGCCAGGCGGTCGGCCATGTAATCGAGAGCGCCCTTGGAGGTCACGGCCTCGATACGGCGGACGTTGGAGCCCGTGGAGGACTCGGAAATGATCTTGAACAGGCCGATCTCGGCAGTGTTGGCGGCATGCGTGCCACCGCAGAGCTCGCGAGAGAACGGCTGGTCCTCGGCGCCCACGGAGACAACGCAGACAACGTCGCCGTACTTCTCGCCAAAGAGGGCGACAGCGCCGGCGGCCTTGGCCTCATCGATGCCCATGACGCGGGTCACGACCGGCTTGGAAGCGAAGATCTGCTGGTTGACCAGGTCCTCGACAGCCTTGAGCTGCTCGGAGGACAGGGCCTCAAAGTGCGTGAAGTCAAAGCGCAGGTGCTCGGGCGTCACCAGCGAGCCGGCCTGGGAAACATGCTCGCCCAGGACCTGCTTAAGGGCGGCATCGAGCAGGTGCGTGGCGGTGTGGTTGCGGCGCAGGAAGCCACGGCGCTCGGCGTCGAGCGCGGCGGTCACGGTAGCGCCGACGGTCAGCGTGCCCTCGGCAACGTGGGCGTCGTGGGCATACAGGCCGTTGTGGTTCTTGGTGTCGGCAACCGTCAGCGTAACGCCCTCGGCGGATAGCTTACCAGCGTCGCCCTGCTGGCCGCCCATCTCGGCATAGAACGGGGTGCGGTCGAGCACAACCTCGACGTCCTCGCCGGCGGTAGCGGACTCGACGGACTCGCCGTTGCGAACAATGGCGACAACCTTGGCGCCCTCGATCACATCGTTGTCATAGCCGTCGAACTCGGTCGCGGCGACTTTGTCGGAAAGCTCGACCCACACGTCGTTGAAGCTGCCCCAGGCGTCGCCCTTGGCATTGGCGCGGGCGCGGGCCTTCTGGTCCTCCATGCAGGCGGTAAAGCCGTCCATGTCGACGTCGTGGCCAGCGGTGCCGGCGATCTCGACGGTCAGGTCGATGGGGAAACCAAAGGTGTCATGCAGCTTAAAGGCAACATCGCCCGGAAGGACAGCGCCCTCGGAAAGCGCGGCCAGGGCCTCGTCCAGGTAAACGCGGCCGTTGTCGAGCGTCGTGGAGAAGCGCTCCTCCTCGGAGGCGACGATGCCCTTAACGAGTGCGACGTTCTTGAGCAGCTCGGGATAAGCCTCGCCCATCTGAGCGTTGACCTCGTCGATGAACTTGGTCAGGAAGGCGCCCTCGATACCCAGCAGGCGACCGTGGAACACAGCGCGGCGGAGCAGGCGGCGAAGGACGTACTCGCGGCCCTCGTTACCGGGCAGGATGCCGTCCGAGATCATGAAGTCGACGGCACGGGAGTGATCGGCGATGATACGCAGCGAGCGGCTGGCACCGGAGTAATCGTCGGCGTCATAGGTCTTGCCGCTGATCTCCTCGCCAAGCTTGATGAGGTGCTGCATCAGATCGCCGTCGTAGTTGGCGGTCTTGTGCTGCATGATAGCGGCCATGCGCTCCAGGCCCATGCCCGTATCGAGGTTGCGGTGCGGCAGCTCCGGCATGGAGCCGTCCTCCTGGCGGTCGTACTGGGTAAAGACGAGGTTCCAGAACTCCAGGAAGCGGTCGCAGTCGCAGCCGGGCTTGCAGTCGGGGCTGCCGCAGCCGACCTCCTCGCCCATGTCAAAGTAGATCTCGGAGCACGGACCGCAGGGGCCGGTGGGGCCGGCGGCCCAGAAGTTGTCGTCCTCGCCCAGACGCGAGATGTGATCCTCGGCAACGCCCAGAGAGCGCCACACGTCATGGGTCTCGTCGTCCTCGGTAAAGACGGTGAAGTACAGGCGGTCGAGCGGCAGCTTGAACTCCTTGGTGATGAGCTCAAAGGCCCAAGCGCAGGCCTGCTGCTTGGAGACGCCGCCAAAGGAGAAGTCGCCGAGCATCTCAAAGAAGGACAGGTGACGGCCATCCTCGCCGATGCAGTCGATGTCGTTGGTGCGGACGCACTTCTGGCAGGAGATAGCGCCGATCTCCTTCATGGTCTTCTTGCCCTGGTAATACTCCTTAAACTGGTTCATGCCGGCGTTGGCAAGCAGCAGCGAAGGATCGTCGGGAACGAGGGACGAAGAAGGATAGAGCTTAAGACCGCGCTCCTCAAAGAAGTTGAGGAACTTGGAGCGAATCTCAGCCGTAGTCATTGACGGGTAATCAGCACTCATAGAGGGAATCTCCTCGGTTTCACATCGAAACAGTTCAAACGTAACGATATTACCATCCCACCGCGTCTGTGCAAAAAAGAGGGCCGCCAAACAGCGGCCCTCCAGCGAATTTGCACGTTATTGCCTATGAACTTGAACTTGAAGTGACTTACTGCTCATCATCGTCCATGGAGCCGTCGATGCCGGTATTGGTATCGTCGTCCATATTGGAATCGTCGTCTTTGGCGAAGGGATTCTTGAAAAAGCCCGTAGCATCGGGCTGAAGGCCCGAGAGCTTGATCCAGGGGTTATCGAGCTCGGGCCTGGGCATGGCCTGGGCCTCGGGCGCAGTCTCGTTACCGATGAGCTCGGACTCATAGATGAACGTATCGTCTCCAAGCGCGTCATAAGCGGCAACCGGGTTACCCTCAGTATCGCGATAGGGCGTGCCCTTAAACACGGCCCCGTCGTATGCCACGAGCTGGCGGCCGGTCTCGTTCTCAAAGTAGTAGACGAAAATGCCCTTGAGGGCCGCGCACAGCGGAATGGCGATAACCATGCCGATGGCGCCCATAAGCGCCGAACCGATAACGAGTGCCGTCAGGCTCATGATGGGATGCACCTGGACCGAGCTTTGCATGACTTTAGGCGAAATGACGTTGTCAGTGACATTTTGCGCCACCATGGTCACGACCAAGGTCCACAAAGCCAGCATCGGGCTGAACATAAAGCCGAGCACCGTGGCGATCGCCGCGCTCACCCAGGGACCGACAACCGGAACCAAGTGCATAATGCCCGTAAAGATGGCCATGAGTACCGCGTAGGGATGGCCAATGAGCGTAAAGCCGATAAAGGCGAGGATGCCACCGCAGATGGACGTCACGACCATGCCACGCATATAGCCGCCGACCGAGCGCGAAAGAATCGCAACCATAAAGCGGTACGAGGTCTCCTTTTCCTGCCCGATGATGGTGCAGACCTCGTGGTGCATACGGGGATAGTCGCAGGCCAGCCAATAGGCAAGCACCAGACCGAGGAAGATGACGAACAGCTGCGAGGCCGTATTGGTAATGAACGGGAATACACCGCGACCAAGCTCAGCGGCAATCTGAGATACATACTTGGACGCCACGGTAACCAGCGAAGAAAGATTATCGTCCAGATACTCTTTGAGCGGCGTGTTGTTGAGCGTCTTGGCATGCGAGACCATCTCGTTGAGATCACCGCCCGCAACACGAAGCTGCTCAGGCAGGCGGCTCAAGACTTCCATGATCTGGCCAAAGAGAATCGGCGACAAGATGCAAACGACACCGACGAGCACAGCAACGACCACAATAAGCGCGATAAGCGAACCAATGCCACGGTTGACGCCGTGATGCTCGAGCCAGTTAGTAATCGGCGACATCACAAAAGCGATGATGGAACCGACAGCGAGAAACTCGATAACCGGCGCCAAGATACCCATAAGGTTAAAGATGACGGCGGCGATGACAATGCAGCCGACGACGGCCCAAATGCGAAGCGTCAGAATACGGGTATCGCGCAGCGCGCGATCGGTTTGTTGGGGGTGTTCACTCATGAACGAACCATCACTCCGTCGGGGTCGATCTTGTCCTGAACCTTCTTAAGGGTACGGCGCAGCAGGCGCGAGACCTGCACCTGCGAGATGCCCAGCTTCTTGGCGATCTCGATCTGGGTCATGCCCTTTACGAAACGCAGCTCGATAACCTCGCGCTCGCGCGGCGAGAAATCGCGGATGGCCTCCTCAATCACCAGGCGGTCATCGGTGAAGTCGAGCTCGTTGTCGTCGTCGGCGTAACGGTCGAGAATTGAAGGCGCGTCGTCAGAATCGGACGCACCGGGGGCCTCGATGGGCACCGAGGTATAGGCCGAGGACGATTCCATGGCCTCCAGCACCTCGTCAACGGTCACGTCTAGGTACTCAGCGATTTCCTCAACCTTAGGCGAGCGCTGCAGCTCGTTAGTGAGCTTGTCGGTGGCCTGGTTAACCTTGGCAGAGAGCTCCTGTAGGCGACGCGGAACGCGCACACTCCAACCCTTGTCGCGGAAGTGACGCTTGATCTCACCCAGGATGGTGGGCGTGGCAAACGTGGTGAACTCAAGTCCGCGCTCGGGGTCAAAGCGGTCGATAGCCTTGAGCAAACCCAGATAGCCGACCTGCATGAGGTCGTCGAGCGGCTCGCCGCGATTCTTAAATTTGTTGGCAAGAAACCTTACCAGGTTCATATGGGACATGACGAGCTGCTCGCGGGCGTCCGGATCACCGGTCTCTTTGTAGCGACGAAACAGCTCGCGGGTTTTCTCCTTGTCCCAAGCGGTCTTACCGCTCCGGGAACGTTCGGTCATATTAGATATCCGCCTTGAGATCGAGGGAAAGCGTCAGAGGCGCCGCAGTCTTTTCGTAGGAATCGCACACGCTTGCCAGAATGAGCTCGGCATATACGGCGGCCTGGTCATCCTCATCGACAGTCGCCTGGTCGCCAAAGGTGAAGGTCATGCCCACGTGAGACTCATCGACATCGAATTTGATCGAGATAACGTCAGAATCAACGGCCGTGCAGCCAAAGATGAAGGCCTCCTCGGCAGCCATACGAATGTCCTCGATGCGATCAACGGACATGGAACACAGCGCGCCGACATTAGCCGCCGTCATGCGCACCAGGCGTGCCAGACGCGGATCCCCGGCAACAGTCAGCGTGATAGAGCAAGTTGCTTCACTACTCATCGCAGGACTCCTCGGAGGTCTCGGCGGGCGTGTAGGTGTAATACCGGGCTGCTTTAGCAGCAGGCTTCTGTGCATCATCGTCACCAGCAGCGGCATCGTCCCCGGCTTCGCCAATCAGGACACGCTCGGTCGGCTGCTCGGCTTCGGCGGCAGCGGAAAGATTATGCTCGGCCTCGACCGCGGGAGCCTTCACCTTGTTAAAGAGTTTCTGAACGGCACCGGCCGCAGAGTCGGTCACACTCGACACGGCATTGCTGGCCTCGGCCATGCTGCCCGTAACCTCGGAAATGTCGCGAACCACGGCTTCGACCTCTACGAGATTGGAGGTAAGGGCGTCGACGGCGGTCTTGCTCGACTTGAGGAGCGGCTCAACCTGCGCCAGCGCGGGGGTGAGCTCATCGACGGCGCCATCGAGCTTTGCTACCACGGGCTGAGCCTCGGCGATGGTGTTGTTAAGGTCGCTCACCGTCTTGTCGAGCGAATCAACGACAGTGCGGGTCTTTCGCAGCGTGAGCGCGAGCTCGATGACAGCCCACACGCCGGCAACGGCGAGCAGCAGCAGGGCGATTTGGATGGGACTCATACAAGCCTCCCGAAGGAATCGAAATACAGACGCTGTTCATGGTACCCCAAAGGTGACCGAACATGCCAAAAGCAGCAACGTGAGACAAAATTACCAGCAGCTACTTCGGTGCATTCCCGCTACGGTCGCGCTCGCTTTGCTCTACACGCCACTCTTCCCAGCCGCGGCCGGCAGGCTGCCAAAACGCACCGCGCTCCAGCCCCTCGGGCAAATAGCGTTGATCGACCCAGCCTTCGGGATAATCATGCGGATACTTATACACACCGTATTCGTCACTGCCCGGGCGATGACGATCACGTAGATAGCTCGGCACCTCGCGCAGCCCACTTGAATGAATATCGGCCAACGCCGCATCAATCGAGGCCTCACACGCGTTGGATTTTGGCGCTAAGCACACATAGAGTGCAGCCTGAGCCAGATTAATGCGGCACTCGGGATAACCGATGACCTCGGCAGACTTAAACGCGGCATGCGCCACCAATAGCGCCTGCGGATCGGCGTTGCCAACATCCTCAGAAGCCTGAATCATAATACGGCGAGCGATAAACTTAGGGTCCTCCCCCGCATCGATCATGCGCGCGAGCCAATAGATCGTGGCATCGGGGTCGCTGCCGCGCATAGACTTAATAAACGCGCTGATGATGTCGTAGTGCATGTCGCCGTTTTTGTCATACGAAAAACCACGGCGCGGATTGGCAATCTTTACGTCATCCACGGTAATGGGATAACGCTCCCCCGCCGCCGGCGCTGGCATTCCCTCGGTATCGGGACGCGTGACGGCAATCTCGCTCGCAAGCTCGAGCGTCGTGAGTGCCGAGCGAGCGTCACCCGCAGCCAGCGTGCAGATGGTCTTAACCGTATCCTCATCGGCCGAGAACTTGCCGTTCAAACCCTGCGGCGCCTCGAGCGCACGCTCGATAAGCGTGGCGATATCCTCGTCCTTTAAATGTTCAAGTTCCACCACGCGACCGCGCGAGAGCAACGCCGAGTTGACCTCGAAGTACGGATTCTCCGTCGTGGCGCCAATCATAATGACGGTACGGTTCTCAACCGCATGCAGCAGGGCATCCTGCTGCGACTTGGAGAAGCGGTGAATCTCGTCGATGAAAAGAATGGTGCGACGGTCGTACGTATTCAGGCGCGTCTTGGCCTCGTCAATCACGCGGCGCAGGTCCTTCACAGTGCCCGTCACGGCGCTGACCTCGACAAACTCGCTCTTGGTATGGTTGGCGATAATGTGGGCCAGCGTCGTCTTGCCCGTACCGGCCGGCCCATACAGAATCACACTCGACAGCACGTCATGCTCAATCGCGGCACGCAACCACGAGCCCTTACCGACGGCCTTTTGCTGACCCACGTACTCGTCGAGCGAATTGGGCCGCATGCGCACCGCAAGCGGCGCATTCTGAAAGGAACGCTCACGCGTCGAAGCAGAAAAAAGGTCGTCCATAGCCATCCCGTGCATCAATCAAAAACGTTTTCCACGAACAGTATACCGAATATATACGAACTACCGTTCGTTAATATAGGTACGGTGCGGAAACATCAATCCCGGGAACAGCTTGCTCGTGAGCTCGCAGAAATAACCGTCCGTCATGCTCGCAATGTAATCCACGACCGTCTGGTCCTTATCGTCCTGCCATGCATAGGTGCGATCGTAGTAGGAAAGCTGCTGCTCAATGCGAGAAATGTGGTGCTTAAAGATATACGAGGACTCGTCGCCTTCGTTTATGTCCCGCAGGCAACGGTCATAGAGCTTTTCGAAGGCCTCGCGCAGCTCCGCTTCGGAGTCGCCTTCTATGCCGCCCTTGCTATAGATCTTCTCGTAGTTCTCGCGCTTGGCCCGGCGGATCTCCTCAAACAGGTCCTCGCTCATCTCGATGCGCGGCTTGCCATAGCTGTGCTCGACGATATCGATAGAGGCATGCGTAAGGATCCAGCTGTTGTATGCACCGCCCAGCTCATCGTCAAAGGCGTCGGGTGACAGCAGGCCCGCCGCAATGGCGTCTTGGCGATCGCGCCCAACGTAGGCAAGGATATCCGAGATGCGAACCACGCAGCCCTCGAGCGTCATGGGGCGCAGGTGCTCAATTGCGCTATAACCCGTGGCAATGCATTCCTCGACGGTTCGGTCGAACTGGTTAAAGGAACCCATGTCCGAAAGCTCAAAAACACGCTGTTCGTACTCGCCGTTGTGGCACAGTACGCCATCGAGCGTCTGGAGCGACACGTTGCGGCCGTACAGCGCGTCGAGCACGCGGACCGACTGCACATTATGGAAAAAATAGCGACCCGTGCGCTCGTGATAGATATCGTTGAGGAAACGCTCACCGGCATGGCCAAAGGGCGTGTGGCCCAAGTCGTGGCCTAAGCCAATCGCCTCGATCAGATCGCAGTTGAGCCCCAGAGCACGCCCGATATCGCGAGCGATGCGCGAGACAAGCTGCACGTGCAGGCCGCGGCGCGACAGATCATCGTTGCTGCGAAAACTGAAGACCTGCGTTTTGCCTGCATAACGTGTGTATGCTGGCAGATGCAGAATCTTTTCGATATCGCGCATAAAGGCCGGACGCATAAGCGTGCCCTCGTCTGCGGACCGATCGACACGGCGGATGGCCTGGTCGTCACCGCATCGATAGGGATTAACGACACCCGAGGCGCGGTCGGCGGCAATGCGCTCGACCAGCTCGGGCGACAACGCCGCGGGAATGCGATCCAGGCGCGCCTTGATGGCGGCTGTCTGTTGATTGATTGCCATGGCATGCTCCTTAAAAAGGGCGCGCAAACGGTTACAGCGTACTACCCACGAACTCGATTATGGCAAATATTGGCACCAAAAACGGCAGCAAAGGCAGCGAGCGCGATTTTACGATGAGACAGGCAGCGGCAAGGGTCAGGAGCGCAACCGCAAACGCGACGACGCCGCCCAGGGGATCGAAGGTGCAAAGGGCAAAGAGCGCCTTGGCATCCCCCATGCCAATGCCAGGGGCATGGCGAAGGCGACGCCAGAGTGACTCAGTAAGCACAAGGGCAAGGTAGACGATGACCGCAAGACCGGCGTGGTCAAGCGCCATGTTAACGCCCTTGTCGAGCCAGACGCCTGCAAACGCCGCCATCGCACACGCGCCGGCAAGCTCATTGGGAAACCGCCGCTCGCGGGCATCAATCGCCGCGCCGGCAAAGATGCAAATCCAAAACGGGATATAGAACATCGAAACCCCTCAACTGAGCGCTCAAACGTAAAACCACCGCAAAGGTTCTATCCCCTTTGTGGTGGTTTTGATGGTGGTTATTTGGCGCCCTGCATGACCTCGTCGAGGGTAACGCTTACGGCGTGCTGCGTCGGCACCCAGTCGACCTTCAAGAACAGCGCTGCCACCGTAATGGGGATATAGCTGAACATAAAGATCGGGAAGGTAAACAGGTTGGTTACCAGACGCCACTTTTGCGCGCAGTGAATATGCTTGTATTCAAAGATAGTCGTGAGCAGCGCCAGGATAAAGAAAGTCTGATACATCATAGCGAAGGTCATAATGAGCGAAGCGGCACACGCCTGCATCTCGACTTCGGTAGCCAAGAAACCGTGCGAAAGACCGCCCACGATGAGGAACGTCGCATTAGCGAGCATCGAGATCAGAGAGAGCAGCATGCCCGGTGCGATCGTCATAAACATGTCGTAGGCGGCAAAGCGATGATAGCGGAAGGTCGATTTGACCAGGTGCTTACCGTACGTAAAGAACACCTGGTAGAAGCCCTTGGTCCAACGCATACGCTGTTTCCAGGATGCCTTAAACGTCACGGGCTGTTCGTCAAAGAACTCCGCCGGCGCATAGCCAATGCGAATGCCGTGAATGGCACAGAACGTGGTGAACTGAATATCCTCGGTCAGCGTGTGGAACTGCCAGCCGTGCATACCCTCGATAACGCTGGCGGAGATGAGGTAGCCCGAACCCGAAACGGCGCAAGACGTCTTACAGATGTTGCGCGCGTTGTTGAGAAAGCGCGCCTCGCGCAGATACCACGTGGCATTAGCTGCCGAGATCCACGAGCTGCCAAAGTTCTTGGAATTGCGATAGCTCGTAACAACATGGAAGCCCTGGTCAAAAGCATCGTTCATCTTGGACACGTAATCGCGGGCGATAACGTTATCGGCATCGAAGATAAAGTAGCCTTCAAACGTATCGGGATACTCGTTAAGGATGCGGTCGAAGCCATAGTCCATGACCCAGCTCTTGCCTTTACGGGCCAAGTCATTGCGCTCATAGACGACGGCGCCCGCCTCGCGCGCGAGCTGTGCCGTGTTGTCGGTGCAGGCATCGGCGACCACGAAGACCTCGATAAGCTCGGACGGATAATCTTGGTCCTTAATGGAGCGCACGAGGTTGGCGATCACGGCCTCCTCGTTATGCGCCGCGATAAAGAAGGCATAACGATGGAGCTTCTTGGCCTTGGGAGGCGCGACCTCACCACGGAGAGCACCGATGACAAAGAAGACCACCTGGTACAGAAAGCAGACCGTAAGCAGCGTGACGACAATCTGGTTGAAGATCACGATGGGTGTGTTGGTTTGTAAAAAGGCGAGCATGCAGGCTCCCAGGAACGCGTGACGTAAACAACCGTATATCTTACCGCAGGCTTACGGAGTTCAAGAAACCACCTAATACTGGCTAGGCCTCGAGCAGACCGAGCTGAGGGACGATTTCGTTGCCAGCGGCAGTGCGACCGAGCGAACGCGGGGCCAGATCATCCAGAACCGCCGCAAGATCCCATGGCAGCTCGTCACGGCACTCGATGTGCTCCCCCGTCACGGGATGATCGAACGCCACACGCCAGGAATGCAGGAACTGCCTGGTCAAACCCTGATCGGCACGAGCATCGCACTTGCCATAGAGCGGATCGCCCACGCAGGCGTGGTTGATATGGCGCATGTGAACGCGAATCTGATGCGTGCGGCCGGTAAACAGGTGACACTCGACAAGCGTGTAGCCGTCGTCGAAACGCGTGGAATCAAAGCGCTCAAGGACCTTAAAGGTCGTGATGGCCTGGCGCGCAAAGGGGTCATCGGAAACCGCCATCTTCACGCGGTCGCGCGTGGAGCGAGCGATACCAGTATTGATAGTGCCCTCGTCCATGGCGATGTGCCCATGAACGAGCGTAATGTAGCGACGGTCGAGCGTGCGCGTACGAATAAGATTTTGGAGCGCGCGCTGGGTGTCGTCGTCTTTAGCCGCGAGCATAAGACCCGAGGTATCGCGATCCAGACGATGCACGATGCCGGGGCGGTCCTCGCCCTGCACGGTACCCAGATGGTCGATGCCGCAGTGATAGACCAAGGCATTCGCAAGGGTGCCGCTCTCATGACCATGCGCAGGATGGCACACCAGGCCACGCTGCTTGGAGAGCACCATGAGATAGTCGTCCTCATAGCGAATGTCGAGCGGGATGGCCTCGGGGATCACGTCGGTCGGGTCATGCGGCTCGGGCAGGTCGACCGAGATGCGGTCACCGGAGCGTACGGCATACTTTTTAGATAGGCAGGTCTCGCCGTTGACGGCAACGGCGCCTCCCTCGATCAGATGCGCGCAGGCAGAGCGCGTGGGACAGCCATCGTTGGCGCCCAGATAGGCGTCGAGACGTTGACCGGCGCAATCGTCGGCAACGAGGATATGGATGTCGGCCATTAGCGCTCATTCCTTTCGCGAATCTTGCGGGCACGCTCCCCACGCTGCTTAGCTTTACGTTTGGCGCGGGCCTCGTCACGGGCGTTGAGCTCGGCGGTCGCATCGACCTCGCGAGCGGCGGGACTCAAGAACATGTATCCGATGAGCGCCAGCACGACACCGGCGGTAATGCCGATATCGGCCACGTTAAAGACGGGGAAATCAATGAAGGTAGTGGCAATAAAATCAGTCACAAAGCCCATGGCCAGGCGATCGATCGCGTTGCCGATGGCGCCGCCCGCAACCATGGCCATACCCACGACCTCTAGGCGAGCGAGCTGAGGAGCATGGAGCAAGTACACGGCAATGGCGGCAATGGCCGCAAGCGCCAGCACGGCAAACGCTATGCCATGGCCCTCGCCCATGCTAAAGGCAGCTCCGATATTGCGGACAAACACAAAATCGATCACGCCGGGGATAACAGCCATATGCAGGGTATCGCCCACGGCACGAACCGCAAGCTTGGTCAGCTGGTCAAAAAGCAACACAAAGAGCGCCACCCCACCAGCAACACCCAACCGCCAACGCAAAGGCGGCGTCATATCCCCAGTACGACCCAAATCAATCCCCTACCCTCAAAACAATCGAATTCCATTTAACGCAATTAACCATCTTATATTGCCATACGCAGAACGCACGACATATCCACCAATGCAACAAAGGGGCTGTCCCCTTGTCCCTTCACCGGGTAGTCTTTTTGGCAGTTTTTTTGGGACGGGGCTTTTTTAGCTACCCAGTCCAGCGCTTTCGAAGATTAAGTCCTTATTTGAGGTAGGGCAGCTAAAAAAGCCCCGTCCCAAAAAGACTACCGACACCGAAAACCCGCCAGAGCGAGCATGGTGCCTTGAAGCAAGGCGGCATAGACCTTCTGGTCATGCCGCCGAAGCTGAAAGGCAGATTGCCGCTCTGGCGGGTTTGCAGCGTCAACCTGTTACGCGGTTTGGTAAAACCGCGTAACTACAAGGCATTCGCGCAGCGCTTGCAGATATGCGCGTGACCGTTGTACTCGCCGACGGTGGTGCGATAGTTCCAGCAACGGTCGCAGCACTCGCCCTCGGCGGCCTCAATAGCAACGGAAAGCTCCTCGCCCTGGGTTAGCTCAACATCGGAGACGATGTAGAACTCGGCCAGATCGACGGCCTTGTCGCCGGTCAGCAGCGCATACATCTCGGCGGGAACGACCGCCTTGACGCGGACCTGCTGGCTCTTGGTGAAGGTACCGGCGGAGCGGGCATCCTCAAGGGCCTTGGTCACAGCGCTACGGAGCTCGAGCGAGGCCTCGAGCACGCCCTCGAACTCATTGGCCTCGTCGACCGTGATGGGCGACTTGTACCAATCGAGCAGCGCGGCGTACTTCTGGTGATCGACGCAGCCGGCGGGCGCATAGGCCATGGCCTCGTCGACCGTGTAGGACAGGATCGGCTGCAGGTCGCGCATGAGCATCGAGAAGAGCTCGGCCAGCACGGTCTGGGCGCTGCGGCGCTCGAGCGAGCCGGGCTTGTCGCAGTACAGGCGGTCCTTCAGGGCGTCGAGGTACACGTTGGAAAGCTCGGTAACCACAAAGTCGTAGAGCGCACGGTAGGCGCGCGGGAACTCGTAGCTGGCGTAGGCGTCGTCGACCTCGGCCTGGACCTGGGTCAGACGGGCAACCATGAGCTTGTCGAGCGGCAGCAGGTCGGCAAAGGCGACGCCGTCGGTCTCGGGCTCAAACTGACCCTCGAGCTCGGAGAGCAGGAAGCGCAGCGTGTTGCGGAAACGACGGTAGGCATCGGACGTACGAGCAAGGATCTCGTGGTCGATGGAGACGTCGGAGCTGGTATCGACCGAGGCGACCCACAGGCGGATGATATCGGCGCCCATCTCGTCGCAGACCTTGTTGGGGTCGATGACGTTGCCGAGCGACTTGGACATCTTGCGGCCCTGGCCATCGAGCGTGAAGCCCTGCGAGACGACCGCCTTGTACGGAGCGTGGCCGTTGGCACCCACCGAGGTGAGCAACGAGCTCTGGAACCAACCGCGGTGCTGGTCGGAGCCCTCGAGGTACACATCCGCCGGGTACTCAAGCTCGGGGCGATACTCGCAGACGGCCTTCCAGGACACGCCGGAATCCCACCACACGTCGAGGATATCCTTATCGGCCTTGAGATGATGGCCGCCGCACTTGGGGCAAACGCAAGCCTCGCCCAGGTAGCTCTCGGGAGCGTCGGTGAACCAGGCGTCGGAGCCCTTCTCGTGGAAGAGCTTGATGACGGCGTCGAGCGTGGCGTCGTTCATGACCTTCTCGCCGCAGTCGGCGCAGGTGTAGCTGGGGATAGGCACGCCCCAGTTGCGCTGACGGCTGATGCACCAGTCGGGACGCTGCTCGACCATGGCACCGATGCGGTTGGCCGCGTGGGCCGGATACCACTTGACGTTCTCGCGGATCTCTTTGCCAGCCTGCTCGCGCAAACCGGTCTTGTCCATCGAGACAAACCACTGGTCGGTAGCACGGAAGAGCACCGGGTGCTTGCAGCGCCAGCAGTGCGGATAGCTGTGCGTGATCTTCTTCTCGAGGACCAGGGTGCCGCGCTCGCGCAGGAACTCGATGATGTGCGGATTGGCCTCGTCGGTATCCATACCGCTGAAGGGGCCACCGGTACCAAACTCCTCGCCGGTGTAGAACTTACCGTCGTCATCGACCGGCATACAGATATCGGTGATGCCCTCCTTGAGGCAGGCGAAGTAGTCGTCGACGCCGTGGCCGGGCGAGTTGTGGACGATACCGGTACCGTCATCGACGCCGACGTAATCGGCCAGCAGTGCCACGCCCTCGACACCGTCAAAGATCGGCTGCTTGTAGTGGATGTGGTGGAAGGTCTCAGCGGGAACCACATAGGGCTTACCGTCGACCATGACCGGGGTGTACTCCCAGCCAAACTCCTCACAGCACTTGGGAGCCAGGTCCTCGAGCATGACCTCGGCACGGCCATCGTGCTCAACGGCAACATAGGCGGCGCCGGGCTTAAGGGAAACGGCCTGGTCGGAGGGGATGGTCCACGGCGTGGTCGTCCAGATGATGAAGTCAACCGGGCCGTCGAAGTTCTCGAGACCGGCAGGCTTAGTGGTCATCTCAAAGCGCACGAAGATGGACGGGCTCGTCTCGTCGGAGTACTCGATCTCGGCCTCGGCCAGCGCGGTGTGGCAGTGCTTGCACCAGTGGACGGGCTTATGACCGCGATAGATCATGCCCTTGTCGAACATGGCCTTGAAGACCTCGATGTCGGCGGCGTCATGCTGGTGATAGAGCGTCAGATACGGGTTGTCCCAGTCGCCAAGCACGCCCAGGCGACGGAAGCCGGCCTTCTGCAGCTCGATGTTCTCGACAGCGAACTTATTGCAAAGCTCGCGGATCTTAGCCGTGGAGGTCTGGTTGAACTTCTCGGTGCCGAGCTTCTCCTCGACCTTGTGCTCAATCGGCTGACCGTGGCAGTCCCAACCGGGGACATAGGGAACCTCGTAGCCCTGCATCATCCAGTAACGGTTGATCATGTCCTTAGAGATCTTGTTCATGGCGTGGCCGATGTGGATCGGGCCGTTGGCATACGGAGGGCCGTCGTGCAGCACGAACTTCTTGTGACCCTTGTTCTTCTTTAGAACTTGCTCGTAGACCTTGTTGTCCTGCCAGTCCTTGAGTCGCTTGGGCTCGGACTTGGAAAGACCGGCACGCATGGGAAAACCGGTCTTGGGCAGATTCATCGTCTGCTTGTACTCGTTTGCCACGGTACCCCTTTCTTGTCATGGGCGCGCACGCCCTCTGGGCACCAAAAAAGCGCCCGTCCCTGCAAGCTGGGACGAAGCGCCACAAGACAGGCAGTCTGCCCGTAAAAGCTCTTCGCTTAACCACCCAGCTTAGATGCCCTCGCCCGCGTCGCCGCGCGCTCGCATCCGTTACTCGGCTGGCCTGTATCGACGACCATCTCGGCGATATCTACTAAGACGTGCCTGCGCGGCACGTCCGTTGGGACCGCAGCTCCGGGGTGATTTTCATCGGTCGCATGCACGGGTTCTCAGCGCTCCCCGCTCTCTGTAGCATGCGGACGGCCGACTACTCGTCCCCATCAACGCTTATGCGGAGTATGCTAGCACGTTCCGCGCCGACGAAAAACCCTCAACACTGGTTTTATACGTTCGAAATTTCTCACGGCTGTGGACCTTCTCTAGGAGCAAAATACCTGAAAGTACTTTATCGAACGAAAGAAGGTTGCTATGCGCACGATCGGAATGAGCGACTATACCGTCGGCGAGGACTGCTTCGACGAGCTGCCCGGCGCGCTGGCCGAATACGGTGCGACCAAGGTCGCAATCATCGGTGGCAAGCGAGCACTGGCTGCAGCACTTCCCGGCATCGAAGCCGCGCTGGCAGGCACCGGCGTCGAGGTTCTGGAGACGCGCGTCTACGGCACCAACAGCACACGCGCCAATATCGCCAAGGTCGTAAACTCCCCCGCCTGCCAGGAAGCTGACGTGCTTATCGCCTGCGGCGGTGGCAAGGCGCTCGACACCGTGAAGACCGCAGCTATCGAGCTCAAGAAGATCGTCTTTACGGTGCCGACGATTTGCTCTAACTGCTCCGCCGCGACCGCCATTGCCGTTGTCTACAACGACGACGGCTCGCTCGAGGGCTATTCGTACCCCAACCGCCCCGCGCACATCTTCATCAACCCCAAGATCATCGCCGAGGCGCCAGCGGAGTACTTCTGGGCCGGCGTGGGCGATGCCCTGTCCAAGCAGCCCGAGGTCGAGTACGCCACGAGCGCCGGAAATTTGGAGCACACCGCCGGTCTTGGCCTGGCACTCGCCCACACCTGCTCCGAGCCGCTGTTTACCTATGGCGTCCAGGGTCTTGAGGACGTGCGCCAGGACCTGTCGAGCGAGGCCGTCAAGCAGATCGCGCTCGACATCGTGGTCAACACGGGATATGTCTCGAACCTGACCAACCAGAACGATTACTACTACAACTCGAGCGTCGCACACGCGTTCTACAACGCCACTTGCAGCATTCCGCGTGAGGGCACCTACCTGCACGGCGAGGTCGTAAGCCTGGGCGTGCTCGTGCTGTTCGCCTACACGGGCGACACCGAGAACCTTGAGCGCTATGCGGCCTTTAACAAGCAGATGGGCCTGCCCGTGACGCTTGAGCAGGTCGGGCTTTCCGAGGCCGATATCCCTGCCCTGTGCGAGTACGCGCACGCCACCAACGAGTGGAAGCAGGGTAACCCCGAGCCCTTCACCGACGAGAAGTTCGCCGCCGCCATCAAGGCAGCCAACGCCTACGGCCACACGCTCCTCGCCTAACCTACCAAAAAGCGACAGGTTTATTTTGGCAGGTTTTATCTGGGAAAACGCCATTGAACATCTGTTGAAATTGTTTAGCTTGCCAGTAAAGGGGGCGACCATCTACTCGATGGCCGCCCCCTTTCATTTGCTATTCCAACATGCTCGGGTCAAATTCACTTGCGGGAATCACACGATACCCGTGGCGCAGGAGCAGGTCGACGAAAACGCCGTTACCCGGTGTGAGCGTGCCGCTAAAGGTGCCATCGTAGACGCGGTCTACACCACACGAAGGGCTGCGGTCCTGCAAGACGCACGCAACGATCTCGGACGGCCCGCCCGTCTGCTCACACATGTCGAGTGCGCGCTCGGCACCCAGGCGAAACTCACGATCGACCGAGGCGCCCTCGCAGGTACGGACTTCGCCGTTCACAATTTCGGACGGCTTGCGCGGTGTAGGCAGGCCGCCAAAAACCTCAGGGCACACGAGGAGCACCTCGGTTCCCGTGCGCTCGCAAGCCTCGACCAGCTCGCGATAGTAATTATCGAGCCCGTTATACTTGCAGCTCTCGCCCATCAAGCAGGCACTTACCACGATCTTCATATACAACCCTTCCCAAGCAAAACGCCCCATTTGAGATGGACACTCAAATGGGGCGAAAGCACTGCGCAACTAGTATTACTGCTGCTTTGGCATCAGCGGATTCTCACGCGTGAGGAGATTCATAAACTCCTCGCCCGTAATCGTCTCCTTCTTGTACAGATAACGAGCCAGCTCGTGGAGCTTAAACTTGTTCTCCTTCAGGATCTGCAGGGCGCGGTCGTGCGCATCCTCGATCAGCTTGGCGACAATCGCGTCCACGCGCTCGGCCGTACCGGGGGCGCAGGTGAGCGACGTATCCTGGTTAAGGTACGCGTTCTGCACGGTACCGAGCGCCATCATGCCAAACTCATCGGACATACCAAAACGCGTCACCATGTTACGGGCGAGCTTGGTGGCCTGCTCGATATCGTTGGCGGCGCCGGTCGTCATCTCGCCAAAGATGAGCTCCTCGGCTGCACGGCCACCGCAATAGACGGCGAGCTTGTCCAGGATCTCCTGGCGCGTGGTCAGGAAGCGCTCGTCCTCCTCGACCTGCATGGTGTAGCCCAGAGCACCGCTCGTGCGCGGCACGATGGTGATCTTTGTGACCGGCGCAGAGCCCTTCTGGCGAGCGGCAACGATGGCATGGCCGATCTCGTGATAAGAAACGACCTGCTTCTCGTGGTCGGACAGCACCGTGGACTTGCGCTGCTGACCGGCGATGACGACCTCAACCGACTCCTCAAAGTCGTCCTGCGTGGCGCGCTTGCGACCCTCGCGGACGGCTCGCAGGGCGCCCTCGTTGATAATGTTGGCCAGGTCGGCGCCCGAGGCACCGGGCGTGGCGCGGGCAATCGCGGTCAGGTCGATCGGCGGCTGCGTCTTCACGCTCTTGGCGTGCAGCTCAAGAATGTTCTTACGGCCGGTCAGGTCGGGCAGCTCAACGGGGATGCGGCGATCAAAACGACCGGGGCGCAACAGGGCCGGGTCAAGGCTGTCGGGACGGTTGGTTGCAGCGAGGACGACGATACCCTTGTGGTTATCGAAGCCGTCCATCTCGGTCAGCAGCTGGTTGAGCGTCTGCTCGCGCTCGTCGTTGCCACTGAAGCCGCCGCCGTCGCGCTTCTTGCCGATGGTATCGATCTCATCGATAAAGACGATGCACGGGGCCTTTTCCTTGGCCTGTTTAAACAGATCGCGAACCTTGGCGGCGCCGCGGCCGACGAACATCTCAACAAACTCAGAGCCCGAGATACTAAAGAACGGCACACCAGCCTCGCCGGCCACAGCCTTGGCAAGCAGGGTTTTACCGGTACCCGGAGGGCCGACAAGGAGGGCACCGCGCGGCAGCTTGGCGCCAATCTCCTCGTAGCGCTGCGGCTTCTCCAGAAAGTCGACGACCTCCTTGAGGGACTCCTTGGCCTCTTCCTGGCCAGCGACATCCTTAAAGGTCACTCCCACATCCTTGGAGGCAATCACGCGCGCGCCGGACTTGCCCAGTCCACCGCCGCCAAAACCGCCGCCGCCAAAGTTCATCGACGGGCCGTCATCACCCATGGCCTTCTTCATGCGGCGGTTGAGCCACCAGCCGATCAGGAAGAAAATCGCCATGGGAAGAATGAGGGTGAGCAGGTAGTAAGTCATCAGACCCGAGTTCTTATCGGGAACGACCGACTCAAGCGAGGCGCCAGATTCAAGCACGCGATCGGTAAAGCCCGCATCATTCGGCACACCGGTCGTCTTGTAGGCGATGTTCTCGTCCTCACCCTTCTTAGTGTAATAAATCGAGTAATCGTCCGTGTTGTACTCGACCTTATCGACGCTCTTCTTGTCGAGCGCTTTGACAAACGTCGAGTAATCGGTCTTCGTAATCTGCTGCGTGTGACCGATGTTGGGGAACAGAACGGTCGAGAGCACGAGGTAGACGACGAAGGCGATGAGCACGTAGAGGATCATATTCCGTCTACGTTTGTTGTCATCCATCTCCATCTGCTTGAACTCCATCTACTGGGGTTGATAATGCTAACTAGAATACCCAACCCGGCCGGCGATAAACCGACACCGGGCACGAAAGGACAGAGATGGCATCACTGGAAGTCGGCAAGGTTCAAATCTATACGGGCGACGGCAAGGGCAAGACGACGGCTGCGCTGGGGCTCGCGCTGCGCGCCACGGGCTATGGACTTAACGTGCTCATGCTTCAGTTTGCCAAGAAGCTGCACTGCGCCGAACATGACGCAGCTCCTCGATTGGGGCTTTGCATCGTACAAGCCGACCGCGACACGCCCGAAGCCTGTGCCGCACAGATCATGAAGCTGGCGCGCGAGCAGATTAGCCAAGTCGACGTGCTGATCTTGGATGAGCTGGGAGAAGCCATGAGACGGGGCTTTGTGACGCGCGAAGATGTCGAAGCGTTGATCGCGATGAAACCAACCACCACGGAGCTCGTGCTCACTGGCCGCGGCTTGCTGCCCCTCGCCGACCTTGCCGACCTCGTAACCGAAATGCGCCCCGTCAAACACTACTTCGACGAAGGCCTCCTAGCCCGCCAAGGCATCGAATACTAATTGATCCAAAGGGGACGGAGGAAAACGAATCATCGACATCACCACGGAGAGCAATGATCCGTTTTCCTCTGTCTCATACGGATCATTAGGCAGTAGCGCGGCCTAGCCAGTTGCCGCTGTGGTGGTAGATAGTGAACATCGTGGCCGTGATGAGCCAGGTTACGGGGTAAACCAGCAGCAGGAGCTCAAGCGATGGATCGAAAGGCATGATCGCAAACACCCAGATCACCCTGAGCACGACGGTGCCGAAAATCGTGAGAATCATGGGCTGCAAGCTCACGCCGGCACCGCGAATGGAGCCCGACGCGTTTTCGATAATCGAGAAAATCGCATAGAACGGCGCAATAAAATGGATGATGGTCGTGGTGTAGGCCGAGATCGAAGCATCGTCGACAAACAGACGCGACAGAGGACCCGAGAACACCAGCAGCACGGCAGACAGGCCACCAATGAGCATAAACGACAGCACGAGCGACGTATGGTAGCCCTTGCGCATGCGCTCGTAGTTGCGCGCGCCAAAGTTCTGTGCCGAGAACGTGGTGATCGACACGCCAAGCGCCTCGGTAACCATCCAGACAATGCCATCTAAGCGGCCCGAAAGACCCCAAGCCGTGGTGACATCGGCACCAAACGAGTTGACCGACACCTGAATCAAAACGTTGGAAATCGAATACGCAGCAGACTGAAAGCCAAGCGGCAGACCACACGAGATCATGCTCTTGCAAACACCAGGATCAATGCCGAGTTTGGAGAGTGAAAGCCGCCACGCACCCGGTGCGTGCATCATGCGAATCACGATCATCGTGGCGTTGGAGCAAATGGTCAGCGCCACCGCGATGCCGCAGCCCAGAGCCTCCATATGCAGCACGGCAACAAATATGATATCCAGCACCACATTAACGAGGCAGCCGGAAGCGATGATCACGGCAGGTCCACGCGTGTCGCCCACGGCACGCAGCAGTGCCGTTCCCATATTGAGCAGCAGCGCCGCAACCATGGCGGCAAAATAGCAACGAGCATAGGCCGCACCCTCGGCCAATAGTTCATGCGGCGTATTCATAAGCACCAGCATGGGCTCAACGAACACTATGCCCAGAATCGAGACGACGATACCGCCCACCAGAGCGAGCGTCATGGCCGTATGGACCGAACGACTCAGTCGCTCATCATCGTGCTGGCCAAAATACTGACCCGTAATAACAGCACAGCCGGCGCCAACACCGACGCAAAAACCGATGCAGAGCTCCGTGAGCACCATCGTGGCCTGGATGCCACCCAGCGCGAGCTTGCCGCCAAACTGACCGACGATATAGGTACCGATAAGCGTGTAGGCCTGCTGAAAGAACGAACTAAAAAAGATGGGAACGCACAGCGAAAGCAACTGCTGCCAAATAACACCCTGTGTTACATCGATAGCCGTAGATTTCTTAGCCACACGCCCTCCCCACCAGCGCACGTCAAACAACAAAACGTCAATTTTATGACCAAAGCCGACACCAGCTTAGCACCGACCGGCGTCAACCGAAACACCCGGACTCAGAGCCCGGTGCAAAATATCTGCCTAGTGATACAGTCCCGGCTGGTAGTGATACTCGTTGCTCACGTGCGGACACAACTGCCAAAAAGCGACAGCACTCGCCGCGGCCACGTTGAGCGAATCGACCCCGTGCGCCATCGGAATACGCACAGCCCGGTCACAGCCCGCGATGGTCTTGGCGCCCAGGCCGGCGCCCTCGGTGCCCATAAAGATCGCCAACCGGTCAATCTCCCGCAACGCGGGATCGTCCAACGACACCGAATCATCCGTCAATGCCATGGCGGCACACGAAAAGCCGGCATCGTGCAGCGCCGCCAGCCCATCATGCGGCCATACGCGCGCCTCGCTGCCAATGCGCGTCCAGGGCACCTGGAACACCGTGCCCATGCTCACGCGGGCCGAGCGGCGGTACAGCGGGTCACAGCAAGTGGGGCTTACCAAAATGCCATCGACATTCAACGCTGCCGCCGAGCGGAAAATCGCACCCACATTAGTATGGTCGACAATACCCTCGAGCACGCACACGCGCACCGGGCGCTCACCCGCCACCTCGACGACGCCGTCCAAGAACTCATCAACCGGAATCTGACGCGGGCGACGGAACGCCGCGAGCGCACCGCGCGTCACGTTAAAGCCCGTCAACTGCTCCATGAGCTCCATGGAGGCCACGAACACAGGAACCGGACCTGCGCCCTCGCGTACAACCAGACGCTCGAACAGCGGCATCATCTGATCGAGCCAGCGCTCACCCAAAAGAAAGCTCACCGGCTCGTATCCGGCACGCACCGCGCGCTCGATGACCTTGGCGCTCTCGGCGATAAAGATGCCCTTTTGCGGCTCCAGCACGCAGCGCAGCTCGCGCTCCGTCAGTCGCACGTAGGCGTCGAGCCGCTCATCATTAAGGGAATCGATTCGCAGCACCTCAACGGCATCAGTCATAGCAGCCAGCCCGTACCCTTCTTTACAGCACATCTATACCAAACGAGGCGACGCTAAGCGCCGCCCCATGCATTCAATCAACCCGGTGATACCGTTCACGCCAGACGATTTAAGCATCAACACGACGATATGTCACGAACTCATAATCGAGGCCTTCGTCACCCTCGCCCGCGGCAATCGTGGCAACCCCGTCGCGCCGCGCAACTTCCCACGCGGAATCGGCGTCCAAGTCGGGAAAGTACGTATCCACGTCATGTACGCAATGGTTATGCGTGACCTCGGCCTCCACGCAGTACGGCAAAAACTGCCGATACACCTCGCCGCCACCGATCACCCACGCAACAGGTTCATCGACCACGGCGGCCAAGGCCTCGTCGATACTATGCACCACGTCGACGCCCTCGGGGGCAAAGCCCTCGTCGCGTGTGAGCACAATGTTGCGACGGTTCTTAAGCGGACGCCCGCCGGGAAAACTCAGCAGGGTCTTGCGTCCCATAATGACCGGACAACCCTTGGTGCACGCCACAAAATGGCGCATGTCGGCACGGTTGGACACGACCATGTCACCCTCGCACCCAATGCCCCAGTCATCGCACACGGCGACAATGGCAGAAAGCTTACACGTCATGCGCGTCACCTACACCGCAATGGGGATGTTCTTGACCTGCGGGCCGTGCTCATAGCCCTCAACGATCAGATCATCAGTCGTAAACGCGTAGAAATCATGCACATCGGGGTTGAGCGTTACCTTAGGAGCCGCAAACTGCGGACGCTCGATAAGCTCGCGGACGATATCGACATGACGGTCGTAAATATGGGCATCGGCGATCACATGCAGCAACTCGCCAGCGATCATATCGACCGACTGCGCGACCATCATCAGCAAAATGGCATACTGGCACACATTCCAGTTGTTCGCGGCCAAAATGTCCTGGCTGCGCTGGTTGAGAATCATGTTGAGTGTTGGCTTATCGTCCTGCGGGCGCTGCGTGACGTTATAGGTCACGCTGTAGGCGCACGGATACAGGTGCATCTCGGACAGGTCGCTAAACACATACGTATTGGTCATGATGCGACGGCTGTACGGCGTGTGCTTAAGGTCGTACAGCACGCGGTCCATCTGGTCAAAGTCACCCTCGGCATAATGGCTCTTCTGCCCAATCTGATACCCATAGGCCTTGCCGATAGAGCCGGTCTCGTCGGCCCACTCATCCCAAATATGGCTGTTGAGGTCATGCACGTTATTGGACTTCTTTTGATAGATCCATAGAATCTCGTCCATGGCAGATTTGAGGGCCGTACGACGCAGGGTAAGCGCCGGAAACTCCTCACGCAGGTCGTAGCGTGCCGTGACACCAAAGTTTTTAATAGTATAGGCAGGGGTGCCGTCCTCCCACACCGGACGAACCTTTTGGCCCTCGGTAGTGGTGCCATGGTCCAGAATATCGCGGCACATGGCTACAAACTGTTGATCAGCTTTGCTCATTGACCCTCCTGTCAGTCGCCTATAAGCGATTTTTATTGTAGCCCAGGCGCGCAGCATCGAATTGCACACTTGGGGCGGCACACGCAATGCACGGCAGTACGGCGCCGCATTCGCAAATGCTGCACCTTTAGCTTTTTTGACATATGCCAAAAATAGCTTGAACGGTTTCGCATACGCGCTATCCTATTGTTGACATATGTCAGATTTGGAGAGCGTATGGCTGGAAGACGCGAAAAATTGCGCCGTGTTGGGATCATTCCCGAATATCGCGGCTTTACCCCTGACGGCCTTGCCAGCGGAGACGCCATCGACATGACGGTCGATGAGCTCGAAGTCCTACGGCTTTGCGACCTGGAAGGCCTCAATCAGGAGGCCGTCGCCCAGCAAATGGGCATCGCCCGTGCCACCGTGGCGGCCATCTGCAGCCGCGCGCATCGCAAGGTGGCAAACGCGCTGGTCAACGGGCGAGCACTTAGTATCGAGGGCGGCAATATCGCATACTCCCCTACACCTACGACGACGGCCATATGGCCAGCAAAGGAGGTCGGCACCATGAGGGTGGCAACGACGTACGACAACGGCAACATCTTTATGCACTTTGGCCGCAGTGAGCAGTTCAAAATCTATGACATCCAGGATGGCAAGGTGCTCAACGAGCAGGTCGTAGGCACCGGCGGCACTGGTCACGGCGCCCTAGCGGGTCTGCTCGCCAACGGTGGCGTCGATACGCTCATCTGCGGCGGTATCGGCGGCGGCGCCATCAACGCGCTCACCCAGGCAGGCATCACGGTCTATGCGGGCGCCCAGGGCAGCTGCGACGCCTGCGTCGAGGCCCTCATTGCCGGCACGCTCGCGCAGACCGGCGAGGCTACCTGCGACTGCCATGGCCACGACCACGAGCACGCCCACGAGCATGGCGAGTCCTGCGGCTGCCACGGCCACCACGACCATGATGGGCACGAGGGCTGCGGCTGCCACTAGTGGCAAGCACCTCAACGCCAACACGCTTCCGCGCGTGAGAAAACCTGCGAACGAACGGCGAAGGCCGCCTGGAGTACCATCCAGGCGGCCTTCGCCATACTCGACTCAACCAGTCGTTACTTTTTATTACGCATCTGCGCTTCCATCTGGCGCAGCAGGTCCATATCGGACTTGGGACCACCTGTTCCCATGCCACCCAGGCCACCCAGGCCGCCCATGCCGCCCAGACCCATGGCATCCAGACCGGGAATATTGGGCATGCGCATCTTTTTGCCTTTTTTACCCTTCTTGCCCTTCTTGCCGCCGGCTTGCGCCTGGTTGGCCATCGAGCGCATGCGGCCCATCATCTTGTTCATCTCGCCCCACTGCTTCATAAGGCTATTGACCTCGGTGGGGGTCACGCCGGCACCCTTGGCGATGCGGGCGCGACGCTGGCCGTTGATGATGGAAGGACGCAGGCGCTCCTCCTTGGTCATCGACATGATGATGGCCTCGTTCTTGTCGAAGATGCCCTCATCCAGGTTGTCGCCCATCTGGTTGAGCGCACGCTGGCCGCCAGGAAGCATGCCCAGAATGCCCTTCATACCGCCCATCTTCTTGACGGCCTTCATCTGGTCGAGCATGTCGTTCATGGTAAAGCCCTCGCGCAGCATGCGCTCGGCAGCCTCGAGCTGCTCGGCATCGGCTGCCTCCTGGGCTTTCTCGATAATGCCGACGACGTCGCCCATGCCCAAGATGCGCTTGGCCATGCGATCGGGATAGAACGGCTCCAGCGAATCGGGCTTCTCGCCCATGCTCACGAACTTGATGGGCTTGCCGGTCACCTGGCGCACCGAAAGCGCGCCGCCGCCACGGGCGTCGCCGTCGAGCTTGGAGATGATCACGCCGTCAAAGTCGGTGCGCTCGGCGAAGGTCGAGACAACGTTGACGATATCCTGGCCGGTCATGGCATCGACGACCATCAGCACCTGATCGGGCTTGACGGCCTTCTTGATGTCCACGGCCTCCTGCATCATCTGCTCGTCGATCTGCAGACGACCGGCGGTATCGACGATGACCACATCGCGCAGGTGGTCGACGGCCTCCTGGATGGCGCCCTTGGCAATATCGACCGGGTGCTCGCCGTCACCGCGGAAGACCGGCACGCCGATCTCTCCACCAAGCGTGGCCAGCTGGTCGGCAGCGGCGGGACGGTAGACGTCGCACGCGGCGAGCAGCGGCGAGCGGCCCTGCTTCTTGAGCAGGTATGCCAGCTTTACAGCCGCCGTGGTCTTACCGGAGCCCTGCAGGCCCACGAGCATAATGACGTTGGGAATGCGGTTGCTAAAGACGAGCTTGCTCTCGGTGGAGCCGAGCATCTCGGTGAGCTCGTCGAGCACGATCTTGACGACGTTTTGCGCCGGCGTCAGCGATTCCATGACCTCGGCGGTCATGCAGCGCTCCTTGGTCTTGGCGACAAACTCCTTGACAACCTTAAAGTTGACGTCGGCCTCGAGCAGCGCCATGCGAATGTCGCGCATGGCCGAGGTGATATCGGCCTCGGTCAGCTTGCCCTTGCCGCGCAGGCGGTCAAATGTGTCGTTGAGGCGATCGCTCAGAGAATCAAACACTGGTCACTCCTTAGTTGGACTCGCCCACCAGGGCGCGGCAGAAATCTTTGGCATTAAACTCCTGCAGGTCATCGACCTGCTCGCCCACGCCCACGCGCAGGATCGGGAGCTTGAGCTTCTCGGCCACGGCCATGGCGATACCGCCCTTTGCCGTGCCGTCGAGCTTAGTCATGATAATACCGTCCAGACCCAGCGCCTCATTAAACTCGAGCGCCTGGTTCAGGCCGTTTTGGCCCGTCGCGGCATCGATCACGAGGACGACCGAGACGGGCATGGGGCCGGCGGCCATATTGGCGGCGCGTTTACGCGTCACGTTGACCACCTTGGCAAGCTCGCGCATGAGCTCGGGGCTCGTGTGCAGACGACCGGCGGTGTCGATGAGCACCAGGTCGCTGCCGCGCTTATCGGCCTCGTCGAGTACGTCGTAGCAAACGCTTGCCGGGTCTGAGCCGCGGTCGCGCTTTATGACGGGGACGCCGGCGCGCTGGCCCCACACATCGAGCTGTTCGATGGCGGCAGCGCGGAAGGTATCGGCCGAGCCGATCACGACGTTCTTGCCACGGGCAGCCATGGCGCTCGCGATCTTGCCGACCGTAGTGGTCTTGCCGGCACCGTTGATGCCCACAAACAGCACGCAGCTCGGCGTGTCGGCGAACGGATCGCGCTCGACGGGTACAAAATGCTGCTCGAGCTGCTCGGCCAGGGCCCGACGGAGTTGCGGGGCGGTCTTGAGGTTCTTCTTGGCCGCGGCATCGCGCAGGTCGTCGGAGACCTGGATGGCGACCTCGGCACCCATGTCACCCATGACGAGGGTGTCCTCTAGGTCCTCCCAAAAATCCTCGTCGACCTCGCCGCCAAAGTAAAAGACCTCGTTGAGGGCCTCGCGGCTACGCTCAAGTCCGCGCGAGAGAGCATCGAAGAATCCCATTATGCGTCCACGACCTTTCCGGTTTCGCGATCGAGTTTTTGCGAGACGACGCGACTGACGCCGTCAGCTTGCATCGAGACGCCGTAGAGGACGTCAGCGTCCTCCATAGTACGGCGCTGATGCGAGATAACCAAGAGCTGCGTATCGGAACGCAGCACGTCGAGCGCGCCGATGAGCTTGGACAGGTTGGCGTCATCGAGCGCCGCCTCGACCTCGTCCAGCACATAGAACGGCACCGTACGCGTGCGATACACGGCAAAGAGCAGGGCGAGCGCCGTCAGGCTCTTCTCGCCGCCCGACATGAGCATCATCTTGGTGATGCGCTTGCCGCGCGGCTGCGCCACGACCTCGATGCCCGTCTCGGCCGGATGCTCAGGGTCGGTCATCTCCAGATGCGCCTGGCCACCCGGGAACAGCATGGCGAAGATCTCGCGGAAGTTCGCATCGACCTTTTCGAAGGTCACCAGGAAGGCTTTACGCATCTTACGGTCGATGGCCACGGTAATCTTGGTGAGCGCCTTGCGCGCGCTCTCCAGATCGGCCAGCTGCTCCTCGATGTAATCGGCGCGGCGCTTGAGCTGCTCGTACTCCTCCATGGCAACCTGGTTCACAGGGCCCAGGTTGTTGATCTGGCGCACGAGCTGGTTGAGCTCGCGCTCGGCGGCGTCGCGGTCGGTGGGAGCAGGAAGCATGAGCGCTTCCTCAAGCACCGTGGTGCCATCGGCGGTAATGGCCTTGATGGCCGCCTCTACCTGCACCTCGAGCTTGCCGCGCGCGACCTTGAACTCGTTTTGTGTCGCCGTGGCGGCATCGACCCGCTCCTTGGCGCGGGAGACCTCGGCCTTGGCATCCTCGATGGTTTTCTTGAGCGAAGCCGAGTCTGCCTCCTCGAGTGAGGCCTGGTCACGCAGGCGCGCAGCCCAATCAGATGCACGCTCCAGCAGGGCCGAATAGCGCTCGTGCATGGGATCGACACGCAGGCGCAGCAGCTCGAGCGAGCGCGAAGCCTGACGTGTTCCGCGGATACGGCGGTCAATGCCCTCCAGGCGATGCTCCAGATCGGGCACGCGGCCCTTCAACGAACGCAGGCGCTCACTCGTCTGGGCCAGGCGCACCTTGGCATCGGCGAGCTTACCGGCTGCCTCGGAATCGTCACGGCGCACGCGATCGAGCTCGTCGTTGGCTTCGGCAATCTGGAGACCCAGGTCGCTTGCCTGCGCACGGGCCTCGTCGCGCGAACGGGTGAGCTCGTCAACGCGCGGGCGCGCGGCGTTCACGGCCTCGGCCGCCTGCTCGCGGCGCCTGGAAATGCGCGCACGCTCGACCTCGGCGTTGTTGGCGCTTTGCTCCAGGCGGCCAATCTCGGAGAGCAGCGAGCGACGCTCGCCCTCAAGACGGGCGATCTCGCCGGCGGCATCACCCTCGGCGGCACGCGCCTCCTCGACGGCCGCATTGGCCTCGATAACCTGGTTCGACACATGCTCAAAAACGGCAGCCAAATCGGGCTCCAGGCCTTCGAGCTCGCGAATGCGGCGCTTCCGCTCCAGGGCACCCGAGGCCTCGCCGGCATCGAGCCCCACGCGCACCAGGCCACCAAAGCTCACGCGAGCGCCATCGGGCGTCACATAGGTCACACCGTCAACGACTGGCGCCGCCAGCGCACAAGGCAAGTCATCGACCACGTAATAGCCGCCGAGCAGTGCCTCGACAATCGGGCCATAACCGGAACGCACGGACAGGCGATCAACCAGACGCGAACCGGCAGCGCCCTCGGCAGCAGCAGAGCCGCTCACAGCACGCGCCACCAGCAGTGCCTCGCCCGAGGCCTTCTTTTGGTCCAAAGCCGCACGACCGGCACGCTCAAGCGAGGCGGCGTCATCAAACAACAGGGCATCGATATCGCCGGCAAGCAGCTGCTCGACCAGGCCCTCAAGCTCACGCGGCGCCTCGAGCACGTCGCCCAGACGGCCCGTTACGTCATCGCCCAATGCCCCTACCAGACGGCTCACCAACGGCGAGCTATCGGCCATACGGGCATCGAGCTTCTTTTGGCTCGCAAGCTCAGAGCGCACCTCGGACAGCTTGTTGCGCGACTCGCTCTCACGGGCGCGCAAGTCCTTCAACGCCGCACGGGCGACCTCGGTGGCCTGGCGCGCATCGGCCTGAGCTTGGCGAGCCTGATCGAGCGCGCCGTCGAGCTCCTCGGCGCGGTCGCGACGGCTCTCGAGCGAGGCCGTGACCTCCTCGAGCTGCTCGTCAATCTGCTCCAGGCGCGAGGCGTACATGTTGTCCTCGACCTCGGCATTGCTCAGCGAGTCTTTCACCTTGGCAAGCTCGAGCGCAGCCTTGTCGGCCACGCGCTGCATATCGCGTTGCTCGCGCGTAAGCTGCGAAATCTGATTGTCGAGCGCAACACGGCGCTCGTGGAGCTCGGCGGCGGCAGGGCCGGCGGCGTCAACGTCGTCCTGGGCCTGCATGTGTGCACCGGTCACTTCCTCTAGCTGGGCACGTGCATCCTCGAGCTCCTCGACCACGCGACGACGCTGATGCTCGGAGCTCGAAATCTGGCCGCGCATATCGGACAGGCGCGACACCATATTGTGGCCCTTTTCCTCGAGCAGGCGCATATCGGAGTTAATACGGCCGACCACATCTTGCATATGACGGCGCTGCTCGCCCAAGTCACCCACAAACAGGCCCTTTTCCTCGAGCATCACCTGGAGCTTCTCGAGCTCGCGCTCCTTTTCGCCCAAGCGGTACTGTGCAAGCTCCAGCTCGGCGGCACCCTCTTTGGAACGGCTCTCCAGATCGTTCCACTGCGACTGCAGCGAACGAAGCTCGTCAACGGCCAGCATCTGCGTAAGCTCGTTCGCGCGCGAGGACAGCTCTTTGTACTTGCGCGCGCGATCGACCTGACGCTCCAACGGTCGCAGCTGACGGGCAATCTCCTTATTGATGTCGCGGGCACGAGTAAGGTGCTCGTCCATCGACTTAATCTTTTTGAGCGCACGCTCCTTGCGGCGCTTGTGCTTGGAAATGCCGGCAGCCTCCTCGATAAGGACGCGGCGCTCCTCGGGACGACTCTGCAAAATGGCATCGAGCTTGCCCTGGCTGATAATGGAATGCGTATCCTTGCCCAAGCCCGAATCGTGCAAAATGTCCTGGATATCCATCAGGCGGCACGGACTCGAATTGATGAGGTATTCGCTCTCGCCCGAACGATACATGCGGCGGGTGATGGCAACCTCATCAAAGTCGACAGGCAGCACATGGTCCGAGTTATCGAGCACCAGCGTGACCTCGGCAACGCCCACCGGTTTGCGCGCCGACGAGCCCGAGAAGATGACGTCCTCCATGGCCTGGCCGCGCAGCTGCTTGGCGCTCTGCTCACCCAGTACCCACAGAATCGAATCGGAGATATTCGATTTTCCCGAGCCGTTAGGACCGACGATGACGGTCAGGCCCGGCTCAAACGTCATATGGGCGCGGTCGGCAAACGACTTGAACCCTTTGAGCGTAAGGGACTTGAGATACACGGTTCCTCGCTTAAACGGGCTTCTTGTTGAGAATCACACCGTTGGTGGTGTAACCCATGCGGTCGAGCGCCTCGAGTGCAGCGGCTCCCTCGGCCTCTTTCTTAGAGGCGCCGGTGCCGCGGCCCTGACGGATACCGTCGACAAGCACCACGGCGGTAAAGGTGGGCGCATGTGCCGGGCCCTCGGAGCCTACCAGCTTGTATGCCGGGGGCTCGTGACCGTCTGCCTGCACGCACTCCTGCAAGAACGACTTGGGGTTCGCGGGGTGCTCGGCACGCTCGGAGGCCAAATGGGGCTTAAGCGTGCGATGGATGAACTCCGCCGCCGCATCCCAGCCGGCATCGAGGTACAACGCACCCACGAGCGACTCATAGACGTTCTCGAGCGCCGAGTTAAGGCCGCGCGCGCCGGTACCGGTCTCGGAGGCGCCAAAGATGATGATGTCGTCGATGCCTAGCTCGTGCGAAACCTCGGACAGCGTGGCACCCGAAACAAGCGATACCTTCAGACGCGTGAGCTTGCCTTCATCGAACTCGGGATAAGACTCAAAGAGCGAACGGGCAACCACGGCGCCCAGAATGGAGTCACCCAAAAACTCAAGCCGCTCATAGCTGGCAGAGACCGGCTGCCCCTCTACTGCCGAGGGGTGGGTGAGCGCCGCGCGTAGCAGCACCTTGTTATTAAACTCATGGCCCAGGATTTCCTGAGCGCGCGTGAGTCGTTGAGATAAAGCCAAGACCTAGGCCTCCCTGGCGTTTTCGATAGCGTCGACGGCGTCGGCAACGGAGGTGAGCGACAACAGGGTCTCGTCATCGATCTCGAGGTCAAACTCGTCCTCGATGGCCGTCACCAGCTGCAGGCGCTCGAGCGAATTGGCATCGAGGTCGTCAAAAGTCGTCTCATCACTGATCTCGGCAACGTCAACACCCAGCACGTCGGCAGCGACCTCGGCGATCTTGTCAAAGATTTCGGAGCGATCCATAGCGCATCCTCTCATAAGTCGTGGAATACAATGTGTCGCGCGGGCGGAAGCCGCATTGCAGCACGGCTCCGATTCTACCCCACGATGCATAGCTTGAGCCACGTAACGGAGCTCTTGCTAAACGATACCTTCCATGGAATTGGCAATGCTTTCGATAAGCCCGGCTCGAACGGCCTGAGCGGCGGCGAGCGTACCGTTTTTAACGGCTTCGGCCGACGTGGCGCCATGGCCAATCAAAACGACGCCGCGAAGGCCCAGCAGGATCGCGCCGCCCTTGGCATCGCCCGAGAGCTTGGCTTTAATCTGGCGCATCTGCTTTTTGATGAGCAGCGCGGCGATCTTGGTACCGAGCGAAGACATAAAGGCGCCCTTGAGCTCTTGCAGCAAAAACTTGGCAGCGCCCTCGGTTGCCTTGAGCGCAATATTGCCCGACATGCCGTCGGCGACCACAACGTCAAAATTGCCCGACGTAAGATCGGTGCCCTCGCAGTTGCCCACAAAACCGGGGACCGCGGCTTTCATAGCCGGGAAGCACGCCTTGGTAAAGTTAGAACCCTTCTCGTCCTCGGTGCCGTTGCCAAGCAGGCCCACACGCGGATGTTCGATGCCCAGGACCACGCGGGCATAGGCTGCACCCATCTGGGCAAAGCGAACCATGTCGTCGACCTCGACATCGGGGTTGGCCCCCATGTCACACAGTACCGTAAGGCCACCGGCACGGTTGGGCAGCGCATTGGTGAGACATGGACGCACCGGCTGCTTCTTACCCTCTACCAAATATCTAAACGGCGTCACGTAGGCGGTGGCGGCAGCCGTCATGGCGCCGGTCGACCCCGCGGAGAAAAACGCGTCCGCGTTGCCCTTCTTAATAGCACGGCAGGCAAGCACGATCGAAGACTTACGCTTGGTCATCACGGCGCGGATGGGATCGTCGTCCATGGCGATGACATCGGGGGCCTCCAGAGCCTCCACGCGCGCGTGCGCCGCGGCAAAGGGGTTGACGATATCGGCGGGGCCAACAGCAATGACCTCGATATCGGGATCGGCGGCAAGTGCGGCCTCAATACCGTCGAGGACAACTTGGGGCTTCTCGTCTCCGCCCACAACGTCTACACAAACGCGAACGTTACTCATTTCAAGTGCTCCTTATACAAAAATGGCCGACTCATTGAGCCGGCCATTGTGGTTCCAGTTGGAACGGCATCGTATCCAGAGTATACAGTTACTCGGTAACGATAACCTCGCGGTCCTTGTAGAAACCGCAGCTGGGGCACACGTGGTGCGGGAGCTTGACAGCGCCGCAACGGGGGCACGTGGACTGAGCCGCAGCCGAGATCTTCATGTTGGCGGAACGACGGGTATGGGTACGGATACGACCCTGCTTTTGTTTAGGTACGGGCATAGTGACCTTCCTTATGAACTATCCAGTGTGGCGATTACGCGCAAGTAGCGATACTACCACATTTTTACTCATCAAGATTGAGATTCTTCAATGCTGCAAATGGATTTTCCGTGGCAGCGGCCCATTCGGCCTCGGCCTGGGCGGCGCAATCGCATTGCTCGACGTTGAGATTGATGCCGCAGGTGGGGCACAGGCCGCGGCAATCGGGCTTGCAGAGCACCACAAACGGCGTGTCCATGACAACGGCGTCGTTAATGGGCTCCCCCAGATCGACAATGCGGTCCTCGCCCAAAAGCTCGTAACCGTCCTCGTAGGCCTCGGGATCCTCGGGCTCCTCAAAGAGATAGAACTCCTCGATCTCGCCGGCGATATCAAACGAGGCGAGCTCAAGGCAGCGGTCGCATTCGCCGGTGGCGTGCGCTCGAACCATGCCGGAGAGCAGAACACCGGTGCCCGCATTGGTAAAAACCACGTCGTAAGCAATGCCGTCCTGCAGCTGGTACTCCTTCTCGCCCACCGTGTAGGTGGCGACATCGACCTTGCCGGTCAGCGGATACGAGTCTCCGGGAAACTCGAGCTGCTCGGAAAGATCGACGGTAACGCTCGGAAACTCAGCCATTACCACTGACCGTTCTGCTGGGCGGCACCCTCGTTGAGCTGCTGACGGCAACGGGTAACGGTGCCGGTCAGGCTCTTGAGGTTCTCCTCGAGATGCGTAAAGACCTGCTCGGCATAATCCTCGGCCGCATAGCGCGTCTCGCGCTCGTACTGCTGGGCACGATCACGGATATCGTCGGCCTGCTGCTGCGCCAAGCGGACGATCTCCTGCTCACCGGCAATGGTGAGTGCCTGCTGCTGAGCATCGGCAATGATGGAATCGGCCTGAGCGGCGGCGGAAGCCATAAGCTCGTCGCGCTCCTTGAGGATGCGACGGGACTTCTGCCACTCCTCGGGATAGCTCATACGGATCTCGTCAAGGATGTTAAAGAAGACGTCGGCATCGATAACCTTCATCTGGGCATTCTTGCCGAACGGCGTCTTAGCCTCTTCGATGAGCCCCTCGAGCTCCTCGACAAGGCTCACGATCCTGTCGCCAGGAAAATTCTCGCCCGGCATCCGGTCTCCTTTCATAGGTAACATGTCATCGTGTTAGTTTACCACATGCCATCAGGCAATATGAAACGTCACGAAAAGCGATGTTTAAGCGCTTCGACCACATTGGGCGGCACAAACGTCGACACATCGCTTCCGAGCGATGCGATCTGACGAACCACCGAGCTAGAGATATAGCCGTACTGCGGCGCACTCATGACAAAAATGGACTCAAGCTCGTTGTCCAGGCGATAGTTGAGGTCCGCCTGCTGCAGCTCGTACTCAAAGTCGGTCATGGCGCGCAGGCCCTTGACCACAGCACCCGCACCCTGCTCACGGGCAAAATCGACCAACAGGCCGGTAAAGGGCAGTACCTCGACACCGTCAATATCGCCCAGGGCCTCGCGGGCCAACGCCACGCGCTCATCGAGCATAAAGGTGGTGCCCACGCCGTTTTTGCCCTGCGACTCCGCCACGGCGACAATCACGCTGGGAAAAATGCGGCGGGCGCGGCGGATTACATCGATGTGACCAAACGTGATGGGGTCAAACGTACCCGGAACGATCACGCGGTTGATAGTGTCATTCATGGGTATCCTCCAAAGGCACGTCCTCGTCAATATCGCTGTCATTAGCATGGTCGCACTCGTCCGCGGCCACCCAACGCAGCAAGTCAACCGAGGTAATGCCGTAGCGTTTCTCTCGCACGGTCTCAAAACCAGCCGGATGAGCGCCCGCATCGCTTGCGGCATGCTCAAACAGGGCAAAGGCCCCTGGTGCCAGCAAGCCCTGCTGGGCAAGATTGCGCAGCAGCTCCTCGACCGGCTCGGCGCCAAAGGCATAGGGTGGATCGAGCAGGACCAGATCAAAGGGGCCGCCCGGAACACGGCCGCGCGAGGCGCTCGCCAACACATCGCCGGTAACGACGCGCCAACGCGAGCGGTCGCGACACAGCGACTCGATATTCTTAGTGATCAGTCGGGCGGCATTGCGATCGATCTCGAACGTGATGAGCGAGCGAGCGCCGCGCGAGAGCATCTCGATTCCCAGGGCACCGGAGCCGCCAAAGGCATCCAGCACGCGAACCTCGTCCAGATCGAAATCGAATGCCGACATGACCATGGACGCACATGCCTCGCGCACGCGGTCGGTCGTGGGACGGGTGACATCGCGCCCACGCGGCTCTTCGATCTTGCGGCCGCGCCATTCACCGCCGATGATTCTCATCCTCCGCTGACCTCCTTGAAGATATGTCGATAACGCGTGGCGACCGCATCGCGCAAGGGACGCGTCGCCACGGAGTCAAGGTTGCAAGCATACCGCAAGAGCTCGACCGCGTCCAAATGGGCCCATTCGATAAGATCCTCGTCGGCGTCCAGGTCCACAAAACGCAGGGTCACACCGCCATGTTGGCGATAACCCAAGATTTCGCCCTCGTGGCGCAAACGCAGGTCCATCTGCGCAAGTGCAAAACCGTCAGAGGTCTTTTCGAGCGCCCGCAGGCGGTCTTGCGCAGCAGACACACCGCCATTGCCCTTGGAATGCGTCATGACCAGGCACGTGCCCGACACGCTGCCGCGGCCCACGCGGCCTCTAAGCTGATGCAGGGCCGCCAAGCCAAAGCGCTCGCCATTCTCGATAACCATGACGGTGGCGTTAGGTACGTCGACGCCCACCTCGACCACCGTAGTCGAGACGAGCACGTCGATCTCGCCGCGCTTAAAGGCGTCGATCACGCGGTCCTTCTCCCCCGCCGGCATGCGGCCGTGAAGACGCTCGACGGAAAGCCCCGGCAATGCCAGACGCAGGCGGTCGAGCTCGGTTGCGGTGTCGTGCAACGGCACGGGCACCGCCACGCGACCTTCATCGTCGCGAGCAATGCCGGGAACGTCTTCCAAATCGTCCGCGGAGTCACTCGGCTCCACAAGCGGGCAGATAACGTAAGCCTGCTGTCCTTGAGCATGCGCCTCGCGAATGGCACCGTAGGCCAGGTCGCGGCTCGACTCGGTGAGCACGCGCGTCGAGACGCCGGCCCCGGGAACGGGGCGATGACGAATGATGGACGTGTCCAGGTCGCCATAGACCGAAAGCGCCAGTGTGCGCGGAATAGGCGTGGCCGTCATAACGAGCAAGTCCGCACCTGGGCCTTTGGCACGCAGGGCATTGCGCTGCCCCACGCCAAACCGATGCTGCTCGTCGATAACGACGAGTGAAAGATGTTTAAACGTTACGTTATCCGAAAGGACCGCATGGGTACCAAAGAGCACATCGAGCTCACCAGACTGCAGCTGTGCATGGATGCGCTCGCGCTCGGCGGCCGGGGTAGCACCCGTCAGGAGCGCCCAGGACATACCGGCCTGCGAGAGCAAAGGGCCGGTCTTATCGGCATATTGACGCGCCAGCACGCCCGTGGGTGCCATGACGCAGGACTGGGTACCCGAATCGGCCGCGACTGCCAGCGCGCAGGCGGCGACGGCGGTCTTGCCGGTACCGACATCGCCCAGCAGCAAGCGGTTCATCACGTGGTCGCCATCGCACATGTCATGCAGGATGTCTTGGAACGCAGCCTCCTGCTCGTCGCTCAGCGAAAACGGCAGGGCCCGCCTAAGCGCCGTCAAATGACCACCCGCGGTATGGGTGTAGGGAACCACCTCGACCATACCGCCGTCGTTGCGCAGACGAAGCGCCAGCTGAAGATAGAGGCATTCCTCATAGGCAAGCCGTGCGCGCGCGATATCGCGCTCGGCCATACTTGAGGGAAAGTGAATCGAACGCAGCGCACGGGCGCTGCTCATAAGGCGGCGCTTGGCGCGCAAGGGCGCGGGAATCGGGTCGAAGGGATTGCCGACAATCTCGAGCGCGCCGCTCACGATACGGCGCATCCAAGCCTGGCTCACACCGTCGCTCACATAGTGAACCGGCAGGATGGTGCCCGCGGCACGCCCGTCCTCGAGCTTCTCGAAATGCGGCGAGGCCATCTGCTTAAAGCCGTAGGCAAATTCGACCTTACCCATCACGGCCAGGCGGTCGCCCTGCTTGAGCTGCTGGGCAATCCAGGGCTGGCGGAAAAAAGCGACTTGCAGCACGCCCGTCTCGTCCACAAGCGAGACCTCGGTAACCTGCATACGCGGGCGGGGCTGCTTTTGAACGATACGATCGACCATGGCGACGATCGTGCACACCGTACCGATAGGCGCCATCTCGATGGACCAGGAGCGTGTAAAGTCCAGATATCGATGAGGGATATGGAGAAGGAGGTCCCCCACCGTCCTAATTCCCAGACGGCGAAGGGCCTCCTCACGTTTACCCGAAACATATTTGAGTCGCGCGATATCCTCGTCGAGCGCATTGCTCTGGGCAAAGCGCTCCGAGACGCGCGGCACGGAGCACAGCTCGGACATGGGCAGATGCCTACTCGATCGAGAAGATCACGGGATAGAGCGGCTGCTCGCCACGATGGGCGTCAATCTCCAGGTCGGGCTGAGCCTCCTCGATGGCGTCGACGATCTCCTGGAAGGCCTCATCGGACAGCTCCTCGCCGGCCAGAATCGTCAGCGCATCGCCCTCCTCTTCCTCCTGCATGCGGTTGATGCAGTCGAGCGTGACCTGCTTCACATCGGAGCCGACCACGTCGATGGAGCCGGCAATGATACCCATGACGTCACCGGAGTGAATCGGAGAGCCGTCAGAGGCGCTGGAATCGCGCACGGCACGGGTGACCTCGCCATCGCGAACCTCGCTGATGGCATCGACCATGGCGGCAACGGCGTCCTCGAGCTCGGAATCGGGCAGCACCGCGAACAGAGCGGAGAACGCCTGCGGAACGGTCTTGGTGGGAACCACGGCGACCTTTTTGTCGGTGCAGGCAGAAGCAGCAGCCTCGGCAGCCATACGGATATTGCCGTTATTGGGCAGGATGATGACCGAAGTCGCGTTGACCTGGTCCACCGCGCCCAGCAGGTCGGCGGTCGAGGGGTTCATGGTCTGGCCACCCGAAACGACTACGTCGACGCCGAGGGACTTGAGGATGTCGGCCTCACCGGAACCGGCGGCAACGGCGACAAAACCCAGGGCCTTGGCGGGCTCGGCGGCCTTTTGCTGGTCCTCGTGGATCTTGGCGGTACGGTCGTGGGCCTCCATCTCCATGTTGTGGATAAAGACCTCGTAGATCTGGCCAAGCTGCAGCATGTGCTCGAGCACCAGGTTGGGGGTATTGGAGTGCACGTGGATCTTGTAGTCGGGGTAGGCGCCCACGAGCAGCTCGCAGTCGCCCATGGAACCCAGGAACTTAAGGCACTCGTCCTCGTCAAACGGGGCGTCGGCCTTAAAGAGGAACTCGTTGCAGTAGCGGAACTCCGAGCCCTCCCAGTCGTCGTTGGCCTCGATCTCGACGCGACCGAGGGCCGCATCGCGGGCAGAGCCAGCGGAATCAAACGTGGTGGAGAAATCCTCGACAACGGTGCTGCGGCCCAGAGCAGCGGCAACGAAGTTTTCCAGGAAAATGGCGAAGCCAAAGGCGCCGGAGTCGACCACGCCGTTCTCCTTCAGAACGGGCAGCAGGTCGGGCGTGCGAGCCACAGACTGGTAGGCCTCGACGACGATGGCGTCGAGCGCGTCCTCGGCCGAGAACTTCTTCTTCTCGCACTCGTCGGCCTTGGTCGAGACGTCGCGCAGGACCGTAAGAATCGTGCCCTCGATGGGCTTGCGGACGGCCTGGAAGGCGACCTTGACGGCGCGACGGAAAGCATGCGCGATGTCGGCAGACGTGATGGGCTCATCGACAGAGACGAGCCCCTCGGCCACGCCGCGCAGGATCTGCGAGGTGATAACGCCGGAGTTGCCGCGGGCGCCCATGAGGGAGCCGTGGGTGATGGCGCCGGCGATGGCCTCCATATCGGCATCGGCGGGAAGGGCGGAAAGCTCCTTGGTCACCGAGGCGAGCGTGAGCGACATGTTGGTGCCGGTGTCGCCGTCGGGCACGGGAAAGACGTTGAGTTTATTGATCTCCTCGGCCTTGTCGGAAACGGCAGCCGCAGCGATCGGAAAACAGGTGCGAATGGTCTTTACAATCATGAGTATTTGAATCTCCGTTTTCGGATGCTAGTTCAGACGGCTCTTGAGCGCGTCGATGTGAATGCCGATCTTAAGGCTGGCGGGATCGATCTGGGCGATCTCCTGCAGGGTGAAAGCAACGGAGCTCGAAAGATTGTGGCAGACGGACTTCATGTTGACGCCGTTCTCGAGCACGACGTGAAGGTCGACCGTAAGGCCGTTCTCGTCGGCGGAGACAAGCACGCCCTTGCGGAGGCGCTGACCGGCAAGCAGGCGCACGCTCTCGGCGCCCTGGAGCTGCTCGGCCATACCGACGACGCCATAGCACGTCATCGCGGCATAACCGGCAATATCGGCAATAACGTCGTTCGAGACGCTCAGGCTGCCGTTAATGGTCTCAGACACAAGAATCTCCTTATCTGGTGCTCGCGGCACCATGTCGTGGGAGCAATCATTGCAATATTCTACAACGACCGCGCCATGTTGAGGTGGTGGGTCGCGGGATTACATCCTCGACACGAAATGTTGATATGGCAACGTTTGCGTTAAGCAATCGCGGTATGAAAAAAACCCGCCGCAAAAGCGACGGGTTTTACAATCTGGCTCCCCGGGTAGGACTCGAACCTACAACAGCGCGGTTAACAGCCGCGTGCTCTACCATTGAGCTACCGAGGAATTTAAAGCCCAGCAGATTGGGCTGAGAAATTCTGGCTCCCCGGGTAGGACTCGAACCTACAACAGCGCGGTTAACAGCCGCGTGCTCTACCATTGAGCTACCGAGGAATAGGTGCATGCTCTCAAGCAACGAAGTTTATTATACGGACGAATCAGCTCAGGGCAAGAACTTTTTTGAGAAATTTTCCGACCCAGTCATTCGGGACGTTCTTAAACGACTAGTCATTCAAGAACGTCCCCAACGACTAATCAACCGGACGCCCAGGGTAGTCTTTCTGAACTGCACCCCAAAACTTGGACGGCTTAAATAAGAACTACGCCGCAAGGGGCTGGTTCCGGAACTCCTCCGGGGTCAGCCCTTTCAGTTTAACCTGCCTTCGCCTCGTGTTCCAATGGGCGACGTACGCGTCCAGGTCCGCCTTGAAGGACTCGAAGTCGGGCCATGTCCTTCCCCGGAAGAACTCGTCCTTCATGTGGCCGAAGACCTGCTC
>NZ_JBQKHK010000010.1:0-76562 GCF_052118305.1 Collinsella sp. LCP21S3_D3
TTCTTGACGAACTCGAGGTTGTCCTCGATGGAGTCCAGCTTCTCGCGGACGATCTGCGGCATGTGCTTCCCGCGGATGCCGGCCTCGGCGATGTACTGGTCGGTGAACTCGGCGCGGGCGCCGGGGACCTGGTCGAACACCTCGGCGACGAGGTTCTCGAGGTAGAGCACCTCGACGCCCTGGTCCCTCAGGATCTGGGCGAAGGTGTCGTGCTCCTGCTGCGCGACCTCCAGGAACGGGACGTCGTCGAACAGGAGCCGCTCGAGCTCGTCGGGCGGCAGGTTGAGGAGCTCGTCGCCGGGACGGTGCAGGCAGACCTTCCTGAGCTTGCCGATCTCGGAAGGCACGTGCAGACCTTTCGTCATGGCCTCCTACCTTTCTTTCGGGCCTTACTGGCCAAATGTATCAGCGCCCCTCCGTATGGAGCGCTGCTTGCTGACAGCTCTAGTTATATCCAATTTCCACCCTCAATTCCACCTCGCCCCCGAACGGTCAACAAAGTACGATGAACGGTATATCGCATATGATTTCCCATGATGCACTTCAGTTTCGTAAAGCAGATTTTCCTAGGTAAACGTTATTTTTCTAGGAAATCAAGATTGAGCACTCAAAGTTATCCATGATTCAAAATTGCATAGCGAAAACGGTTTTCTGCATATAAATGACGCTTGTCCTCGATTCGACCTAAATTCGATTATATTCAGCTTGCTATCATTCTTATTCATACATTCTCACCAGTTGAGTGAGGATATAGATCGCTTGCTCAAAGCACCGGACGTTAGTGCTCCGGATCGTCAGCGTAATAAGTAGGTAAAGATACCGTTCGCGCGATACGTCCGCGCCATAGGTCGACTAAATTGAGACAATAGCAAACAGTGTTAGGCTACCGTCCCTTTGGGGACTGAACGGACAGATGCATATGCCGAGCAAAATCGAAAAGAAGCAGAACGCCGCCAAGCTGCGCAAGAAACCGCGCGATTTCTCGTATACGCAAAATCGAGAGCTTAGCTGGCTGCGCTTTGATAACCGCGTACTCGACGAAGCCTTCGATGAGTCTGTGCCACTGTTCGAGCGCCTTAAGTTCGTCTCGATCTTCGAGTCAAACCTCGACGAGTTTCTCATGGTGCGCGTGGGCGGCTTGTCCGATCTGGCAGAGCTCAAAAAACAGCCCGTCGACAACAAGAGCAATATGACCGCCTCCGAACAGGTCGATGCTGTCATGGCAGAGCTGCCCGGGCTCCTTACCCGCTGGGAGTCGATCTTTAAGAGCATCGAGGACAAGCTCGACGCTTTGGGCGTTCACCGCGCCCGCATCGATTCGCTTACGCCCGAGGAACATACTTTTGTAACCCGCTACTTCCAGGCCTACGTATCACCGGTCATCTCGCCGCTGGTCATCGATCCGCGCCATCCCTTCCCCAACCTTCGCAACGGCGCGCTCTATCTGGCTTGTGGCCTGGACGGCATCACCGACGAGGAGAGCCTGCTGGGCCTTATCGAGATTCCCGCCTCGATGAACCGCGTGGTCGAAATCCCCTCGCCCACCGGCACCTACTCCTACATTCTGCTCGAGGACGTCATCCTCGCCTGCCTGGACAGCTGCTTCGGCTCCTATAAGCCGCTCGACCGCGCGCTCATCCGCGTCACCCGCAACGCCGACATCGATCCGGACGGCGAGGGCGTCGAGGAGGAAGAGGATTACCGCCAGCACATGAAGCGCATCCTCAAGAAGCGCCTGCGCCTGCAGCCGGTGGTGCTCGCCGTATCGGGCTCGCTCGAAAAGCCAACGCTCAAGACCATCCGCAAAGCGCTCGAGCTTTCGCGCCGCTCGGTTTTTACCTGCGATATCCCGCTCAACCTGGGCTATGTCTTTGGCATCGAGGGCAAAATACCCGAGCATCTACGAAACGAGTTGCTCTTTACGCCGTTTAGGCCGCAGCCCAACCCCACCATCGATATGACCCGCTCCATCCGCGATCAGGTGCTGCAGCACGACAAGCTGCTCTTTTACCCTTACGAGACCATGAATCCGTTCTTGGACCTGGTGCACGAAGCAGCCTACGACCCCGAGTGCATCTCGCTTCGCATCACGCTCTACCGCGTGGCCAAACAAAGCCGCCTGTGCGAGTCGCTCATCGATGCTGCCGAAAACGGCAAAGAGGTTACAGTGCTCATGGAGCTCCGCGCCCGCTTTGACGAGCAAAACAACATCGAATGGGCCGAGCGGCTGGAAGAGGCCGGCTGCACCGTTATCTACGGCTCCGAGGGCTTTAAATGCCATTCCAAGATCTGCCAGCTCACCTATCGCGAGGGCATGGCGCTTACCCGTCTGACGCTTTTGGGTACCGGCAACTTTAACGAGAAGACGGCCAAGCTCTACAGCGACTTTATGCTCATGACCGCGCATCCCGGCATCGGCGAGGACGCCAACCTGTTCTTCCGCAACCTGTCGCTGGGCAACCTGCGCGGCGACTACCGCTTCCTGGGCGTGGCGCCCGTGGGCCTCAAGCCGCTCATCATGCGCGGCCTGGACCGCGAGATTCAGCGTGCCCTTGTCGGCGAGCCCGCCCGCGTGTTCTTTAAGCTCAACTCGCTTACCGACCGCGAGGTCATCGACAAGATCGCCGAGGCATCGTGTGCCGGTGTGCGCGTGGACATGATCATCCGCGGTATCTCGTGCCTCAAGCCCGGTGTTCCGGGCAAGACCGAGAACGTGCACGTGCGCTCCATCGTCGGACGCTTTTTGGAGCATGCGCGCGTCTATGCCTTTGGCGTGGACTCGGATATGATCTACCTGAGCTCGGCAGACATGATGACGCGCAACACCGAGCACCGCGTGGAGATCGCCTTCCCCGTGCTCGACCCCACCTGCCGCGCCCAGGTGCACGAGTACATGGGCATGCAGCTGCGCGACAACGTGAAGGCACGCAGTCTGACGAGTGACGGCACCTGGATTCCCGTGGAGCGCAAAGAAGGCGAGAAGCCCTTCAACTCGCAGGAAGCTCTGCTGGAGCGTGCCTATCGCAACGCCGGGGCCGTCGCCAAGGCAGAACCTACGCTCGCATCCAAGCCTGAGCTCGAACCGCAGCCGGCCGCACCCGAGGTCCAGAAGGTTCAGGCAACCGTCATAGAGCCTGAGTCCGAGCCTGCTCCTCGGCCCCAACCGCAGACGGCCAACCCCGCGTCCCAGAAGGGCGCCCGCCGCGAGAAGCCCGCTGGCAAGACCAAGACCATCGAGCGCCATCGCCCCGGTCGCGTGCGCATGGGACTGGGCCTGATCGGCCTAGGCCTTAAGACGCTCATTACCGGCAAGACGAAATAGACGTTTGTAGAAGCGCCCCGTATTTGAGGAATACCCCAAATACGGGGCGCTTTTCACTGCTACCATGGTTGCGAACAATACCGCGAATGACAGGCAGGAACATGAAGCTCACCATAGAATCGATGACCTACGGCGCCGACGGACTGGCGCACGCCGACAACGGCAAGGCCGTCTTTGTGCAGGGCGCCGTGGCAGGCGACACCGTCGAGGCCGAGATCGTGCAGGACGGCAAGTCGTTTATGCGCGCCCGCACGACCGAGATTCTGGAGCCGGGCCCCGATCGCATTCAGCCCCCCTGCCCCTTCGTGGGCGTCTGCGGCGGTTGTTCGTGGGGCAATCTCTCGCGCACCGCGCAGCTTGCCGCCAAAGAGCAAAACCTGCGCTCCACGCTCGAGCGCATTGGCAAGTTCGCCCCCGAGCAGGTCAACGATCTTGTCCAGCCCATCCGCCACACCAAGGACGACTGGAGCTACCGCAACAAGATTGAGCTGGAGCCCACCCTCGTTAACGGCCGCGTTCGCCTTGGCATGCACGGCGTCGATCCCAGCAAGATCGTCACCGTAGATTCGTGCCCGCTGTTCGATAAGCGTTTTCCCAAGGCGCTCAAATCGGTCGTCGGCGCGCTCAACTATCTGAGCGGCAGTCACGATCTGGGTCTGGAGCGCGTGGGCATTCGCGCTTCGCGTCGCACCAAGGCACTCGAGGTCGCACTTTGGACGCCCACGGGCTCCTTCCCGCGCTCGCAGGTCTCGCGCGTGTTGGCAGACGCCGCTCGCCCCACGAGCGTAGTGCGCGTCATGAGCAAGGGCGAGAAGAAGGCCCGCCGCGTCTCCAAGGTGGAGATGCTCGCCGGCGAGGGCTCCTGGACCGAGAACATCGCCGACGGCCAGATGCGCCTTTCGGCCCCATCGTTTTTCCAGGTCAACACCAAGGGCGCCGAGATTTTGATCGAGCTTGTCATGGAGGCGCTCGACCCGCAAGAAGATGAGCTTGCCATGGATCTGTACTGCGGCGCCGGCACCTTTACCCTACCGCTCGCCCGCCGCTGTGATTTTGTTGCCGCCGTCGAGGCCTACGGCCCGGCCGTGCGCGACCTGCGCCGCAACCTCGAGATCAACAAGCTCGATAACGTCGATGTCATCGGCGGCGATGCCGTGCGCGAGTTCCCCGACCAGGATGCCGATGTCCTGGTGGTCGACCCGCCGCGTGCAGGTCTGGCACCCGAGGCAATCGACCTCATCGCCAGCACGAGCGCCCGCGACGTGGCCTACGTGAGCTGCGATCCGGCGACTCTGGCACGCGATCTTAAGTGCTTTGTCGAGGAAGGCACCTTCTCCCCCGTCAAGATCACGCCGGTCGACCTGTTCCCGCAAACCTTCCACTGTGAAACCGTCGTCCATCTCAAGCGCAACTAGACTGTTTGCCCAAGACCACACCCGATGATTTTTCTGGGACGGGGATAAAAATAAATTTGTTCCGAATGATTATTTAATCCCCGTCCCAAAATTAAACCGCCCCCCATTTCTTGGACATTGAACTGCCGCCCGAGAAAGCTAAACGCCTTCTGGCAGGTTGTCCCGGACCGAGGGCGGCCGCCTCGACCGCCCTCGGCCCTCACCCACCTCAACTGCCCTCAACTACATAGAGCTGGTCGAGAAGGGCCCAAGCTAGCAGGCGCCTTCCTCGTCGTCGTTGGGCCGGTAGGTGATGAACTCGATAACAAAGGCCAGGACGGCAGAGACGAGCGAGGCGATGATCGCGAAGATCATGTGGGAGATTCCGGCGCCACCAGGGGTCCCGTCGATGAAGTTGAGCAGGTTGAAGACACCGAGGCCACCCGAGATGTACATGAGGGCGCCCGTCATTCCCACGATGGCGCCGCCCACGGCGGAGCTCAGGCATGCCACGACGAACGCGCGCTTGTTGGGGAGGGCGATGCCGTAGATGCCCGGCTCGGTGACGCCGAAGAAGAAGGCGGAGATCATCGCGGGAAGGGCGATGCCGCGGAAGCGCTCGTCCTTGTTTCTAAGATACATGGCAAAGATGACCGCTCCGAGCGCGAACCCGTGGCCGATGGTGGCGGCGAGCACGCTGTCGTGGCCGAGGGTGTTCAGGTTCATGATGGAGATGGGGATGAGGCTCCAGTGGAAGCCAAAGATGACGAGGCACATCCACAGTCCGCCGACCAGGGCGCTGCCCAAGACGGAACCAACCACGGGAAGCTGGAAGATGAACGAGAACGCCGCGCTCAGCAGGTTGGTGATGAGGGTGGCCACCGGGCCGATGACGAGGTAGCCCAAGACGATGGAGACCGTCATCGTGGCGAGCGGGACGAGGAACATCTTGAGCGCAGCCGGCATCCAGCTCTTGAGCCAGCGCTCAATGATAGAGCCGAACCACACCATGAGAAGGACGGGAATCACCGAGCTCACGTAGCCGGACACGGGCATGATGATGGGGACCCCGAGGGCGGTGGCGTACCACGAGAACGTGCCGGCCACGCCGAGGTCGATGCTGCCGAGCGCCTCGCCCGAGGTCAGGGCGACCATCGTCGGGTAGAGGAGCGCCACGCCGATTGCCACGCCAGTGAACTCGTTCATGCGGAACTTGCGCGCGGCACTGAACGCCAGGGCGACCGGAAGGAAGTAGAAGAAGCCGTCAGCCACGGTGTAGAGCAGCGTGTAGAGGCCGTCGTTTGCAAAGGCCGGGACGAAGTAGGTGATGAGGGCAAGCAGTCCCTTCATGATGCCTGCGGCGGCAAGCGGTCCCAGGATGGGCTGGAAGATGCCAGAGATGAGGTCGATGATGACGGAGGCAACGGTCTTATCGCCCTGGGGCTCGTCGTCGGCGCTTGCGCCGCCCGAGAAGTTACCGGCCTCCAGGGCCGCGTCGTAGACGTCCTCGACGATGTTACCCACGACCACCTGGTACTGGCCGTTGGCCTGGATGACCTGGATGACGCCCTTGAGGGCCTCAATCTTGGCCGTGTTGGCGCGGGACTCGTCCTTGAGCTTGAAGCGCACGCGCGTGATGCAGTGCGCGACGCTGGCGACGTTCTCGGCGCCGCCTACGTTCTCGAGTATGGATCTGGCCAGATCGTCGTATTTTTCTGCCATTATTTTCTCCTTAGTGATATTGCCCGGGCGGCTAGCCCAGGTCGCCTCCGTTGGTGGCGATGGCCTGTCGGTACCAGTAGAAGCTCTTCTTGCGCCTGCGCTCGAGCGTGCCGTTGCCCAGGTTGTCGCGGTCCACGTAGATGAAGCCGTAGCGCTTCTCCATCTCGCCGGAGCCCGCGCTCACGAGGTCGATCGGCCCCCAGGTGGTGTAGCCGAGCATCTCGACGCCGTCCTGCTCGATGGCGTCGCGCATGGCCTCGATGTGCTCGCGCAGGTAGGCGATACGGTAGTCGTCCTCGATCGTGCCGTCGGGAAGCACCTCGTCATAGGCGCCGAGGCCGTTCTCCACCACAAAGAGCGGCTTCTGGTAGCGGTCCCAGAGGTCGTTGATCGTGATGCGGAATCCCAGCGGGTCGATGACCCAGCCCCAGTCGCTCGTGCGCACGTAGGGGTTCTCCACGCCGGCGAAGGCGTTGCCCTCGGCGACGCCGCCCACGGAATCGGGGTCGCCCGCGGTGCAGCGCGAGGAGTAGTAGCTAAACGAGATGAAGTCGACGGTGTTCTCCGCAAGGATGCGCTCGTCCTCGGCGGTCATGCCCACGTCGATGCCCTCGCGCTCGAGCATCTTGAGCGCGTAGCCGGGGTAGTGCCCGCGCGCCTGCACGTCCACGAAGAAGAGGTCCTCCTGGTTCTTGACCTGCGCCGCGCGGACGTCCTCGGGGCGGCAGGAGTAGGGGTAGTAGCTTCCCGCGGCGAGCATGCAGCCCACCTTGTTCTCCGGGTCGACCTCGTGGGCGATCTTGGTGGCCCAGGCGCTGGCCACGAGCTCGTTGTGCGCGGCGCGGTACTCGGCCTCGCGGGCATTCTCCCCGGGCTCGAGGACGATGCCGGCACCCATGAAGGGACGGTGCAAGATCATGTTCATCTCGTTGAACGTGATCCACCAGCGCACGAGGCCGCGGTAGCGGTTGAAGAGCACCGTCACGAGCCGCTTGTAGAGCTCAATAAGGGTGCGGTTTCGCCAGGCGCCGTACTTCTTGACGAGGTGGATGGGGCAGTCGAAGTGCGTGATGGTCACGAGGGGCTCGATCCCGTGCTCGCGGCAGCAGCGGAACACGTCCTCGTAGAAGGCGAGCCCGGCCTCGTTGGGCTCCTCCTCGTCGCCGTTGGGGAAGATGCGGCTCCAGGCGATGGAGAGGCGAAAGACCTTGAAGCCCATCTCCGCGAAGAGGGCTATGTCCTCGCGGTAGCGGTGGTAGAAGTCGATGCCCGTCTGGGCCGGATAGTAGTACCCGGGCTCGAAGTCGAGCATGCGCCTCAGGCCGCGACTCACGTCGTTGCGCTCCGGCCCGTGTGGGATGACGTCGACATTGGCAAGGCCGCGGCCGCCCTCGTCATAACCTCCCTCGCATTGGTTGGCGGCGGTGGCTCCTCCCCAAAGGAACCCTTTTGGAAATGGCATGGTGCCTCCTTCTCTCTGGCGTCCCCACCTCTGCGGGGGACGCTTTAATAACGTCCTTGCGACCTCACGCGCCGGGCCCGTGGCCCTTTCCCTGATGCGCGCGGGCCGCCTGTGAAGGGATGACTAGCTGACGGCTTGTCCTGCGGCGGCGCGACGTGCCTCCCGGCCTCCAAGCAGGGAGGGGACCTGCGCCAGGCACACGCCGGCGAGGATGATGGCGACGCCCAGCCACTCGACGACGCCGAGCGGCTCGCCGAGGACGATCATGGCGATGAGCAGGCCGGCAGGGAGTTCCGCGGCGGCCATGACTGTGGAGAGGCCCGCGGGCAGGTGCGGAGAGCCCATGCCGAAGAGCAGGACCGGGCAGAGCATGCCAAAGAAGCCGGCGATGACGGCAAAGGGCAGGATGCCCTGGGCGAGGACGCCCGAGACGACGTAGTCCGGGCACACCGTGAGCGACATGACCACGGAGCCCGCGCATACGATGACGCCACGCTGCTCGGACGAGCAGGGGGCCTCGACCTTGCCGGAGAGGGTGACAAAGAGGGAGCAGGACACGGCCGCCCCCAGCGCGCAGAGCAGGGCCACGGGGTCGTACCCGGTGATGCCGGTCTTGTAAACGCCGCTGGCGAACACCGTTCCGAAGACGATGACCAGGGCGGAGACCACTTGGAGGGCCCTCGGCGGTCGGCGCGTCATGACGGTCTGCCACAGGAGCCCCAGCCACGTGAACTGGAAGAGGAGCGTGAGCGCCACCGGGGCGGGCAGCACGCTCATGGCGTAGCAGTAGAGGATTGAGGTGAGGCAGGTGAGGGCTCCCAGGCCCATGAGCTTAAGGGCGAGCTTCCATCCCACGCGCTGCCAGCGGTGCCCGAGTGCGTGGCCCGCGAGTGTGGCGAGAGCGAAGAAGAGGCAGCCGAACCACGCCTGGCTCGCCACCACCTGCGCCGAGGTGAAGCCCGCGGCGTAGGCGAGCTTGTAGGTCGTGGCCATCGCGCCGTAGCAGGCGCCGCCCGCAAAGACCTGGAGCGCCGCCTTGGCCTGTCCCGCGCCCGTGGCTCCTGCCCCGGCGGCCTGTTGCTTGATTGTGTTTGTTCCTGCCATTAGGCTCCCTTCCGTCTGCTGTCTTGCAGATGCACGTCTCGTGCGTCTGTTCCCTGCAGTCGGAAGGTGGGCTCGTGCGGTCTTCTGGCGGTTCATGTGGCACCTGCTGCCAAGACGAAAAAAGCCACGCAACCGACTGCTCGGTTGCGTGGCAAAAAGGTGGCTAGCGCCCAGAAAAGTCCACGCGTTTTTAGACTGAGACAAAGTACTACAACAGGTGAGATTCCGTCAAGAAAAACCGAGAAAAAAGTGAGTCTCTGCCCGCCGTACCTGTGGCGGTCGTTCCCCGAGCGGGGCGGTGCGTTGGGGACTGTCTCGATCTGTAACAGTAAGACCCGGTTTTGGTCCGTAGATGTTACAGATTTAGACGTTTTGTCGAGGCGGTTTCCGTTTATCTTGATCTGTAACAGTTAGGGGTCAAAAGTGGGCCTAGCTGTTACAGATTGAGATTGTTAAGGATGGGTGAGGGTAGCTAAAATAGCCCCGTCCCTTTTTAAACATTGGGAAATCGAGCGTGGCAAGCATAGGTCTTCGGGGTATAAGACGGCTAATTGTATGCCGCCTTACGAAAGGAACCCTCATGCCCAGCGTTGCCGTTCTCGCCGCCGATGGCTTTGAAACTATTGAATGCCTGACCATGGTCGATGTCATGCGTCGCGGCGGCGTGCGCGCCACGCTCGTCTCGATCATGCCCACACGCGAGGTCGTGAGCTCGCTGCAGATTCCCGTGACCTGCGATGCGCTCTTTGATGAGATCAACTTTGAGGAGTACGACTGCATCGTGCTGCCCGGCGGCCTGCCCGGAGCCACCAACTTGCGCGCCGACCAGCGTGTCTGCGATGTAGTCTGCGAGTTCGCCGCAACCAAGCACGTTGCCGCCATCTGCGCCGCCCCGTTTATCCTGGGTGAGCTTGGTCTGCTCGAGGGACGCCGAGCCACGTGCTTCCCCGGCTTTGAGAAGAGCTTCCCCGAGGGTGCTTATACCGGCGAGAAGGTCACGCAAGACGGCAACATCATCACTGCCAGCGGCATGGCACAGTCACTTCCCTTTGCCTTGGAGCTGCTGCGCACACTCGCCGGCGACAAGGCCGTCGAGAAGGTTGCCGAGGGCATCCAGCTATGATTTTGGCTTCGCAATCGCCGCGCCGCATAGAGCTGATGCGCGAGGCGGGCTATGACGTTCGCGTAATTCCCGCAGATATCGACGAAACACCTTTTGATGGCGAAGCTCCGCTTACGCTTGTCGAACGCTTGGCACGCGCCAAAGCCGCTGCCGTTGCCTCCGAGCACGCCGAGCCCAACGAACTGACTGTCGCAGCCGATACCATTGTCACCTTTGACGGGCAAATTTTGGGCAAGCCGGCAGACGAGAACGAGGCACGCACCATGCTCCGCGAGCTTTCGGGCCGCACGCACCAGGTGGCAACCGGCGTCTGCATCGTTAAAGCCGGCGACACTGCAGCTCCGCATGCCGCCGAAAGTCTGTCGTTTGTCGATGTGACCGACGTGACGTTCTATGAGCTTACCGAGGAGCAGATCGGGCACTATGTTGCCTCCGGCGAACCCATGGACAAGGCCGGAGCCTACGGTATCCAGGGCACAGGCGGCCGCATGCTCGTGCATGACATTTCGGGCGACTTCTACAACGTGGTGGGCTTACCCATCGCTCGCGTCGCACGCGCGATTCAAAAACTCTCGTAATTGCATCTGGCGCTGGGTATCCCCCGGCGCCTACAATTTTGCCGTACCGCACGGATCCCGACCGAGCATAAGGCCCGGCGGAAAACCGATAGGAGAAAACATGGACACCCTGCTCGAAGCCATTGACGTTTGCGATGTCGATGGCTTTTGCTTTGGCAACTATACAGACGAGGAGGCCGGCACCGGCTGCACCGTAATCGTGGCGCCCGAGGGTGCCACCGGCGGCGTTGACGTACGTGGTGGCGCTCCCGCTTCGCGCGAGACCGATCTGCTGCGTCCCGAGAACACCGTCGATAAGGTCCACGCCGTCTGCCTTTCGGGCGGTTCGGCCTTTGGTCTCGAGGCGGCAAGCGGCGTGGCCCGCGAACTCGAGAGCCACGGCATCGGCCTGCCCGTCGGCCCCACGCAGGTGCCCATCGTGTGTTCCAGCTGCATCTTCGACCTCGCCTTTGGCGATCCCACCGTGCGTCCCGACATTGAGGCCGGTATCGCCGCCGTGCGCGAGGCGCTCGACCATACCCCCACCACACTCGATCAGGGCAATGTAGGTGCCGGCACCGGCGCCACCGTAGGCAAGCTCATGGGGCCCGCCACCTGCATGAAGGCTGGCCTTGGAGCTGCTGCCGTGACACTCGGCACCGTCAAGGTGGGCGCCGTGGTCTCGGTCAACGCCTGTGGCAACGTGGTCGACCCGACCACCGGCGAGTGGGTGGCCGGCATGCGCGCCGCAGCCGATAGCGACCAGATCGTCGACATGGAGCTCGCCGCCCTTGCCGCCGCCGGCTCTATGAAAATGCCACTCGACCGCACCAACACCACCATCAGCTGCATCGTCACCAACGTGGAGCTCACTAAGGCCCAGGCCACCAAGGTCTCCCAGATGGCCGCAGACGCCTATGCACACGCCATCCGCCCCACACACACCACCAACGACGGTGACACCATCTACACCCTTGCCAGCGGCAAGCTGGGCAGCCAGGCAAGCGCCGCCGTTCCCCTAGACCTGCTGGGCATGCTCGCCGTAAGGGCCCTGGAAACCGCCATCGTAAACGGAGCCAAAACCGCCAAAACATCCCACGGCATCCCCGGCGTTGCGAAGTAATCCACTCGACCGACTACCAACTAAAACTTTTCAGCCCAGGCCCCTGTGTACCGCGCGCCCAAGATCTTCAAATTCAGGCAGCCTGACAATCGATTCTTATAGCAAAGGCCCCTTGGCCTTTAGTTTGATACAAGTTCCGCACGAGCCGGAAAGCACTTAATGTGCTTTCCGTGCGAGCAGGACTGTTCGCAGTAGCAAACTAAAGGCCAAGGGGCCCAGTCAACCTATCAGCAGCGATTACTCAACAGCTAGTTGAATTTGAAGATCTTTGAGGCAAGACGGTATAGGCCGAGTGTGGTTTTGTCTCCAGCCCGCCCGTGCAGGTTGGTAAAGAAGCCGACCACACCGTAGCGTGCACGACGATACATACGCTCGTCGTAGGCCTTCAAATCACTCCACAATGTCGTCAGGCGCTCGTCGGCGCAATCCTCATCGGAAAGCTTGGTAAGCACCGAACAAATTGCCATCATCATGGTGAAATAGCCCATCATGTACGCGCGCAGACGCGACGACTCGACATCGCTGTACAGATGGAACGACTCCATCATAATGCGCGTCACGCGAAACTGCTGGTCCAGACGTTTGACCATCGTGGCCTCGTTGACGCTCTGGCCCTCGCGACCGATAAAATAACGATAGAGGTCGATGTCGGCGTAGTACATGGTCTTGCAGCGCGGCAGCGGCACATAGGCGTAGATATTGTCGACATAGAACGTGTGCGGCGGCATAGGCAGATTGGACGCGCGCAGCACATCCGTGCGATAACACAGGCTGTGCATGAGCAAATTCTGGTCCAGACGGAAATGGCCAATCTGGTCCCAGGTAAAGATCTTTTTGCGCGGCAGGGCAAACTTGTAACCAATAGCGGTATGCGTACCCTCGTAAACCTTCTCGTACACATAGTTCGAGATAAACAGATCGACGCGCTGGTCGCGCTCCTCAAAGCCACGCAGAATCGAAAGCATGGTCGAAAGCGCCGCACCGTCGAGCCAGTCGTCCGAGTCGACGACCTTGTAGTAGGTGCCCTGTGCCTCGCGCAGGCCCGAGAGGACGGCCATGCCGTGACCGCCGTTCTCCTGATGCACCGCGCGGATGATACCGGGGTAACGCGCCTCCCACTCATCGGCCTTAGCTGCCGTCTCGTCCTTGGAACCGTCATCGACGATGATGATCTCGATATCGGTGGCATAATCGCTCCCCTCCAGAATGGAGGTGATGCAATGGTCCATGTCCTTGGCGGCGTTATACGAGGGAATACCGAATGATATGACTTTATGCATGGCAGGCGATAATCTCATCCGAAAGATCGAGGGCAGAGTTGGTCACGGCATCCATATCGTAGTAACGATACTCGGCCAGGCGACCCACCGGGTGGAAGTTCGTCAGGTTCTGGACGCGCTCAAGATAGCGCTCATAGAGCTCGCGGTTCTCGGGCTCCAGAATGGCGTAATAGGGCGTCTCGCCCGAGCCGGGCGTATAGGCCTTGGAATACTCCTTCATGATGGTGGTCTTGCCGGGCAGGACCTGACCAGTCATGTTCTTGAACTCGGTGATGCGCGTGTAATCCTCGCTCGTGGTGTAGTTGACGGTGCCCACGGGCTGGAACTGGTCCATATCGAGCGTCTCGAACTTCATGTCGAGCGTACGGTACGGCAGAGCGCCCAAGTCGAGGTTGAACAGCTCGTCGAGCGGACCGGTGTAGACGATCTCGCCGCCATAGACCTTGCCGTCGATCTTGACGGTAGTCTCGTCGATCTCAAAGAGGTCGCGGGCGTCCACGTCGCAGAACACATCAATCAGATCGTGGTCGAGCATATGCTCGAACAACGCGGTATAGCCGTCCTGCGGCATGCCCTGGAAGGGAGCCTGCGGGAAATAGCGGTCATCGTCGCCCACAAAGACGGGAACGCGGCCGGTGATCGAGGGATCGATCTGGTCGGGCGTCTGGCCCCACTGCTTCATGGTGTAATGCAAAAAGACGTTCTCGTAGACGTAATCGGCGACCTCGGCAAGATCCGGGTCGTTCTTCTTGCGCAGCTCCATGATGGGCACCTTGACGTCCTTGCCAAAGGTCTCCACGAGCTTCTGATACAGCTCCTCGCCGCGCTCATCGCCAAAGGCGAGCTTGAGGCTCGCGTGGTTAAAGGGCACGGGCATAAGGGTGCCGTTGATATTGGCAAGCACCTTGTGCTGGTAGTCCGTCCACTTGGTAAAGCGCGACAGAAAATTGTGGACGCGCTCGTTAAAGGTATGGTAAATGTGCGGACCATACTCGTGGACCAGGATCCCGGCCTCATCAAAGCAGTCGTAAGCATTGCCCGCAATGTGGCCACGGCGCTCCAAAACGGCAACGCGATAGCCGATGGTCTCGGCAAGACGGCGGGCACAAACGGCACCGGCATACCCGGCACCGACGACAATCATGTCGTATGCGCCGGCGTTAAAGCCTTCAGGCAGGCCTGAGGTAATCTGCATCGATACTCCTTGTCAAAAGCCACGGGCTCGTTAGCTGGGCTTTTCTCGAACATTCTTCGAGACATATTTATCAGAGCGATTATAGCGCTAATGCGTCCTATAATGAGCTTGCCACACAAGGAAAGCTCAAGCACCCCGGCGTACATATTTGAAAGGTAAACCCGCTAGCAGCGGGTTTATTCGTGGACAGCCGGGTGCCTGGAGCTTAGCGAAACGCTTGTAAGGAGTAACATGAGCGATTTCCTAAACCGTATGAAGTCTGCCGCCAAGGCCGACCTTAAGACGATCGTCCTGCCCGAGGGCGAAGATCCGCGCACCATCATCGCAGCTACCAAGATCATCGAGGAGGGCTTGGCAAAGATCGTCATCTTGGGCAACCCCGACGAGATCAACGTTCCCGGCGCTACCGTCATCGACCCGCGCAATGCCGAGAAGCACGAGGAGTACGCGCAGAAGTTTGCCGAGCTCCGCGCCAAGAAGGGTGTCACCATCGAGCAGGCTCGCGCCCAGGTGATGGACGCCACCTACTTTGGCACCATGATGGTCAAGATGGGCGATGCCGATGGTCTGGTCTCCGGCGCCTGCCACTCCACCGCCGACACCCTGCGCCCCGCGCTGCAGATCCTCAAGACCGCCCCGGGCACCAAGCTGGTCTCGGCCTTCTTTGTGATGTGCACCGACACCCCGCAGTTCGGCACCGACGGCACGCTGATCTTCGCCGATTGCGGCCTCAACATCAACCCGTCCTCCGATGAGCTCTCCGAGATCGCCATCGCCTCCGCTCACTCTTGGTCCACCTTCATGGGCAACGTTGAGCCGCATGTGGCCATGCTCTCCTACTCCACCATGGGTTCCGCCGGCGGCGAGGTCGCCAAGAAGGTCCAGGAGGCCGTGAAGTTCTGCAGGGAGAAGGCTCCCGAGCTCGCCATCGATGGCGACCTGCAGCTCGACGCCGCCATCGTCCCCAACGTCGCCCAGCTCAAGGCTCCCGGCTCCTCCGTTGCCGGCAAGGCCAACGTGCTCGTGTTCCCCGACCTCGAGGCCGGCAACATCGGCTACAAGCTGGTCCAGCGCTTCGCCGGCGCCGACGCCTACGGCCCCATCCTGCAGGGCATCGCCAAGCCGGTTAACGACCTTTCGCGCGGCTGCTCTGCCGACGACATCGTGGGTGTCGTAGCCATCACCGCCGTCCAGGCTCAGATGGCTGAGTAGCGCACGCACTCGCCCGAAGGCCGTACGGGCTAACCCCTGAAAACGTCCTCGACCAATGAAACGCCCCCGTTCTGCTCCTCCGGAGCTACGAACGGGGGCGTTTCTGGTCTGCGGAATGTTTTCAGGGGTTAGCCCGTACGGCCTTCTACCGCCACGTAGCATTCAGGGGATCTGGGGTGGACGGCGGCTTGGCTACGAGCTGGGGCTGAGAATCTGAATGGATGGGTGCCGTTGCTGAAAGTGCAGGCGTTGATGGCGGCAATCACTTTGGATGCGAAATGTTGGCTGCGGTTCGATGTCTGGCCCACCGGAAAGCGTGTCCCGGTTTGGAGGCGGATTGTGGGATGTAGCTTCCACTTGGGGGCTGTTTGGGAAACTGCGGGACGGAATTTTGCTTTATTGTGGGTCGCACCTTCCGCAACGTGCCTCAACCGGAAAGCGTGTCCCAGAATTTGTGCTCGAAACGGGATGGAGTTTCCGCTGTCCTTCTGCTAGTAAAAAAGGCCTCCCGAGCTGTTGCTCAGGAGGCCTTTCGTTTGCATGCAATCGGCGCGCTAGTTGTTCTTGGTCAGACGCTCGACGTCGTGGGCGATCATGTATTCCTCGTCGGTGGGGATGACCATGACGGTGACGGCGGAACCGGCGGCGCTGATGACCTGCGGGCCGTTGCCCACGGCCTCGCGGTTCTTGTTGTTGTCGATGCGCACGCCCAGCCACTCAAAGCAGTCGCAGAAGGCCTTGCGGATCGACCAGTCGTTCTCGCCGATGCCGGCGGTAAAGGTGATGGTGTCCACACCCGCCATGGATGCGATCATGGAACCGGCCTGCTGCATGGCCTTGTAGGCGAACATGTCGAAGGCGAGCAGGCAGCGCTCATCGCCCTCGGAGGCGCGCGTGCGGATGTCGCGGGCGTCGTTGGAGATACCCGAGATGGCAAGCAGACCAGACTGCTTGTTCATCATGTCATCGACTTCCTGATAGCTGTAGCCGCCCTCGCGCTGGAGGTAGCACACGGTGGCCGGGTCAATGGAACCACAACGGGTGCCCATCATCAGGCCATCGAGCGGCGTGAGGCCCATCGTGGTGTCGCGGCACACGCCGTCCTCGATGGCGGCGAGCGAAGCACCGTTGCCCAGATGGCACGAAAGCAGACGGTGGCAGCGCGAGCCCAGGATCTCCTTGGCCATCATCCACTCGTAGCGGTGGCTCGTTCCGTGGGCGCCGTACTTGCGCACGTGGTACTTGTCGCACACGTCCTTGGGCAGGGCGTAGGTGTAGGCAACCTCGGGCATGGTCATGTGGAACGAGGTATCGAAGACGGCCACGTTGGGCAGCTCCGGATACTTCTCGCGGCAATACTCAATCGCCGCGGCCTCGCCGTAATTGTGCAGCGGGGCGAGCGGTGCCACCTCAAGAATCTTGGCCATGACCTCGTCGTCGACGACTGCGGAATCATCGAAGTGCCAGCCGCCCTGAACGATACGATGCCCAATGCCATCAATCGTAAAGTCGGTCTTCTCAAGCTCCTCGAGCACACGAGCGATAGCAGAGCGATGATCGGGGAAAGGGACCTCCTCGGTCTGCTTGGCGCCACCGTTCTCGGAGTGGCCAAAGATGCCCATGTCCGATCCGATACGCTCGCAGTTGCCCTTGGCGAAAACCTCGCGGGTATCGGTATCCAAAAGCTGATATTTAAGGCTTGAGCTGCCGGCGTTGACAACAAGTACGTTCATGAGACTCCTTTGCAGTGCAATACGGTCGACGCAGACCCCTTAAGGCGGCCGCATGTTAATAAGAAGTTATCATATCTTGATAAATAGCTATCAGCATATCGCCCAACGAGCGCAAAAGAGGGGCCGAACGGCGCTCGGTCGCCCAGCCCCTCCCCTCTTGCAATTACTTGCCGTTGACGATGCGCTCGACGTCGGAAGCGATCATGAACTCCTCGTCCGTGGGGATGACGAAGATCTTGACCTTGGAATCCTTGGCGGACAGGCACCAGGCGCCGTCGCCACGCAGGGCGTTGCGGGCATGATCCATCTTAACGCCCATAAAGGCCAGACGATCGGCCACGCCGGCGCGAACGGCCGGAGCGTGCTCGCCAATGCCGGCGGTAAAGACCAGGGTGTCCATACCGCACATGGAAGTGGCCATCTCGGCAGCCTTGGCGGCAATCTTGTAGACGAACATATCGAAGGCGAGCTGAGCCTCGGGGTCACCAGCAGCGGCGAGCTCCTCGACGTTGCGGCAGTCGTTGGTCTTGCCGCCGGTCACAGCCAAAAGGCCGGACTTCTTGTTCATCATCTCGTCGACCTCGTCGAAGGTGTAGCCACCCTCGCGCTGCAGGTAGCACACGGTAGCCGGGTCGATGGAGCCGCAGCGGGTGCCCATCATGACACCGTCGAGCGGCGTCAAGCCCATGGTGGTGTCCATGCACTTACCGTCCTCGATAGCGCACAGGGAAGCGCCGGAACCGATGTGGCACACGACGACCTTGCGAGCCTCGCCGTTGGTCATCTCGGCAACCTTCTTGGAGATGTAGCGGTAGCTGGTGCCGTGGGCGCCGTACTTACGGATGTGCAGCTTGTCGCAGACGTCCTTGGGCAGGGCGTAGGTCTTGGCGACCTCGGGCATATTGAAGTGGAAAGCGGTGTCGTAGACCGTGACGTTGGGCAGGTCGGGATACTGCTCGAGGCAGTACTCGATAACGTTGGCCTCGGGGTTGTTGTGCAGCGGGGCGAGCGGAGCGACCTCGCGGATCTTGGCGAGGACGTCCTCGTCGACGAGGGAGGAATCGCCGAAGTACCAACCGCCCTGAACGATACGGTGGCCGATGCCCTCGATCTTGACGCCGTTGGCCTCGAGGTCCTTCAGGACGACCTCGATGGCGACCTTGTGGTCGGGGAACTCGATGTTCTCGGTCACCTTCTTGGAGCCGTTGGCAGCGTGGGTGAAGGTACCGCCGGTAAAGCAGACGCGCTCACAGGAGCCCTTTGCGGACACCTTGTGGGATTTGGTATCGATGACCTGATACTTAAGGGTCGAAGATCCTGCGTTGACGACCAGAACGTTCATGTGTCTCCCTACTAACAGGCGGTGTGGCGCCGCCAGGTTACATACGCTTCAATAATAAACCCAAACGCCCTCGCGCTCGGGTTTATTGCGTTGATATATAAGTTATCGATGCCCAAGCTTTCGCCTCATCCCACGGAAGAAGCGCCCTCAGATGAGGTTCTCGCCCAGGTTTTTGCCGCCGAGGACGTGCATGTGGAAGTGCATGACGGTCTGGCCGGCATTGACGCCCTTGTTGGAGATGACGCGGAAGCCGTCCTCCAGGCCCTTGGCCTTGGCGACCTCCTGAATGGCGTGGGCCATGGCGCCCATGGTCTCGGCCGGTACGTTGTCGGCGATGTCGCTGTAGTGCTTCTTGGGGATTACGAGCGTGTGGACCGGCGCCTGGGGGTTGAGGTCGTCGAACGCGATGACCTGATCGTCCTCATAGACAACGGTTGAGGGGATCTCGTGGTTGGCAATTTTGCAGAAGATGCAATCACACATGGTTGGTTCCTTTCTCACAGACCAAGGTAGTCTTTTTGGGACGGGGCTTTTTTGACTACTTTTTCGCAAGCGCAGGCACCTGGCGAGCCGTCGCGCAAGGGTAGTCAAAAAAGCCCCGTCCCAAAAAGACTACCCCAAAGTAGGCTGCGAGGTGGTTAGAACGAAAGGTTGTCGTCGGTGTTGGCGGCTTCGCCGTCGGCGAGCACGTCGTTGCCGTCGACGTCCTTAAGAAGCACCGAGACCTTCTGCTCGGCATCGGACAGGCGGGTGCGTAGGCTCTTGAGGAGCTCGACGCCGCGGGTATAGCTCTCGAGCGACTCCTCGAGCTCCATGTCGCCCGACTCCAGGCTGCGGATGATGAGCTCCAGCTCCTGCGAGGCCTGCTTGTACGTAAGCTGCTCGACCGGGGTCTTCTCTGCCATATCTGTTTCCTTTCCTAAGGGTCTATCACTGTGAAACGCGGTCTACTCGACCGCGTTGACGGTTGCTGCCACGTTGCCGTCCGCCATGCGCACGCGGATGGTGTCGCCCGGCTTAAAGGTCTTGGCGCTCGTAGCCACACCGTCCTCGCTGTACGCGATGGAGTAACCGCGGGCAAGCACCCTGAGCGGCGACAAGGCATCGAGCGACGCAGCAGCTCGGCCCAGGTCGGACGCGGGCTTGCTGAGCATCGTGCGCCCCTGATGCTCCAGACGGGAGCTCGCAAGCGTGAGCGCATGGCGTTTGCCATCGAGCCCCGAGGTGCTTGCGATCAAGCGCTCGGGCAGACGCTCAAAGTTGGAGCGGAAGGCCCCAACCGAACGCGTTACAGCGCCGGACAGACGATCGGACGTCAGGGCAAGCTCGGACTCGCGACGCTCGACCATAAACGTTGGATCGTTGAGGCACGGGCGGCACGCGGCCGCATCGAGCGCGTCGCCCAGACGAGCCGTATAGGTGTCCCAGGCACGACGACCGCGCTGGTCGAGCATTTCCAGATCGACCTGATCCGACCCGATCATCGAAGCCATCGCGGCGCCCAGACGCCGATGGCGCGTCTCAAGCACGTCGGCCAACTCCGTCATAGCCGGCGCCACCGATTCGGCCGCCGCCGTGGGCGTGGAGGCGCGGCGATCGCTCACCATGTCGCAAATCGAGGTATCGGGCTCATGCCCAATACCGGTCACCACGGGCACGGGACAGGCCGCCACCGCACGGGCAAGCTCCTCGTCGTTAAAGGTCATAAGGTCCTCGAAGGAGCCGCCGCCACGCACCAGCAAAATGCAATCGGGCGCCGGCGTAATGGAAGCGGCGCGACGCAAGCCCTCAATGAGCTCTGCCGGCGCACCCTCGCCTTGAACCTTGGCACCCACGCAAACGAGCTCGACGAGCGGGTTACGACGACGCAATGTGCGCTTGACGTCATCGATTACGGCACCCGAAAGCGAGGTGACGACCGCCACACGCGAGCAGAACACCGGGATGCGGCGCTTGCGCGCTTCGTCCATCAGGCCCTCGCGGCTCAGCTTTTCGGCCAGTTGCGCCACTTGTTGACGCAGCAGACCCTCCCCCGCCAGCGAAAACGAGCGGGCGACAAAACTCATGCGGCCCGTGGGCTTATAGAGATTGAAGCTACCCTTAAAGCTCACCTGCATGCCGTCGCGCAGATCGAACGTGCGCTTGAGATAGGCACCCTTCCAAATGATGCAGTCAACGGCGGCCGAATCGTCCTTAATCTGGAAGTAGCAGTGGCCGCTTCGGGCATTGGGGCCACGGAAGCCCGTGACCTCGCCCAAGACACTCAGCTGCGGAATAGCATCGAGTGCACCGGCGGCAATCTCCACCGCCTGGCTCACGCTGAGTTCCTTGCGCTCCCGATCGTCCGAGCCGTCAAACTCGGCGGAAACAGCATTGCCGGTTAGATTCCAGCCTGCCACGCAGCCTCCTTTCGTTATCGTGCACAAAGGCTCCAGCCCTGCGCAAATTCAAGTCCAACACATAGTACAGCGCCGCGGGGACACAAATCCCCGCGGCGCCTGTCAAGCCAATTTGTTATCGGTTGGAGTTTCTGTTGTAGCGAGCCATCAGGTAGAGCAGCTGAATGATCGAGGTGAGCGCTGCGGCAACATAGGTAAGTGCGGCTGCCGTCAGGACCTTCTTGGCACCGTTGACCTGCTTGGAGCTCATGCCCGACCGCTCGATGTACGCCACGGCGCGGCGGCTGGCATCAATCTCGACCGGCAGCGTAACCAGCTGGAACAACACACTAAACGAGAAGAAGATCAGCGCGAGGGTCGTGAGCCCGGCAATGTTCATAAACAGGCCCAAGAGCAACACGATGGTCCAGGTGTTCTGGGTAAAGTTGACGACCGGGACCAGGGCAGTGCGCACCTTCATCATGGCATAGCCGCTTTGGCGCTGGGCGGCGTGGCCCGCCTCGTGGCAGGCGACGGCAACGCTTGCGACCGATCCGCCCGAACGGTTGGCATCCGAGAGATACAGGTTGTTATCCTGCGGGTTGTAATGGTCGGTGAGCTCACCGGCGACGCCCTTGATACCCACGGCATTGCAACCGCTGGCGTCGAGCATGCGGCGCGCGACCGCAGCGCCCGTGTCGCCGTCCGAGCGAACCTTGGACCAGGTTTTATACGTCGAGTTGATATAGCTCTGCGCGGCAAGACCGAGCACCGTACAAACAAGGACGACCAGCAGGTAAAGCGGGTCGATGCCAAAGCCATAACCATAGTAATAGGGCATGCGAATTCCTCCGAATCGAGTTACACGTTGGAGGCATTCTACCCACTCGCCCAGCCAACGAGACAGCATCGATGTTTTGACAATGTCAGCGAAAACGGCCGAGAGCGAGCAAGGTGACGTGAAAGAGAAGCGACGCGCACTTTGGTACGCGAGCGACGATTGAACGTCAGATTGCCGCTCTCGGCCGTTTGCAGCGTCGAGCTGTTACGCGGTTTGGTAAAACCGCGTAACCATATACCTACAGGAGCTCGATTTTGCCGTCCTTCACCGTCAACCCCATGTTGCCCGAGAGCAGATCGTCCAGGCGCGAGCCCACAAGCTCAAAGCGCCAGCCTTCGCGCAAAGGGCTCTGCTCGGGATGCTCAATATAGTCGGCCAGGTCATCGCGCGAGGCAATGACCGAGGTCGCCACGCCCGAACGCTCGGCAACCAGGCGAATGAGCGCGTACATGAGATCCGTCACGCTCTCCAGCTCCGGAGAGATCTGGCGATGTCCGCGCACCATGAGCGGCAGGCGATCGTGCGGGCAGCTCGCGCCGCGTTTGATGGCCATGAGCGCGCCGTCCACATCGCGCTCCCCCAGTTGATCGGTGCCGCGGATGCTGCGGAACTCCTCAACGCGCACGGGATTGCGCTTGACGAGCGCCAGCAGCGTATCGTCGGACATGACCCACTTGCGCGGGATGTTGCGGCGCTCGGCGCGGTCCTCGCGCCAGGCGGCAAGCTCGCGCGCAATGCCCAGCTGATGGCGGCTACACGAGTTGATGCGCTTGACCTTGCGGAATGCCTCATGGCGGTCGGCGCGGTAGTGCGACTCGTCGGCCAGCGGGCGCAACTCGTCGAGCACCCAATCCACGCGGCCAAGCTCGCGCAGGCGGCTCATCATCTCGGTATAGGCGACGATCAGATACTTGACGTCATCGATCGCGTACTCAATCTGCTTATCGCTCAGCGGGCGGCGCGACCAATCGGTCAGCGACTCGGTCTTGGGCAGCGATACGCCGCAGAACGTCTGAACGAGCGCGCCGTAGGAAATCTGCTGGCGCTCACCCAAAAAGGCGGCGGCGACCTGCGTGTCAAAAATCGGTCGCGGCAGCGCGCCCACGGTGTGGAGCATAACCTCCATATCCTGCGAGCAGGCGTGGAAGACCTTGACCACGCTCTCGTCGGCCATAAGCTCGGCCAGCGGCGATAAGTCGTCGATCACCAAAGGATCGACCGCGACGCTCTCGGCAGGGGTGGCAATCTGAACCAGGCACAGGCGCGGATGAAACGTGCGCTCGCGCAAAAACTCGGTATCGACGGCAATCGCGTCGAACTCACGAGCGCGCTGACAAAAGTCGAGTAGAGCCTGATGTGTGGAAATGTACATATCAACCCATCGAATAAGGTTAGGCCCGAAAAACACGGGTAGGATATCGATATTGCCCTACAACTATACTCGGTTAGTCACAGAACGGGAACGTAAGTATGCGCTGCCTTATCATCCACAACCCGGCATCGGGTCCCAGCTCCGATGAAATCTTCGCATTCACGCACGCTCTTGCACAGGGCGGCGACGAGGTCGTAATGCGCTTTATCGGCGATGGCATGGAGCCCGAGGACGCGGTAGCGGACGTTCGTGAGTTCGACCGCGTAGTCGTTTCGGGCGGCGACGGCACCGTCTCCAACGTGCTCGACCAGATGCGCGGGTGCGGTGTCCCTACGCTCATCTTCCCCTCCGGCACAGCCTGCCTGTTCTTTAACAACATCGGTAATGCCCCCGAGGCGGCGGCGCTTGCCAAGGCTTGCCGCGCCGGCCGCACGGTCAAGGTGGACATGGGTGAGCTCTTTTGGATCGACGAGAACGGTAACGAGAAGCGCCACGGCTTTATCATCATCGCCGGCTCGGGCTTCGACGCCGAGATCATGATGAAGGCCGCTCCCACCAAAAACGACATTGGCGAGATCGCCTACTTCCTCTCCGCGCTCGCCACGCCCAACCCCACGGTGGCGCACTTTACCATTGAACACGACGGCATGGTCGAGGAGCTCGACGGCATCTGCTGCATGGCGGGCAATACCTCAGTCATCCAAAACGACATCAACCTGTTCCCCAACTGCCGCATGAACGACGGCATGGTCGACATCGTCGTTATTGAACCCGTGCGCACGGTGCAGCTGCTCCCCACGGTGATCACCGCCGCGCTCGACCCCGCCGGCAAGGTGCTCGGCCGCCCGCAGTTTAAGATTATCCAGACCAAGGAGGCCAAGATTACCTGCACGCCGTCGCTGGGCATGCAGTTCGATGGCGAGATCATCTCCAGCAACTCCGGTGTCTTTGGCGCCCGCGCGCTTCCGCAATGCCTCGACCTCATCGTCGACGAATTCTCACCACTCGGAAAATAGGAGAACCCCGTGAACGACAACCCTATCCTTGGCTTTATCGTCATCGTTCTGGCCCTGCTCGTGGGCTACGCCATCAACCTGATTCACCGCCGAAAGAAGTAAATCCACATTGGTATGATATTCATCCAATCACCGAGGAGAAGTCCAAGGGCAACAACATGGCCGCCATGGGTGTTGGCGCCATCATCATCGGTGTCTGTGGCTTCGTGATCTATCGTCGCAAGAAGGCCTAAGAACCCCACACCTTAAGGCGCGGGCGGGATGGCCAAGGTCGCCCCCCGCTCAGCCCGCCCCTTCGACCGGCGGGAAACGTCGCTGAAATCTTTCAAAAAAGATTCCCCGCAAACACTTTGCTGTGCTATAGTGCAACGCAACAGAAACAAGGTGCGACTGCGCCATGGCATCACGAAAGGAGCCACCAAGATGAAGAACGCGATGAAGTCCCTCAACAACTGGTGGTGGCGTGATGCGAATACGATCGGTCGACAGTGAGTCCCTCACGCCTGTTTTTGCGCTCTAGGTGATTGAAAGGCCTCCGGTTTCGACCGGGGGCCTTTTTCTATCTCGAGCCCGATCGCATTCGCATCACGCGCCTCCGCTTTTCCCTTGCACTCCCCTTCCGAAAGGATTTTCAACATGCCTCAGAACACCACCGCCCAGCCCCGCACCGTCCAGACCACTGACCGCGGCAAACTCGACCTCAAGGCACTCACTCTCTATGCCATCCTCCTCGCCGCCGGTTTCGTCCTCAACATGACCGTCTCCAAGTTCTTTAGCGGCCTCACCGGAGGCTTCCTCTCGCCCGAGTTCATCATCGCGGCTTTCTGCCTCGAGATTCTCATCGTCAAGCCCAACATCGGCCAATCCGCAATTATCGGCCTCCTCGCCGGCGTTGTAATCCAAATCACCGCCTCCGTCAAGGGCCCCGACCTGATCGCCGAGCCCGTCGCCGCCATGGTCATGGCTCTGCTCGTCTCCGTGCTCGCCGACTCCAAGGTCAAGGGCCTGCTCCCGCTCGTCAGCACCTTTGTTGTCACCTTCATCTCCGGCATGATCTACGCGGCGATCTTCTCCTTTGGCGTCATGAACAACCCGGCTTTCATGGGCGTCATGGCTCCTGTCGTCGTCGCCACCGGTGTTGCCAACGCCATCATCGTGACCGCCCTCTACATCCCCATCAAGAAGGCCCTCAAGCTCAACGACTAAGTAGCCGACAAGCCACACGCAGGCACCTCCGTCTTCAACGCAGGCACCTCCGTCTTCAACGCCATCCTGGTCCAGGCCCTCAGCATTCCGCTCAAGAAGGTCTTCTCCAAGTAGTAATACTTGCTACCATGTAGACCGCCGGTCGTTTTGCGGCCGGTGCTCTTTTACGATAGAAAGGCCCCCATGAGCTCCAGCAATACCATCATCAAGCTCGATGACGTCTCATTTTCCTATGGGCACGAGGCGCAGAATGCCCTCGATCACGTCTCACTCGCCATCGAAAAGGGTGAGTTTGTGGGCGTCATCGGCCCCTCAGGCGCCGGCAAATCGACGCTTGCCGCCGTTATGAGCGGAGCCATCCCCCACCATTACACCGGCCAGCTCTTTGGAGCCACGCTCGTCGATGACCGCGACACCTGCGAGATCACCCTCACGGATATCTCGCGCATGGTGGGAAGCGTGCTGCAGGACATCGATGCCCAGATGGTTGCGCCCATCGTTGAAGACGAGATGCTCTTTGGCCTCGAGAACTTTGGCATACCGCACGATCAAATCGAGGAGCGCATCAGCCAGACGCTGACGACCGTCGGCATTAGCGACCTGCGCCACCGCGAGATTGCCACGCTTTCGGGCGGGCAGAAGCAGAAAGTCGCAATCGCCGCGATCATCGCCATGGCGCCCAACGTGCTCGTGCTCGACGAGCCCACGGCAGCGCTCGACCCGGCAAGCTCCACGCTCGTTTTTGACACGCTGCGCCAGATCAACCGCGAACACGGCATCACCGTGGTTGTTATCGAGCAGAAGGTCGCGCTGTTGTCGAAATACTGCAGCCGCGTCCTCGTCATGGCAGACGGCAAGCTCGCGTTTGACGGCGAACCCCACCAGGTCTTTGCCCACGCAAGCGAGCTGCGCCAGATGGGCGTCGACAGTCCCCGCGTCGCGCGCATCGCGAACAGCCTGGCAGAAGTGGGTCTGTTGCCGAGCGATCAGGCGCCCTGCCTCAATGTTTCCGAAGCGCACCAGCTTATCTCGTCCTTACTTGCGGATGCAACAAGCAAGGACGCGCCCGCCGATGTGCCCGAGACCTCTCCCCATATCCCGGCGGTCCCCCGCGGCGTCAATCAGGAGCCAGTAGTCGAACTCACCGATGTGACCTTTGCCTACCCCCATGGCGGTGCCTCGGTCAGCAACCTCAACATGTGCGTCTATCCCGGCGAGCTCGTAGGCATCATCGGCCAGAACGGTGCTGGCAAGACCACGCTCACCAAGCTGTTGAACGGCCTTCTGCATCCAGCGTCGGGAACCGTGCGTATGGCGGGGATGAACACCGCCGACGTCCCCACCAGCGCGATCGCTGCAAAATGCGCGACGCTGTTCCAGAACCCCGACCGCCAGCTCTGCCGCGACACCGTACTCGACGAGGTTGCCTTTGGTCTTGAACTGCACGGTGTCGGCACCGACGAGGCCCGCCAGCGTGCACGGGTGGCGGCGGAGCGCTTTGGGCTCCCCTTGGACGAATCGCCGTTCTCGCTTTCGCGCGGACAGCGACAGATGGTCGCCCTAGCGTCCGTGGTTGTGCTCGACCCACAGGTGGTTCTGCTCGATGAGCCCACGAGCGGCCTCGATTACCGCGAGTGCATGACCGTGATGGAGACGGTGAGCGAGATGGCCGAGCGCGGCTGCGCCGTGATCATGGTGTGCCACGACATGGAGGTCGTCTCGGACTTTGCCCAGCGCCTGGTAGTCATGGCAGACGGACGCATCCTCGAGCGCGGCGACGCGAACCGGATCTTCGCCGACGATGCCCTCATGCGCGCCGCCTACGTGGAGCCACCGCAGGTTGTGGCCCTGTCCAAAGAACTCGCGCGCGACGTTTCGCCCCGATTCGCCGGAATCAGTCAGGTCTCCGATCTGGTCGACCTGGTAAAGGAGATGCTCAAGCATGACTAACGTGATCGACTACGTGCCCGGAGACTCACTGCTGCACCGGCTGAACCCCGTGACCAAGCTAGCCCTGGCCGCGGCTATTATCTTGGCGACCTTCCTCGGCGACACTTATGTGCTCCTGATCGCCCTGCTTGTGCTGACTTTTATCTTGGGCATCTACGCCAAATCGACCGCAGGCCTAGTCTCGCTCGTCAAGCTCATGGTGCCGCTCTCACTAATCATGCTGGTCCTGCAGACCGCCTTTATCCGCACCGGAGCCCCCATCTTTGCCTGGATTACCACAGATGGTCTTATCACCGGCACCAAGGCGGCGCTTCGCCTGCTCGGCGTGGCGCTGCCGCTCATCCTCATGCTCACCATCACGCAGCTCGGCGATCTCGCTAACGCTTGCGTGGAGGTGCTGCACGTGCCGTACCGCTATGCGTTCACGTTTACCACGGCACTGCGCTTTGTACCGGTCTTTAGCCAGGAGATGAACGCCATCATGGAGGCGCAGACCGCGCGCGGCGTTGAATACGACACCAAGAACCCCCTCAAGAAGATCCAGCTCATGCTACCGCTCTGCGTGCCGCTGCTGGTGAGCTCCGTGGGCAAGACCGATGCCACTGCCCTGGCGGCCGAGCAACGTGGCTTTTATCTGCGTACGCGCGCGAGCTCGTACAAGCGCTATCCCATTAAGGGCATGGACATTGCCATACTTATTGCCAGCATTGCCCTCATCGTCCTCGGATTCTTGTTCTAACCTGCCAAAAAGGGACAGGTTTATTTTGGTCGGTTTTATATGGGCAAATGTCAGTCTCGTCCTTTAAGCTCCAGCACCAAGCAGAAACCGACAAATGCAAAAGGCCTCGGCTCGCACAAACGAGCCGGGGCCTCACTGTTTCCCCAGATAAAACCTACCAAAATAAACCTGTCCCTTTTTGGCAGGTCGAGAGCTACAGGCGGTAGGGGGCGCCGCTGCGGATGATGGACTCGCGCACCAAAACGTCCATGGCGTCGAGGGTGATCTCGGGCATCTCGCGATACTTTTGCAGCACCGAAAGCTCCGTGCAGGCCAGAATGACGCGGTCGCAGCCGCTGCGGGCAAACTCCCACATCACACGATCAAACTTATCCATATCGGGCTCGCGTCCCGCCTTCACATCATCGTAAATAAGCGACATCACATCGGCCTGGCGCTTCTCGCTGGGATAAACGACTTCGACGCCTGCCGCCTCGCACTCGCGACCGTAGACGCCGGCACCCACGGTGCCATCGGTACCCATGATGCCGATCTTGCGCACCGGCTCGGCCGGCATGCTCAAGTTGGGGTCGAACTCACACTCCCCCATCACCACGCCGGCAAGCGCATAGCGCACCGACTCGCGCGGCATATGGATGATGGGGACCGAGGTAAACGACTGAATCTGATCGTAGAAGTAGTGCGACGTGTTGCAGGGAATGGCAATGTGCGCGCAGCCCAGCGTCTCGAGCGCCTGCGCACATTCCTTCATGGTCGCCAGCAGCTCGGTATGGTCGCCGGTCTTAATGGCCAGCGTGCGGTCGGGCATGGTCGACTTAGAGAGCACCACCATGTCGATATGTTCCTGATCGCGGGCGGCCGCCGTGTGACGCACCACCTGGTCGTAGTAATACGACGTGGCCTCGGCGCCCATACCGCCGATAACTCCCAGCTTTTCCATCGCCGCCTCCTTGGTGACGCTCGCAGCATTGCGCGTATCATACCCGCGCCCGTCCGATACAAACCGGGCGGGCGCGACGTTCATCCTATTTGTAATACGTCTTAAACAGCTTAAAGTGACGCAGCTTGGTGTGCCACATGCGCAGCCAGCGGTTAAAGACAAAGTCGCCCTTCATAAACGAGGGGTCGGCGGCCTTACCCTCCTTGACCAGGCGATGCGCCTTAGCGCGCAGCTCGGGATCCTTGACGTATTTATCGACCACGCCCATGGGGACAACCATCCACAGCGCCTCGTTCTGCGCCGTCACAAACTCGGGCTCAAACGGGCGGTTGTACACATACTCGTCCACTACGTACTTGGCAACGTTAAAGCCACTGTTGGTGACGTAGTAGTTACTGCGGCCCTGGCGAGTGTTGAAGTCGAAGAACTTAAACGAACCGTCGCGCTTGTCGTATTTGACGTCAAAGTTGGAGAAGCCCGTAAACTTGAGGTCCTCGAGCAACTTGCGCACGCCGCCCATGAGCTCGTCATTGGGCTCGGTGATGATGCAGGCGTGGTTGCCGACACCATGGGGCTGGTGTTCCTCGAGCAGCACGTGGCCCAGGCACATCATGCGCACCTTGCCGTTACGGTCGGAATAGCTGGTAAGCACGCGCATGTACTCGTCGTTGCCGGGCACGCGATCCTGCAAGATGAGGTCATCGGTGTAGCCACTCGCGTATACATCGCGAATGACCTGCTCCAGCTCGGCGCGATCGGCGATCTCGTAGGCCTTCTTCTGGCCCTCGAACTCGTGCTCCCACCACATGATGCCGTCGGAAGGCTTCAGGATCATCGGGAAGGGAAAATCGATCTGGTCGAGCACCTCGGCAGGAGCCTCGCCCTGGGCGTTGAGCATGGCCATGGTAAAGGTAAACGTATGCGGATAGGGAACACCGTGCTTCTCGCACAGCTCGTAGAAGATTTCCTTCTTCTGGCACTGTTCGAGCATGCTGTAGGGCGCATAGGGCGCGATGACGTTCGAGGCAAGCTGGCCGGCGTCCTGAGCCTGTGCGGCAAGCGCGACATAGTTGTCGCCGCAGCCCATGAGAATAATCTTCTTATCGGGATTGGCCTGCGCGACACCGTTAATGGTCTCGATCATGACCGGCATGGTGTCGATATCAACATTGGGCGTGTAGTCGATAATCTGGCTGCGGTACGCAGGACCGGTCTGGTACTTGCCAAAGACCAGGCTCTTGACCTGATACTCCTCGTAAAAGGCGCGCGCCACCGAATAGGCGTTGATGTCGCCGCCGAGCAGCACGGGGATAAACTCGCGCTCTGTAAACTGCAATGCCATGGAAACTTCCTATCTAGAACTGCCCACGACGGGCGGTCTTTATGCAACCCGTTTATTTTAGCGTGCCGGACCGTTTCCTCCTAAAGCTCCACTGTATCTATGACAATCAACGCAATTATCCAGCATGAAGGCCGCACTCACCGCCGTATGACAAACGGCAATGAACCCACCGTTGTTGTAGGGTTCAGCATATTGATACCCCCGAGTGAAAGGCGCACGCGTGCTCCAGGACCTTCCAACCGATAACCCCATCCTCGATGCCGCAAAACGCGAGTTGGCGCAGCGCGCAAGCGACTGCTCCTCTGCGCACCGCAAACGACGCTTACGACGGTGCCGCCTACATCACCTCCATCGATACATCGGCGCACAAAGGCACGCGCAAGACGCCCGTCGCCGGCGGACACGATACCGCCATCGAGCAGTTTGGCCTCGTCTCCGATGCCCACGCCGGGGACAACATCAGGGTAATCAAACTCGGCGACGGCACCTGTTCGTTCACCCCCGCCCAGGCGCTCAACGAAGTAGGGCAAGCTCACCGCGATGGGACCTTATAGCCACAAACCCCAACGTTGAGATAGCTTTCACAGTCCAAAGCCCGTCCCAAACAGGCCCCGTAACGTTAAAGTTGAACTCTATGGTTTCTCAACAATTCGATATAACTGCAGGTCAAAGCCAAAGTCTCAAGTTCAACTTGACCCTTTAAAACCTTTAAGGTTCAAGTTGAGGTCGAAAGCAGTAGTAGAATACCTGAGGAACAATAACCTACGATTGATTGCAGAGGGACTGGATGCAGCATTCGAATCATCGCACCGCAGCGCTCATCGCGTCGAAGCCGGCTCGTATCATCACGAGCGCCGCGCTCGCCGTTGCGTTGACGGCCACGCCGATGCTCTCCCCCGTCGCGGCGTATGCCGCCTCGCAGGCAACGCAGGATCAGCTTGCCGCCGCCCAGCAGAAGATCGAAGCCGCCACGAGCGCCTACAACGATGCCCGTACCAAGCTCGGCGATCTGCAGAAGCAGATTGACGCCAACGAGGCAAGTATCGAAAAGATCGAGGCGAAGCTTCCCGATCAGCAGGCCAAGGCAAGCTCCGCCATGCGCGATCTGTATAAGTACCAGAAGGGCACCAGCCCCATCGTGAGCTTCCTGGTCAACACACAGAGCCTGGGTGAGTTCATCACGACCTGCAAATACACCAACCAGATCACAAGCTCGAGCGTCGACGAGATCGAAGAGCTCAATAACATGCAAACCGAACTCGAGCAGAACAAGGCCGAGCTCCAGCAGGCCAAGTCTCAGCTTGAGGCAGAGCAGAAAAACGCCGAGGATGCGCTGGCGCAGGCCCAGCAGCTCCGCAGCGAGGCACAGGCAAAAGCCGAGCAGGAAAATGCCGCCGAGCTTGCCAAGCTTGAGGCCGATAAGGCCGCTGCCGCCGAGAAGCTCTCGGGCGAGGGCGTGAGCGGCAGCAATTCCAGCAGCCAGGCCACCAACGCCAACACCACCATCGACACCACGGTGAACAACGCCAACACCGGTAGTTCCGATTACGATTCGTTCATTAATGAGTGGACGAGCCGCATCGACAATTACCTCGCCGGCTCCCCTATGGCAGGCCAGGGCTATAACTTTGCCGTCGCCGCTTGGAATACCGGTGTCGACCCCCGTTGGTCCCCCGCCATCGCCTGCATCGAGAGCACCAAGGGTGCTTATTGCGCCAATTCTTACAACGCCTGGGGCTGGAGTGCACGTGGCGGCGGTTGGCGCAGCTTTGGCAGCTGGAGCGAGGGCATCTTCGCTCACGTTGCCTATCTGGGCGCCAACTACGGCTCCACCCTTACCCCGGCCGCGGCCAAAAAGTACTGCCCACCCACGTGGCAGGACTGGTACAACAAAGTCGCTGCTCAGATGAACCGCATCTAAGTGCAACTGTAAAGGGCCCCAATGGGGCCCTTTTTTGTTTACGCGACGGAAGTATCGACGACGCCGGTCGCATTGGCAACCGCGACTATGACGATCATGCATAGGAGCAGCACACCCAATGCCTTGAGCCAGAGTTTCGCGAGTTTCTTGCCGCGATAGCTGTCGAGCAGTGCGAATCGCCGACGTAGACGGCGCTTATCGAGCGCCGCAAAATGCATAAGCGCCATAAGGCCATCGACAAAGAAAAAATACTCGATTATGAGAAGCCACGTCGGGTAGCTTTGGTTTGCTCCCGTGGGTTGAAAGACGGCAAAGTGACTTCCGGCAAAGAACACAAGCAGCGAGAAGCAGACGAGCGTATTCCAAATGCGCCCCAGGGACTCCGGAACGCGAGAGAGCAGACCGCATGCAGCGGAGGTGGCAGGCCTAGGAAGCCTTGCGGGGTTCTGGAGCCCTTGGGGCGTCAACAACGTCTCCGAGGCCGGAGTACGGACAGGCGCAGGCGCAGGAGGCCGCACGGGGCGACTCAGATCGTATGCCGCGCGCGTCGCCCGTCCCAATGCTTCCGCACTCGCAAAACGCTTGGCCGGGTCGAGCGCCATCGCCATGCAAACGACATCGGCAAGTGGAGTGGGAATGCCGGGCACCTCGCATTGCTCGCGCATGTCGAGCCCTGGTTTAGGGTCGACTCCCGTCAAGCAGAAGAACAGCAGGGCACCGAGCGCGTAGACATCGCTTCGCACGCTCGTCTGCCCAAACCCATACTGCTCGGGCGGCGCATAGGGCCGTGTCCCAAACTTGACAGTATCGGCATCGGCGCCATCGCGCCACACGCGCGCGATCCCCAAGTCGATAATCACCAGCGATGAAAACGTCAGGCCGTCATCAGGCGTATAGTTGGCACCTGCCACGATGATATTCGACGGCTTCAGGTCGCGATGGATCACCGGCGCCGAAGCCTCCCCCGCCATTGCAAAACCGGCATGGAGCTCGCCCACGGCGTCGCAAAGGACAGGATACAATTCACGCGCATAATCGGGAGCGGATCCCAGACGGTCCACCAGTGCCCCGAGTGTCTCCCCTTCGATGTATTCCATAACCACGTTGAGCTCGTCGCCCGAACGACGACAATCGACGATTCTGGGCAGGTGCTCAAAACGCCTGCCTGCCCGCTGAGCGGCAAACAGACGCTCGTATGCCCCGCCGATTTGAGCCGAAGCATCGATGCGTTTACGGACAAAGGGACCGAGCGAACCACCGCCGGCTCCTTCAAAGTACACGAGCTCGGTTGTTTCAACGGACGAGCGCTTAAGTACACGCTCCACGCGATAGCTGTCGTCGCGATCGAGCGACGCCAGGTGCTCGGCAAGCGCTGCGGTCAGCTCGTCATTGGAATATGTTGGGGCCTGAGTATCCATAGCCTCCATCATAACGCAGGGCGCAGACACCCCATCGCATCCGCGCCCCGTTCGTTTGCATCGTTGTTCGACAGCTCCGCTGGCTCAGATATCAGCGGCTAATTCACCGTCTCCTCGCCAAAGCGATACAGCTCCTCGTTGACCTTTTGGAGGCTGCACCCGCGATCGATGCAAAAGATGATAATCGCATCGCGGCGGTCCTTGCAGTTAAGGACGCTTACCCCGGCAGCCGTCAGCGCACGGTTGGTCTCTTTGAGCGTCAGCGCCATCGCAAAGGCAATCTGCAGCACCTTATTGCGACTCGGATGACGCACACCGGTAAAGATCTGATAGCCAAAGGTCTCATTGAGATCGGCCATACGAACCACGCGCGAGCGCTCCAAGCCCTTTTCCTGCAGTAGCTGCTTCAGGTAATCCGAAAGCGACGGGGCGGCAAAGTCGTGCTCCCTGATATAGCCATCAATGTTCGGCGCATCGAGAAGCTCATTGAGCAACTCCTCGGTCAGCTTTTTATCGGGCATACGACTTCACCTCCCATCCGGCGCAACGGTAGCGACATGCTAGGCCAGCACCCAGCTTGCAGTGGCAGACTTATCAAACATATTGGCAAAATACAGTGCCTTCTTGATATCGCCATCAAAGTAGATATTGCCCGCCACGGAACCACCGGCGGAAAGGGTACCAGACTGCAGCTCATCGGAGCCCTCGCTGTAGTAACCCTGATTCTGTTGGGCACCGTTGGCGTCCTCGCCCTTCCAGTCGTAGATATTGTAATCTGCGCCCTCATCGCCATTGTTGACGTACGTGACGTGAATGCCCGTCATGGTCGAACCGTCATAATTTGTAAGGCCGGGCTGGACGGAATCGACGACGACGGAAAGACCGGCAGCTGTGGTCACCGTCGTGCCAACCGCCAGGTCAGTCGTAGGCTGCTCTCCCTTCTTCGCCTCTTCCTTCTTGTCGCCATCGCCAGCGTCCTCGGTGACGGTCGCCTTATCGCTACCACAACCGGCAAGAAGACCGGCAGTCCCCAAGGCGACGGTGGCGAATGCGCCAAGTGCAGCGCGACGCTCAGCAGCACTTCGTTTTCGAGCTTTTTCATTATGCATCCTTCCTACGATCCGGCTACCGCGCCGGTACACAGCACATCGTAGAAGGCAGCGAGCTCAAATTCATTAGCTGGGAGCTAATGCCGCGGTAAACGGCCAATGCTCACAGCAATAACCGGGAGCAGCAGCAAGCCGCACCCGTACCCACCAGGACTATATATGGCAGACTGTCGGCGTCGTTCCATCGTCACTCCAAGCCAAGCAATCGTTTGTAGACATCGAGGCCCTTGAGTAGGATTTCCTCGTCAAAGAGCATGGTATCGGTGTGAAGGGCGCTCGTGGCATAGGCGGGACAGCCATCCGAATCGCTCGGGTTTTCTTGACCCTCCGGCACACCCGTGCCCAGCAAGAAGAACACGCCCGGCAGATGGCGCTGATAGAACGCAAAGTCCTCGGCAATTAACAGCGGCTCCTCCACAAGCTGCAGGCCGGGCAAGGCAGGCGCGACGCTGGCAAACAACTCGGGGTCGTTGTCGACTGGCGGATAGCCCTCGGCAAAGTCGAGATCGTACGTGCAGCCCGTTGCGGCACAGGCATCGTCCAGCACGCGACGTACGCCTTCGCGCGCCCGGTCGAACATGCCGTCCGTAAACACACGCAGGCTTCCGGCCACATGGGCCTCCCCCGCCACCGCGTTGCAAACCGTACCGGCCTGCATCAGGCCAAACTTGCCGATACAGGGCTCGTCGCCGCCCAGCTCGTCCATCAGCTCGCGCTCGGCAACCAAAAACTTCGCTGCCGCCAACGCGGCATCGTGCGACTCCTCGACCGGCACGCCATAGGTCTTAGCAATATGGATGCTCGTACCGTGAATATAGATATGCGTCTCGCTCGAACGCGCCAACAGCGGACCGGAACAGCTCGCCAACGTGCCGGCAGGCAGATCGGGCCACACATGGAAGCCAAAAATGCGGTCGGCCCCATAGCGCTCGAACACGCCGCTCTCGCATACCGTCTTGGCACCACCGGTCGTTTCCTCGGCCGGCTGGAACACAAAGAGCACGTTGCGCCTCATGGCGCCCGGCTGCTCGCGAATCGTACGGTCGACATACGTCGCGGCGGCAAGTGCCATGGCCATGTGACCGTCATGTCCGCAAGCGTGCATCTTGCCGGGATGGGTCGAGGCAAAGGCCGCCCCTGTCGCCTCCTCAATGGGCAGCGCATCCATATCGGCGCGAATCGCCGTGGCATGCGCGGCATCAACGCCGGCGTCGAAGAAAGCGCAGACGCAGCTGGGGCACGGATGGGTCACTTCGCAGGTGAGCGGTGCCAGCACGCCCTCGATATAGGCAATGGTTTGCGGAAGATCGAAATCGAGCTCCGGAATGCGATGGAGATCGCGGCGATAGCGACGGAGTTCTTGGAGCTCGGTCATAGAGGATCCCTTCGTGAGGCACATCTGTTGCAACTTATTGTGATACAGGATTGTGGCGCACATGTTTCCAGCATATCCCTGCATTTTTTAAACGTTATATACGAATACTCTTGTTTGGTAAAGTGCAACGTGATAGGGTCTTTACCACTTGATAGAGGCGCGGGCACGAAGAGCCGCGGGCGAGCCGGCAGGCTTTGACCCCGCGGGGAGGCGAAACCCGCCGAACTGGGTTTTTCGGGCACGAACAACCTGGTGGGCCTGTGGGAAACACCCACAGGACTGTCTGCAGCAATGCGGGAGCGCTATCCGGACATTGGGTCCACGCTATGCGGATTCGATGCGCAGATGGCGCCGTCTGGATAGCGAGGTTTACGGGACATGGCATTGACCCCCAACGAGGCATATGCGGCCAAGCAGCCGTTTGTGGACAAGGAGACGCTCGAGCATATCGTCGAGCAGTTCCCCACGCCGTTTCATCTATACGACGAGGCGGGCATCCGCCGCAACATGCAAGAGGTGCGCGACGCCTTTGCGTGGAACCCGGGCTTTAAGGAATACTTTGCCGTCAAGGCCAACCCCAACCCGGCACTCATCTCTATTCTCAACGAATACGGCTGCGGCTGCGATTGCTCGAGCTATACCGAGCTCATGATCGCCCGCTCGCTGGGTATCACGGGACACGACATCATGTTCTCGTCCAACGACACGCCGGCTGCGGACTTTGAGCTCGCCGACAAGCTGGGTGCCATCGTCAACTTTGACGACATCAGCCACATCGAGTTCTTTGAGCGTGTTGCGGGGCCCATCCCCAAGACGGTCAGCTGCCGCTTTAATCCGGGCGGCCTGTTCCAGCTCTCCAACGGCATCATGGACAACCCCGGCGACTCCAAATACGGCATGACCACCGAGCAACTCTTCGAGGCCTTCCGTATGCTCAAGACCAAGGGTGCCGAGGACATTGGCATCCACGCATTCCTTGCCAGCAACACCGTTACCAACGACTACTACCCCAAGCTCGCGCGCATCCTCTTTGAGCTTGCCGTGCGCCTGGAGCGCGAGACCGGCGCACACGTCGCCTTCATCAATCTATCCGGCGGCGTCGGCATCCCCTACCTGCCCGAACAACAGGCCAACGACATTCACGCCATCGGCGAGGGAGTGCACGCGGCATACGACGAGATCCTGGTCCCCGCAGGCATGGGCGATGTGGCAATCTACACCGAGATGGGCCGCTTTATGATGGGCCCCTACGGCTGCCTGATCACCAAGGCCATCCACGAGAAGCAGATCTACAAGGACTATATCGGTGTCGATGCAAGCGCCGTCGATTTGATCCGCCCCGCCATGTATGGTGCCTACCACCACATTACAGTGATGGGTCAGCCGGGCGGCGCCGACAAGGGCACAGCGCCCGTCACGAACACCTATGACATCACGGGCAATCTGTGCGAGAACAACGACAAGTTCGCCATCGATCGCGAGCTACCGAATATCGACATGGGCGACCTGCTTGTAATCCACGATACCGGTGCGCATGGCTACTCCATGGGCTACAACTACAACGGACGGCTGCGCTCCGCCGAGGTCCTGCTGCGCCCCGATGGCGCGGCCGACCTCATACGCCGCGCCGAGCGCCCGGGCGATTACTTTGCCACGCTCGACGTGCTGCCGTGCGGCCGAGAACTGTTGGCCAAGTCACGCGCCGAAAGTGCCCGCCACCGCGCCCAAGACGAGCGCCTGGCAGTCGCCGCCCAATGGAACAAGCGCATCCAGATCGCCGAAGCGAAGGAGAAGAACATGGACATCCGCAATCTCGAGGGCTCAATCGTCGCCCTGGTTACGCCGTTTAAAAAGGACGGCAGTGTCGACTTTGATGCGCTCGAGCGCCTTATCGATTTCCACCTGCAAAATGGCACCGACGCCATCCTCGCCCTGGGCACCACCGGCGAGAGCGCCACGATGACCGACGACGAGGACAACTCCGTTGTCGCCGCGGTGGTCAAGCAGGTTGCAGGACGCGTCCCCGTCATCGCCGGCTCGGGCTCCAACTCCACGCAGACCATGCTCACCAAGTCGCTCACTTACCAGGGCTTGGGAGCCGACGGCCTGCTGCTCATTACCCCCTACTACAACAAATCCAACGAAGAGGGTATCTACCAGCACTTTAAGACCGTCGCCGATGCCGTAGACATCCCCTGCATCCTGTACAACATCCCCGGCCGCTGTGGCTGCGGCATCAGCGAGCGCAACGTGGAGCGCTTGGCCGCGCACCCCAACATCATGGGTATTAAGGAAGCCTCGGGCAACGTCGCCTACGCTGCCAAGATCGCCCACCTGCTGTCCGACGACTTCCGCATGTACTCGGGCGAGGACGCGCTCACCGTGCCGCTCATGAGCCTGGGTGCTTCGGGCACCATCAGCGTGTGGGCCGACGTGCAGCCGCAGCTCGTACATGACATGTGCCGCGCCTATCTGGACGGTGACGTGGCACGTGCCCGCGATATCCAGATTGCCGGCCAGCCGCTCATCAATGCCCTCTTTAGCGAGGTCAACCCCATCCCCGTCAAGGAAGCGCTCGCCCAGATGGGTATGATCGAGGCAAACTACCGCATGCCGCTGTGCCCCATGGCAGACGACACGCGCTCCGCACTTACCGATGCTCTGAAGGGAGCTGGTCTGCTTGATTAAGACCGTCATTATGGGAACGGGCCGCATGGGCTCGCTCATCCGCACTACCGCCGAGGGTATTGTCGACGCTGCCGGAGAGCCCGTTTTTGACATCGTCGCCCAGATCGGCTTCGACTTGTCCGAGCTCGAGAACGCTCCGGCGGCCGACGTCATCATCGACTTCTCGAACGTTGCGACCTTCGACGCCGTCGTCGCCTATGTCGAGCGCACGGGTGCGGCGTTGGTCTCGGGCACCACAGGCTATACGCCCGAGCAGATGGATCGCCTGCGCGAGCTGGGTCAGAGCGCCCGCGTCATGCACTCCGGCAATTACTCCATCGGTATCGCAGCCCTGCGTCATCTGGTGGCACAGGCCACGCGAGAGCTGCCCGGCTTTGACTGCGAAATCGTCGAGACGCACCACAACCAAAAGGTCGACGCCCCCAGCGGCACTGCCAAGTTGCTGCTCGACGCCGTCGTCGAAGCCGAGCCCGAGGCAGGCTACCACCCCGTCTATGGCCGCGAGGGCATGTGCGGAGCGCGCGACCCCAAGGAGATCGGCGTGCACTCGCTGCGCGGCGGCACTGTCGCCGGCGTGCACGAAGTGAGTTTCTTTGGCCAGGACGAGGAGGTCACGCTCGCGCATCGCGCCACGAGTCGTCAGATCTTTGTCAACGGCGCCTTGGCAGCCGCGCAGAAGCTCGTCACCCGCGAACCCGGCTTCTATACGTTCGACCAGGTCATGTTTGCCTAACCAGGTATCAACCGGATCCACCCAAAGGAGAGACCGCAAATGAGCAACGCAGCCGAAATGGATGCACAGGAGATTATCAACTATATCGCCACCGCGCCCAAGAAGACGCCCGTCAAGCTGTACGTGCGCGAAAAGCCGGGCATGAAGGTCCAGTGGGGCAGTGCGCATGTCTATGGCGGCCGCCGTGGCAAGACTGTATTTGGCGACTGGGATGAGCTCAAGGCAATCCTCGACGCCAACGTCGATTCCATCGACTACTACGATGTGGAGAACGACTGCCGCAACTCCGCCGTGCCCATGCTCGACCTCAAGGGCATCAACGCCCGCATCGAGCCGGGTGCGATCATCCGCGACCGCGTCGAGATCGGCGACCGTGCCGTCATCATGATGGGCGCCATCATCAACATCGGCGCCGTCATTGGCGAAGGCTCCATGATCGATATGGGCGCCGTGCTGGGCGGTCGCGCCACCGTGGGCAAGAACTGCCACATTGGCGCCGGCACCGTGCTGGCAGGCGTCGTGGAGCCCGCCAGCGCCACGCCCGTCATCATCGAGGACAACGTTATGATCGGCGCCAATGCTGTGGTCCTGGAAGGCGTGCGCGTGGGCAAGGGTGCTGTCGTTGCCGCCGGCGCCGTGTGCGTCGAGGACGTCCCCGCCGGCGCCGTCGTGGCCGGTGTCCCTGCCCGCGTCATCAAGATGCGCGACGAGAAGACCGACAGCAAGACCGGTCTCGAAGAGGGCCTGCGCCAGCTGTAGGGTTACGCGGTTTTACCAAACCGCGTAACGGCTCGACGCTGCACCTTTGGTTCCGCCGTTCTAACGAACGACGGACCGGTCGACGCTGCAAACGCCCCTAAGCGGCAATCTGACGTTCAATCGTCGGTCGCGTACAAAAGTACGCTTCCCTCCTCTTTCACGTCACCTTGCTCGCTCTGGGTCGTTTTCGCTGACTTATGCTCAACCTACGACGCGATGTCGGCAACCAAGCCGAAAACAACAAAGGCCGAAGCACCATCGGAGCTTCGGCCTTCCCTATCTCAGGGTTCCGTCGTATTCAACCATGGCGGGTTGCTTTGACAGGCGCCCTACGGCCGTCTTATAGACCTCGGAACGATCGCGCCGCCCTATTGCTACAATCTCGGCAATCTCAACCATTCCGTCCTCTCGGATTCGGAAAACCATTTTGAGTCCCGCATTCCGCCATTTAATCTTTTTGCAGCCGGCGAGCTCGCCGTGAAGCGGCGTTCCGATTTCATCAGCGCGCGTCTTTAATTTTGCGACGGCAATACGGACGAGCCTGCGCTGGGATCCATCTAGTTTTTGATATTCCTTCTCGACGTCTCGATTCAAAAAGCCGACAACAAAATGCCCGCTCATTCGAAAAGGTCCTCGTCGGGAATCGCGTCCGGATCCATCGACTCAAGCTCCGCGAGCTCCTCGGCAGTTAAGGCGTCCTCAAACGGAACAAACTCATGCGGACCATGCTTGGCTCGATCCGCAGCGATGCGATTTATCTCAAGTTCACGCAGATACTGCAGCGCGCCGTACATTTCCTCATAGGCAGCATAGTCGATAATCACGGTATCGATATCATTATGATCAGCAATGAACTGAGGCGCGCGTTTTGCGCGTTTACGAATGGTGGATAAGGACTTGCTTGCTTCGGTAGCAGAAACAACCTGGTCTTTTGTAAACACCGGTTTTTCCAGAACAAGTGGGGACATTTTGACCTCCAAAAAATAATCCGGATTATATTTCAAAGTATACTTCAAAATATAATCTAGACTTTTATTCAAAAGTTAAAAGCTTTATCGATTCTCGATGCTACCGATGTTTTTGAGCTCGATGGAGATGAGGCCGTTGGGCTCGTTGACGAACTCGATGTACTCGGAGTTCGAACCCATCTCGGCCGGGAAGCTGATCTCGATGCCCGTGTCGGTACGAATCTTGTGATTGCGTACGGCCGCGCGCTCGACTTGCTTGCGCTCCACGGGCACGCGCTCGGGAACCTTCTCCTCGGTCAGCGCCGCACGCACGCTCTCCTTGATGACCGGCTCGTCCTCAAAGACCTCATCGACGATATCCCAAGGCGGCAGCTCCTCGTCGTCTTCAACCTTCTCGGCAACGGCGGCTTTGACCTTGGCGAGCGCTACGGCCGTGTTGGCGCCGTGCTCCTCGGCGACTTCCTCGACCACACGCGTCACCGTGTCGATGACCTCCTTACCCGAAACCCCCGTGTCGCACTGCAGCAGGCCGTCGGGAATGAGCATGCGGTCCTCGCCGGCAATCTTGCGCTTCTTATCCACGTAGCCGATCTCCATGGTGCTTGCACGCACGATGGCATAGCTCGGCACCTTTTGCGAGGGGTTTGGCAAAATGGCGTAGTGGCGCGCGATGTCGTTACGAACCTCGCCCTCTTCGCGACCCACCTCGTGCATGAATGCCTGCTTGGAGCCCAGCAGCATCACGGCAAACCAGCGGGCATCTTCATCGTCGTCAAAATCGGCCACGAGCACGTCGGTGGACTCGGCTTTCTCGGCCTTGGTGAGTTCGGAAGAGATGAACTCCGCGATCTGCTGAGACAAGTCCACGAACTCACGCTCACCAAAGAAATAGCCCTTGAGCTCGCCGCCAAACGCAGAGTTCTCCGCAAACGTGGCGCGCTTATTGTCGGCCGAGGTACGTGCGCGGCGCAGATGCGTGGTAACAAAGCTGCGCACGGTACGGCTTTCGATATCCAGCTCGCGCTGGCTCATGACGTTGACGGCAGAGTCAAAGTCCAGGATATGCAGAATCGCGTGATTGATTTTCATATACGGCATTCCGTTCTAGATCGCTTTTGGCACGAACCAGTATAGCGGTCGAGTCCACCCCAGGCGCATCGAAGATTGGTGCAAACAAGCCTGTCCCCTTTGCATAAAAAAGCGCCCGGGTCACATGGGCCCGGACGCCTTCATTGTAGCTTTTCGCTCTAGCGAGCTTGATTTAGCAGGAAAAGTCGACGCTGTCGATAATGTCCTTGAGGGCCTTTGCGGAGGCGGTGAGCTCATGCTGCTCGTCATCGTTCAGCGGCACGGGGACGCGGCAGACAACGCCGTCGCGGCCAACGACCGTCGGCATGGAGATGGCAAGATCGGACAGACCATACTCGCCCACCATGAGCGAGGAGACGGGCAGAACGGTCTGCTCGTCACGCATGACGGCAGTGCAGATGCGCTTTACCGCCATAGCGACACCGTAGTAGGTGGCGTGCTTCTTCTCGATGATGGTGTAGGCGGAGTTCTTGACGTCCTCGGCAATGCGCTTCTCGGCAGCCTCATGCTCCAGGTGGCCGTGAAGCTCGCAGAAGGTGTTCAGCGGCACGCCGGCAACCTGAGCGCTGGACCAGGCGACAAACTCGGAGTCGCCGTGCTCGCCCATGACATAGGCCTGAACGTCGCGCGGGTCAACCTCGACGTGGGCGCCGAGCATCTGCTGTAGACGGCCGGTGTCGAGCACGGTGCCGGAGCCGATGACATGGCCCTCGGGCAGACCGGACATCCTGATGGCGGCGTAGGTCAGAACGTCGACCGGGTTGGAGACGATGAGCAGAATGCCGTCGAAGCCAGACTTCTTAATCGCGGGAATAATGGACTTAAAGATGCTGACGTTCTTGTTGACCAGGTCCAGGCGGGTCTCCCCGGGCTTCTGAGCAGCGCCAGCAGTGACGACGATCATGGCGGCGTCGGCGACATCAGAATAATCGCCGGCGTAGATCTTCATCGGCTCGGCAAACGTCATGCCGTGCGCAATATCCAGGGCCTCGCCCTCGGCGCGGTTCTTGTCCACGTCGATGAGAACCATCTCGGAGAACAGACCACTCTGCATCAGCGCGAACGCCGAAGACGAACCGACGAAACCGCAGCCGACAATAGCGACCTTCTTCTCGTTAACCATTAGAAACTCCCATCTCTCTCCACAAACAAGCCGCCCGGGAACGACCCGAGCGGCTTGCCGTAATCCCAATACATCCAATCGGGACTTTGATTATGCTCCTATACGCAGCCAAAAATCGACCGTTTACCGAAATTGTTTGCAGGATTCGTAAAATAACTGCACGAAATCGGTTTCGAGCTATTGACGAGCCCAAATAGTCTTCTAATACAGGCCCGCCTCGCGGATGGCCTCGACAGCCAAAGCGATCTGATCGGGCGGCAGGACCAGCGCCATGCGCACGTGCCCCTCGCCCGAAGGGCCAAAGCTCGCGCCCGGCGTCACCACAACGCCGGCCTTCTCCATAAGCTCCTCGCAAAACGCCATGGAATCGGTGCGGCCACCGGGAAGCTTGGCCCACACAAACATAGAGCCATGCGCGTTGGGACGCTCCCAGCCCAGGTCCTCAAGACCGTCGCACAGGGCATCGCGGCGCTCCTGGTACTTCAGACGTTGCGCCTCGACCTCATCGCGCGGACCATTGAGGCAGGCGATGGCGGCCTTCTGAATCGGGAAGAACATGCCAAAGTCGATCTGGCTGCGCAGCTTGGCAAAGGCAGAGACCACATCCTCACGGCCGACCAAAAAGCCGATGCGCGCACCGGTGACGTTAAACGACTTGGAAAGCGAGAAGAATTCCACGCCCACCTCGAGCGCGCCGGGATACTGCAAGAAGCTGCCGCCGGGCTCGCCGTCAAACACGATGTCGGAGTACGCGTTGTCATGGACGATCAGCAGGTCGTGCTCGCGGGCGAAGGCGATAATCTCCTCGTAGACCTCGGGCGTGCCCACCGAGCCCACCGGGTTGGCGGGCAACGACACGATCATGTACTTGGCACGATCGGCCACCTCGGGATCGATGCCCGCCACATAGGGCAGGTAATTGTGCTCCGCCACCAGCGGATAGTACTCGAGCTTGGCATCGGCGATCTTCGCGCCCGCCTCAAAGACCGGATAGCACGGATCGGGAACCAGAATGGTGTCACCCGGATCGAGCAGGGCCAGGCCCAAATGACCCACGCCCTCCTGCGTGCCGTTGCACGACTGCACCATGGACGGCGTAATGCCCGAAACGCCAAAGCGACGCTCATAGTAATCGCACACGGCCTGCTTAAGCTCGGGCAGGTCGCGCAGGGAATACTTCCACATCTCGGGATTTTGGGCGGCCTGCGTGAGCGCGTCGACCACGTGGTCGTACGGCTTAAAGTCGGGCGTGCCCACGCTCATGTTGTAAATGGTCTTGCCCTGAGCCTTCAGCGCAAGAAGTTTGTTGTTGAGCGAGGCGAAGACCTCCGCGCCAAAGCGGTCGAGACGCTGCGATGCCTGCATGGTGCCACCTTTCGATATAAAAAATACGGCGCTCCGACAAGAGCGCCGCGCGATACGGGCCATCAGATTGCAAAAGTGTAACGCTTGCAACCCCCGTATTGGTTCAATTTAGCCAACCTTAGTCAATTGGATTGAGCGCGTCGATCCGCGCAAGCCACAGACGCGAGCTGGCGTCACTCGGCATACGCCAATCGCCGCGCGGGCTGAGCGTCACCGAGCCCACCTTGGGACCATCGGGCAGACAGCTGCGCTTAAACTGCTGGGCAAAGAAGCGACGATAGAACGTACGCAACCACGTGTGGACGGTCTTGGCGTCATAGACACCCTCAAAGCTCTTGAGCGCCATACGGTAGATCTTGCCCGGCTCAAAGCCAAAACGCAGCAGGTAATAGAGGAAGTAATCGTGCAGCTCGTACGGGCCCACCAAATCCTCGGTCTTCTGAGCAATCTCACCGTCGCCCGTGGGCGGCAGAAGCTCGGGGGACACCGGCGTATCGAGGATATCGAGCAAGACCTCGGCAATACGCCCGCCAAAGACATCGGCGGCATAACGTACCAGATGGCGCACAAGCGTCTTGGGCACGCTCGCGTTGACGGCGTACATGCTCATGTGGTCGCCGTTATAGGTAGCCCAGCCGAGCGCCAGCTCTGACAGGTCGCCCGTGCCGATAACAAAACCGCCAGCCTGGTTGGCCAGATCCATCAGAATCTGCGTACGCTCGCGGGCCTGGCTGTTCTCGTAGGTCACGTCCTGAACTGCCGGATCGTGCTCAATGTCCTTGAAGTGCTGCTCCACGGCCGTGTGGATCGAAACCTCGCGGAAGCTCACGCCCAGGTCGCGAGCGAGCGACTCGGCATTGGACTTGGTGCGACGCGTCGTGCCAAAGCCGGGCATGGACACGGCTGTGATACCCGTGCGCGGCAGTCCCAGTGCATCGAAGGCACGCGCGGTCACAAGCAGTGCCAGCGTGGAATCCAGGCCGCCCGAAAGACCGATGACTGCAGCCTTGGTACCCGTATGGGCAAGGCGAGTCTTGAGGCCGGCAGTCTGCAGATTGAGGATCGTCTCGCAGCGCCCGGCCAGGTCACCATGGTCGGCCGGCACAAAGGGCGCGCGGGGGAAGACACGGTCAATGTCGAGCGCATCGCGCAGGACAGGTTCTTCGGCCAGCACGCCCTCAAACGAAAACTCAACGGTCGTGGCCTCCGGCGCATCGTCCGCGCGCGTCCACGTGGTCGAACGACGACGCTCGGCAACCAGACGGTCGAGGTCAACGTCGGCCACCGCCATATCGCAGGTGAGGAGCTTCGTGGCGGCGAGCTTCGAACCGTTTTCGTAGACGAGGTTCTCGCCTGCAAAGACCATGTCGGTCGTGGACTCGCCCTCGCTCGCGTCCGCGTAGGCATAGGCGCAGTACAGGCGCGCGCTCTGATTGGAGATAAGGCTGCGGCGGTAATCTGCCTTACCGATAATCTCGTCCGAGGCCGACGGATTGAGGATCACCGTCGCACCGGCAAGCGCCATCTCGGTCGAAGGGGGCGCCGGCACCCACAGGTCCTCGCAGACCTCAATACCGAGTACCAAATCCTCGGCGCCCTCATCACAGCAGCGGTAGACAAGCCCCGAACCCAGCGGAACCGGACCCTGACCGGCAAACTCAACCCACACGGGATCGGCGGGCGCCGGAGCAAACCAACGGCGCTCATAGAACTCGCCATAGTTGGGCAGATACTTCTTGGCCGTGAGGCCCAAAAGCTCGCCCGCGCAGCACACGGCGGCACAGTTGTAGATATTCTCGGCCACCGCAACGGGAAGACCGATGGTAAAGACAATCGGCAGCTCGCGGGTTTCATCGAGAATATGTGCCAGTGCGGCCTCGCAGGTATGCAGTAATGTGCGGTTATGGAACAGATCAGCCGCGGTATAGCCAGTCAGATTAAGCTCGGGCAGCACCAGAGCACGGACACCGCGCTCGACTGCCTCGCGAACAGCCGCCAGCGCAACCTCGGCATTGCCCTCGACATCGGCCACGCGAATCCGCGGCGAGGCCGCCGCCACACGCAAAAAGCCATCAGACTGAGAAAGGTGAAGATTCATAAGAATGCTCCCGTGCGTAGACGCCATTCACAACAATTAGCAAGCCCTATTGTAGTTCAACCGCCGGGTGTAACCGCATCCCACCAATTTGGTGAGCTATTGATGAGTTGATGGTATCTGTTAAATGTCACGTACGATTCACATCTGGTGGGTACCCTGATGGCTACACGAAACGAAGCAGATTTACACCGGGAGGGCCCCGTATGACAACCAAGTACACCGACGCGCCGCGCACGCGCGTCATGACACCGGCCGCACTCAACAACGGCGTTCACGAAAACCATTCCATCGGACAGACCATGGCCATCGCGCCCAAAAAGGGCCTGTTCGACGACATTTCCATTCCCCAAATCATCGCCGGCGCCGCAGCTGCCGCCACGAGCGTCGCACTTGCTTCCAAGATCGGCATCGCCGGATCGGTGATCGGTGCCGCCGTGAGCTCGGTCATCACCGTTGTGTCCTCGCAGGTCTACCGCCACTTTATCTCTGCCAGCGCCAACGCCCTCAAGGGCACGCACGCCGCCGTCGACTACCCTGCCGGCGCCTATGAGCCCGTTGACCTTAATGCCGAGGAGTACCTGGGCGGCGCCGCGACTACGCAGGAGATGCGCCAGGTTGCGGGGCGCGCGACCACGGCGCGCGTCGCCCCCAACAGTCTGCGTGCCAAGGCGGCGGCAGAGCGCAGCCAGACGCAAAAGAAGGTCATCGTCTTCTCGATCGCCATCGCCATCGTCGCGGTCATCGCCTGCGCCGGCGCCATCCTTATCACCACCGCCGGTGAAGGTCTGGGCGAGCGCCCCGAGTCAATCCTATCGTCGCGCACGACCGAGCACGACGCGGATAGCACTGGTCAATCGCAAAGCCAGCAGGACGACTCGCAGGGCGACTCCGCATCCACCGATTCGTCCTCGAACGCCCCCGATCAGTCGCAGGGCGCCGATTCCTCTGTGAACAACAGCGGTACGCAATCCGGCACGACTGACTCAAGCCAAACGACCGACGGCTCTCAACCGAGCACGGGCGACCAGGCAAACGGCAATACATCGGGAACGGACACAACCGACAGCGGCAACAATAGCAGCTCGAGCGGATCCGCGTCCGGCACGCCATCTGACAGCTCGAGCCAAGGCACGGCATCGGGCAACTAGGCACGTTTGCCTCTCATAGATAACCGACCTGCATAACGGGCGCGAACCGGCAACGGTCGCGCCCGTTTGCCTTGGGCGACGAGATGGCAAGCCCCATGCGATGGTAAGATGCTTTGGTGTGTATAGAGGAGATTTGCCATGAGCAAGACAATAGTTAAGCCCACACTATCGCTGGGCAACCACATCTATCTGTATCGCCTGCTGCGCGACGCGATTGGGTGCGGCAAGCAAACGTTTATGACGCAAGTCGAGGAGGCGCTCGCCGCTGGTGACATGGCCGCTTATGACCTGGGCTTCGAGTCCACGCGCGAGCTGCTCGAGGAGCTCGACGACTGCATTAAGCTGACCGTCTTTAAGGGCGGCCGTCTGTATGCCACCGTCATCGCCAACGAAACCTGGGATGCCGCCCTTGCCAAGGGCGAGGACAAGCCCAAGGCGGCCAAGGGAGCCAAGCAGTCCTACAAGAAGAAAAAGCGCGGCGAGAAGGACCTCAAGGCCGTGCGTCCCAAGCACGTTAAGCGTCCCGAGCCAGAAGCCATGGTTGAAGCCGCGCCGGAACCCGAGCCCGAGGCGGAGATCGAAGTCGCTATTGAGGTAACAGCAGGAGCCGAAACCGAAATCGCCGCCACGACCGATCCCGAAGTCATATCAGAGCAGGAAGCCACTGCGGAGCTCGACGAGGCTCCCAAGTCGACAACCGAAGAAGCCGCCAACCAACCCGAGACGCCTGCGTTCCAAAACAGCGATGTCTTTGGCGACGAGCCCGAGGACGATCAGTCCGACGAGCCCGACGATCAAGACGCTACCGAGTCGACGCCAGAGCCCGAGACGCCGCAGCCCGCCATCTCGCTCACGGTCGTCTATGACCCCGAGAACGCAAACGCCGGCATCACCACCATGGCATCCACGCCAGCCGAGGCAAAGCCATCTGTCGAGGCAGAGGATGCCCCGCGAGCCGATGCCAAAACCGAGACCGCAGACACGTCCGTCTCCGTGGAACCGACGGATTTCGCAGTTAAGCCGGAAACAGCGCCTGAGCCTGAGCCTGCCATCGAGTCCGCATCCGCATCTGCCTGTGACCAGATTCCCGCACCTGCACCGGCTCCGCTCCCCGTTGCAGCACCTGTCACCACACCCGCAGCACCGACCATCCCCGAGGACTTCCCCGTCGATTTCACAACCGAGGTCTTCTGCCCCGGCCCATTGCTACACCAGCTGTCGACCTATCTCCCCTACGGCGCCGACACGCTCGGCATCGTCGGCGAGTACTACTGGATCGCCCGCGAGCGCGGTACCATCGAGGCCGCGCGAAACCGCGCAAGCTTCCCCCTGCGCTACACGCAGGCCGGCGAGCGCCACGAAGTCACCGTGCGCATCCGCCGCAACACCACCGGCGGCCTCGGCGCCACCTGGGCTATCGATAAAGTCGAGCCTTCTACCAAGTAAAAAAGGGACGATAACCCTCAAGGTTATCGTCCCTTTCTCGTTAGGTCACCTGAGCTCGACTAATCGCGCGTCAGCTTGCGGTGAATACGATGCGGCTGGGCTGCGTCCTCACCCAGGCGCTCGATGCGGTTGGCCTGATAGGCCTCGAAGTTGCCCTCGAACCAATACCAGTTGCCCGGATTCTCGTCGGTGCCCTCCCACGCCAGAATGTGCGTGGCGACGCGGTCCAGGAACATACGGTCGTGGCTAATGACCACCGAGCAGCCCGGGAACTCGAGCAGTGCCGCCTCGAGCGAGGACAGCGTCTCGACGTCGAGGTCGTTCGTGGGCTCGTCGAGGAGCAGCAGGTTGCCACCCTGCTTGAGCGTAAGCGCCAGGTTCAGACGGTTGCGCTCGCCACCGGAAAGTACGCCAGCGCGCTTCTGCTGGTCCTGGCCCTTAAAGCCAAAGCTCGCCACGTACGCGCGGCTGGGGACCTCGGTCTCGCCGACCATCATGTGGTCCAGGCCATCCGAGACGACCTCCCATAGGTTCTTGTCGGGGTCGATGCCGGAGCGGTTCTGATCGACATAGGAGATCTTGACGGTCTCGCCCACCTCGAGCTCACCCGAGGTCAGCGGCTCCAGACCCACAATCGTCTTGAACAGCGTGGTCTTGCCCACACCGTTGGGGCCGATGACGCCCACGATGCCGTTGCGCGGCAGGGTGAACGATAGGTCGTCGATGAGCACGCGACCGTCGAACTCCTTGTGCAGGTGATGGGCCTCGAGCACCTTGTTGCCCAAACGCGGGCCCACAGGGATGCGGATGTCGGTCCAGTCGAGCTTCTGGCTTGCGCGGGCCTCGGCCTCCATCTCCTCATAGCGAGCCAGACGGGCCTTGTTCTTGGCCTGACGGGCCTTGGGGCTGGAGCGTACCCACTCGAGCTCGGCCTCCATGCGCTTAGCGAGTTTGGCGTCGCGGTTACCCTGAGCCTCGATACGGGCGGCCTTGGTCTCCAGATACGTGGAGTAGTTGCCCTTGTAGGGATAGAGGTGACCACGGTCGACCTCGCAGATCCACTCGGCAACGTTGTCCAGGAAGTAGCGGTCGTGCGTGACGGCAAGCACGGCACCCTGGTAGTTGTGCAGGAAGTGCTCGAGCCACAGGATCGACTCGGCGTCCAGGTGGTTGGTGGGCTCATCGAGCAGCAGCAGGTCGGGAGCTTCGAGCAGCAGCTTGCACAGGGCCACGCGACGGCGCTCTCCGCCGGAAAGCACGTTGACCGGCATGTCGGAATCGGGCAGCTGCAGGGCATCCATAGCCTGGCCGAGTTTGGAATCGATATCCCAGCCATCGGCGGCATCGATTTCGTCCTGGAGCTTGCCCATCTCGGCCATGAGGGCATCCATGTCGCAGTCCGGGTCGCACATCTCCTCGCCGATCTTATTGAAGCGATCGACCTTGGCGATCATGTCGCCAAATGCCATGCGCACGTTCTCGATGACGGTCTTGTCGTCGTCGAGCGGCGGCTCCTGCTGCAGGATACCCACGGTGTAGCCGGGGGTAAGTCTGGCATCGCCGTTGGAAACTTCCTCGATGCCGGCCATGATCTTGAGCAGGGTCGACTTGCCCATGCCGTTAGGGCCCACGACGCCGATCTTGGCACCGGGATAGAAGCTCAGGGTCACATCGTCAAGGATCACCTTGTCGCCATGAGCCTTGCGAGCCTGATACATCTGGTAGATAAACTCTGCCATTTGTCTGTTTTATCCTTTCTACCTGCTGTTTCCCTATTCTTGTTTCGCTTTAGTGGAAACGAGATGAGAAAACCAGCTCTAAAACGTAACGAAAAAGGGACACGGTTGCCCATACTCCCTAATACTACCTGGGAAAAGTCCCCCGGAACATACTATGAACTGCGTACGCTGGTTTTCCGCAACCTTAACGAGCGGCTCGCTGCGATTTGCGCCACAGCAGATACGAGTAGACGTAGACGACTCCGACCGAACCAAACGCCAGAACCGCAATCACCGCGGCGACAACTTCACTTGAAAGCACGCTACCCGCAACGCCCATCGCAATCAGACCAACACCCAGCACCATAAAGCAGGCACCGCCAAAACGCTGCGTACGGCGCCAGTTCTCGGGATCGGCAAGCGCCCAGGGCGTCTTGATACCGAGCGTATAGTTCTGCTTCACACGCGGCAAGTAGTTGCCTACGCCAATGAACAGCAAACCGACAGCACCGGAAATCAGCACGTTGACCGAACCGACCGCCGGCACCACGCCCCAGACCGTAAGCTCTCCCAACCAGCTTATGGCGCACATGAACAGGGTGAAGGCGATTACGAAGCCCTGATAGAACTTGCCCGAGGTTCGATATGCCTCACCTTTGGGATCGATGCGCGGCACCACGCAGAACATTGCGAGAAGCACCAGGGGCAGCACGCCGTGCGCGGAGGCCATCCAGCTGGGACCCCAACCGTCAACGCCGTTCGCGCCCCAGTGCGTGGGAATCTGCGCCGGCAAGCTCGGCATCACCATAAGGTGCGCTACGATATTGGCGACGCACAGAGCGACCAGCGCGATCCACACGCGTGGCGATACCCCCGTGGCGTGAATGCCCTTGTTTTCGTTATTCATCCTTATCACCTTCAGTGTTTGTAAAGCCCATAAACCAACCGATCAAGTCCTGCATGACGGTGGTGTTTAAGCTGTAAACGATGTTTTGGCCATGACGTTCATCGGTCACCAACCCGGCGTTTTTGAGCGTCGCCAAATGATGGCTCAACGACGGCTTGCTGATGTCAAAATGCTCGGCAAGCTCCCCAGCCGTGCGGTCGCCCTCGCGTAGTAGTTCCAAAATGCGCCGCCGCGTAGGATCGGCCAGCGCTTTAAAACCCTCTCCCGGCATAGGACCTCCTCTCAGTATTTCGTTCGACGCGCACACTATACTCGATATTTAGATGTTTGTCTAACTATCTAATCTTGTACTCAAAAAAATAGCCGCCCCGCGTAATGCGAAGACGGCCACTTCTCACGCCATAAACGTGTTTCGGAGTTGGCTAACCCGCGGCAACGGGCGCCATCTGCTTCAATCTTATGCGAATCCCGATCCCATTTCAACAAGCTCCAAGGGCTCAAATGGAATCGCAATAATACCTATAATGGCGATAGCTAAAACACGACCGAATCCCCATCGGAGGATATCTATGACCGAAACCGCTGCCGCAGCCGCCATCGAGACACGCGACACCAAGCTCGAGATCATCATGGGCCGCGAGGCACTCGATAAGCTCGCCGATGCTACGGTGCTGGTGCTCGGCTGCGGAGGTGTGGGCTCCAATTGCTGCGAGGCACTCGCCCGCGGCGGCATCGGTCATTTCGTCATTCTGGACAAGGACATCATCGCGCCCAGCAATATCAATCGCCAGGCCATCGCCTTCCACAGCACCGTCGGCAAGCGCAAGGTAGACGTGATGGAAGCCATGATTCGCGATATCAATCCCGCCGCCACCGTTATCAAGCGCACCGAATACCTGTTGAGCGACAACATCGACGAGTTCTTTGCGAGCGTTTTTGAGCAGACGGGCGGCAAGCTCGACTACGTCGTCGACGCCATCGACACCATCTCGGCCAAGCTCACTATTGCCAAATATGCTCAGGACCACGACATTCGTTTGGTTAGCTCCATGGGCGGGGCCAACAAGCTCCATCCCGAGTGCCTCCGCTTTGCCGACATCTTCGATACGGTACGTGACCCCATGAGCCGCATTATGCGCAAAGAATGTAAGAAGCGCGGAATCAAGAGCCTACATGTATTGTTTAGCTGCGAGGAATCGGTTAAGACACAGCCCCGCGACCCTTCCAACATCCACGAGCGTACCGAGCTCGGAACCACCAGCTTTATGCCGCCCATCATGGGTCAGATGATTGCCGGCGAGGTTATCCGCCAGATCAGTGGGCGCGGCACCGAGCGCGTGCGCGCCGATGGCCAGCGCCTGGACTAGCGGAGTGCGCCGAGATGGAGCCCCGGTTATTTGATGCACACTGCCATCTTGATTTGATGGCTTACCCGAATGCTGTTGCCGACGAAACTGCGGCTATAGGGTTGGGGGTCTTTGATTGCGGGGTCGACCCACGCGACTTCGCGGCAGCAAAAAAGCGGGCCAGCCGTTACCCAAACATTATCGCGGGCGTCGGGCTCCATCCCTGGTGGCTCGCCGACGGCCGCTGCGGTCCTGCCGAAGTCAATCTGCTTTGCAAAGTTGCTGCCCAAGAGCGCTACATCGGCGAGGTGGGACTCGACTTTTCCGCGCGCTTTGCCGGAAGCGAACCGCTGCAAATACAGGCACTTGACCGGCTCTGCGATGCGCTCGTGCAGTGTCCTCTTGCCGGGCGCGTGATATCGATTCACGCCGTTCGTTCGGCAGGAGCCGTACTGGACGTCCTCGAATCGCATGGTCTACTCATCCCAAACCCCGACTCCCCCGCTATCATCTTCCACTGGTTTAGCGGTACTTCGGACGAACTCGTCCGCGCGCGTAATGCGAGCTGCTATTTTTCTGTCAACGAACGCATGCTCGCGTCTAAACGAGGACGCGAATACGCACGACAGATTCCACTCGATCGTTTACTGCTCGAGACCGATGCGCCGGCAGAGGCAAACACAGAAACAAGCGCACAGTCGCTCATCAAATCGCTCACAAGGACCTCGATGCGCATCGCCTCGCTCAAAAATTGTGACGCAAAGCGCATCGAATCGGCAGTTTTAACAAATGCGCACTCTGTTTTTGGCCTTCGCTAACCCCTCTGGGCAAAAAGACGACAACGATACCATTATGACGGCAGACGTGCCGTCCAAGTCCTACGCAAGCTCCAGCAGCTCCGGCAGCTGGTCGATAATCTTGTCCGCGGCATCTTGGCTAAAGCCGAAGCGTTCCTCGCGCTTGGCAATGACCGTCAGGCCGGCTCGCTTGCCGGCAGTGATACCAGGTACCGAATCCTCAACGCAGCAGCAGCGATTCGCGGGCAGTCCCAGCAGGTCCAGCGCATGCAGGTAGATGTCGGGCTCGGGCTTGCTCTCCTTAAACTGCTCGCCGCTCACCACATACTCAAAGGCATCCGACAGCCCGCACGCATTGAGCACTTCCTCGATGCTATCCATGGGAGACGAGCTGGCAAGCGCCACGCGAACGCCGCGGCGCGGCAGCTCTCGAATCGTATCCACGGCGCCTGGGTTAATCAAAGCCTGATAGTCGCGCGGACGCTTATGCGCCCACTCGTCCCAACGGGCCAACGCTTCCTCGCCAGTGAAATGCCCCTTACCGGCGCGCTCAAACCAATCGACCAGCATATGCAGGAAGAACTGATGTGAGGTACCGATCTGCCCGTTCAACTCCTCTTGAGTCAGGTTAAGCCCAAGCTCCTTGGCAAACGCGGCAGTCTCGCTCAGGTAGTAATACTCGGTATCGACAATGACGCCGTCCATGTCAAAGATAACGGCGTCGAACGGAAATGCGGACACGGCACCCTCCCTAACAAAAGGACGCCTGTAAGCAGGCGCCCGAACCATGCATTAATCGGCGATTCTAACCCAGCAGCTTATCCAGCGCCACCGCAATGCCGTCTTCGTTGTTATTGGCAGTCACCATCTGGGCCACGGCCTTAACCTCGTCAACCGCGTTGCCCATGGCAACACCGGTGCCGGCCCACTCAATCATGGACTTGTCGTTCTGGCCGTCGCCAAACGAGACGACCTCGCTGGCATCGATGCCGAGCTTGGGCAGGGCACCCTCGAGCGCGCGGGCCTTGTCGATACCGGGAGCCGTAAACTCAAAGTACCAGTCGGCCGTAAACATACCCGAAAGCGTCTGAGTAAAGGGCGCATACATCTCCTCGTGATGCGCTTGCAGATAGGCCGGGTCGCCAGCAGTGAGCAGCTTGTCCACGGGATAAGTTTCCACGACCTCATGCAGGCTCTCCACCTCGCGGATCTTAAGGTCGCAGGCATCGCGCTCGTATTTGACGATGTTTTTCTGCGAGCCATCCGGCAGCGTAATCATGCAGCGGTACGAATCCTCGACATGCAGATCGCGACCGAGCGAAATCATAGGGATCACGTCAAAATTACGCAGATGATCAATCAGACGGTGCAGTACGTCAGCCGGCATGGCCTGGTCAAAAAGGACCTCATCGGTCTGAGCGTCGACGACGTGAGCGCCATTAAAGGCCACCAGCAGACCGTCATGGTTTTGAAGGTCGAGCTCCTGCGCCAAGGCGTGCAGCCCCCATGCGGGACGGCCCGAAGCCAAAATGAGCTTAATGCCCGACTCCTGCGCCGCGAGCAGCTTCTCGCGCGTACGCGGGCTGATGACCTTTTGGTCGTTGGTGAGCGTACCGTCGATATCCATTGCGATGGCTTTGATTGCCATATAAGCCTCCCTGTCATTGAACAACCTTGCCTGAGTCATCATACAGAACACCTACTGCGGCTCTGTCTGCAACGGGGTAAAAGGTCATATTGTCCCGAACATGAACGGCGTGTGGTCGTGAAGCTTTATCGCTCAGGTCAAATACGTCTGCTAGCGACGCTCATCCGTCGGTGCGCCCTCGACGATCGCGATGCCCGCCGATGCACCTAACGCGCTGGCGCCGGCCTCGATGAATGCGCAAGCCTCTTCGTAATTATGGATACCGCCCGCCGCCTTGATTGCCACGGAATCGCCGAGCACCTCGTGCATCAGCCGCACGTCCTCGAGCTTAGCACCGCCAAAGCTTCTGCCGGTCGATGTCTTAAGGAATCCCGGCTTGGCCTCCAGCGCGATCTCGCATACACGGCGCTTGGCGGCGTCGTCGCCGTCCAGCTTGCACATCTCAACGATTACCTTGTCAGTGATGCCATGCGCGCGACAAAAATCAGCAACGGCAGTCATCTCGCGCTCGATGGCATCAAAATCGCGGTTCTCGATCGACCCCTGATTCAAAACGTAGTCAATCTCGGTAAAGCCACACGCAGCGTATTCCTCAAACCTCGCAAGCTTCTCCTCAAGCGTCATAGTGCCCTGGGGAAAGTCGATAGCGCCGGCAAGGATGATGTCAGAGCCCTCGAGCATGGCGCGGCCCGTCTCGTACTCCTGCAGGTTCGCAAATACGCAGCGAAAGTTGTACTTTAGCGCCTTCTCGACATACTGCTCAAACGTGTCCTCGGGGGCATCGATATAGTCGATGTATTTATTGATGGGTTTGGCAAGCGTCATGCTGAGCCTCCTTGTTCAGGGCTGACAACCGATTCGTGGTTTCACGCGAAAAACCACGTTCAATATACGCCCGACATGCAAGGACAGCGTCCGCATTCCGGCAAGTGGTATGAAATTAGCTGTAGACGTATATTTACGGACAGCGAATGGCGCCGCACGCGGATGCCGACTGCAAGACATCCCCCCTCAATACGCCCTCATGCCCACTCAAATAGCAAAGGGGCCCGCATCCCAACGGATACGGGCCCCTTTCAGTCATAAGCCAACTCGGCCGTAAAGACTACTTGCGGTGAGCGCGGTAGAACTCGATGAGCGCCTGGGTCGAAGCGTCCTGCTCGGCCTTGGCGGCGTCGTCGTGGAAGGCCGGGGTAATCTGCTTGGCAAGCTGCTTGCCCAGCTCGACGCCCCACTGGTCGTAGGAGTCGATGCCCCAGACCGTGCCCTCGACAAACGTGATGTGCTCGTACAGGGCGATGAGCTCGCCGAGTGCGAACGGGGTCAACGTATCGCCGAAGATCGAGGTCGTCGGACGGTTGCCCTCAAAGCAGCGGGCCGGGACGATCTGCTCGGGCGTGCCCTCGGCGCGCACCTCATCGGCCGTCTTACCAAAGGCGAGTGCCTTGGTCTGGGCCAGGAAGTTGCCCAGGAACAGCTCGTGAACATCCTGGCCGCTGTCGGTTGCGGGGTTGGCAGTGTTGGCGAAGGCGATGAAATCGGCCGGGACCACCACGGTGCCCTGGTGCAGCAGCTGGTAGAAGGCGTGCTGACCGTTGGTGCCGGGCTCGCCCCAGAAGATCTCACCGGTGTCGGAGGTCACGGCGCTGCCGTCCCAGCGGACGTGCTTGCCGTTGGACTCCATGGTGAGCTGCTGCAGATAGGCCGGGAAGCGGTGCAGGTACTGGCAGTACGGCAGCACGGCGTGGCTCTTGGAACCGAAGAAGTTGACGTACCAGACGTTGAGCAGGCCCATCAGCGCGACGGCGTTGTTCTCGAGCGGGGTATTGCAGAAGTACTCGTCGATGGCGTGGAAACCCTCGAGGAACTGCTGGAAGCGCTCGGGACCGAGCACGACGATCAGCGACAGACCCACGGCGGAGTCGACGGAATAGCGGCCGCCGACCCAGTTCCAGAAACCAAAGGCGTTAGCGGGGTCGATGCCAAAGGCCTCGACCTTGTCGAGTGCGGTGGAAACGGCAACGAAGTGCTTGGCCACGGCCTCGGCGTTCTGCTCATCGGAGCCGTCGATGGCACCCTGAGCCTTGAGCTGCTCGAGCATCCAGGTCTTGACCTCGCGAGCGTTGGTGAGGGTCTCGAGCGTGGTGAAGGTCTTGGAGACGATAATCACGAGCGTGGTCTCGGGATCCAGGCCCTTGAGCTTCTCGGCTTGGTCGTTGGGGTCGATGTTGGAGATATAGCGGCAGTCGATACCGGCGTCGGCGTAGGGACGCAGGGCCTCGTAGGCCATGACCGGGCCCAGATCGGAGCCACCGATGCCGATGGACACCAGATGCTCGATCTTCTTGCCGGTAACGCCCTTCCACTCACCGGAGCGCACGCGCTCGGCAAAGGCGTACATGCGGTCGAGGACCTCGTGCACGTCGGCGACGACGTCCTGGCCGTCAACGATGAGCTGGCCCTTCTCGCTTGCCGGACGGCGCAGCGCGGTGTGCAGGACGGCGCGGTCCTCGGTGGTGTTGATGTGCTCGCCGGAGAACATGGCGTCGCGGCGCTCCTCGAGCTTCACCTCGCGGGCAAGATCGCACAGCAGCTTGACGGTCTCATCGGTCACCAGGTTCTTGGACAGGTCGAAGTGCAGGTCACCGGCGTCAAAGCTCAGCTTGTTCACGCGCTCTGCATCGGCAGCGAACCAGGCCTTGAGGTCGATACCTTCGGCCTCGAGCTTCTCCTGATGAGCCTCGAGCGCCTTCCAAGCGGCGGTCGACGTAGCGTCGATAGGTGCGGCAACAGTTGCCATAAAGTCCTCCTCAACATACGGGCGCAAACCTCCATGCACCCGGATAATCAGATGCCCCTATTCTAGCGCAGGTCAAGACCGTAATCAGCGAGCGTTGCCAATCCGCCCCCAAACGGCGACCGACCAAAAAGGGACAGGTTTATTTTGGCAGGTCAAACGCTTTACCTACCAAAAATAGCCCATCTCTTTATGGCAGACATTAGGCCGCGGCGCACACGCTGCCGAGCAACTCAAGCAGAGGAGACCCAATGCCCTCAAGCAGTTCGGGCGCGATAATGGCAAAAACGGGAACCTCGCCGGCTCCCACGACAGCAGGCACTTTGCCCTCCGAGACAATACATCCATAAGGGACAAAACCGTCTTCGCCGGCATCGAGCGCCGCCATGCGACGCGCGAGTTCGCGCGCAAAGCCAGCAGTATCGGCATCGCCGATCGCCAGGACAAAGTCCACGCCTTCGTCGGTCGCCAGGGCCACAGCTTCGTCGATCAGCTCGTCTCCCCCGTCGCCCTCAACCGAGCCGCAACGAAAAAGCACGCGCTCGAGCAGAGCTCGGTCAAGCGAGCCGAGCGCCGCCGAGACAAGCTCATCGCGCGTATGTTTGTCGCCACCCAGCACCACCAGCGCCTTGGTGCCGCCGTAGTGAGCGACCAATCGTCCACACCAGCGAGCCACGTCTCCATCCGCAACAAGGCGCGTCGGCATACCAAACCCATAGTTGACCATTATCCCCACAACCCTTCCGTGCTTTATGGTGGTATCGATCGTTAGGCTCATGCTACGAAGCGAGGTTTTCCGGGCTGTTTCGCGCTCTTTAGAGCTGCGTTAAAACCCGATGCAACCGCCCGACCATACCTGCCAAAAAGGGACAGGTTTGTTTTGGTCGGTCAAGCGTTTTACCTACCAAAATAAACCTGTCCCTTTTTGGCAGGTTTTGACGATGTCCGGACGAGCGGGTATTATCGAACATGTATTCGATAAGAACATGTGTTTGATGGGAGGACGCGTGGGGCACGGGCGTCACACCTATATCTGCATCGACCTCAAGACGTTTTACGCCAGCGTCGAGTGCGTCGACCGCGGGCTCGATCCGCTCACCACCCACCTGGTCGTTGCCGACGAATCACGCGGGCGTACGACCATCTGCCTCGCCATTACCCAGGCCATGAAAGACCTCGGGATACACAACCGCTGTCGCCTGTTTGAGATTCCCGACGGCATCGACTACATCAAGGCCGTACCGCGCATGCAGCACTACATGGAGGTGTCGGCGCAGATCTACGGTATCTACCTGGAATACGTCAGTCCGCAAGACGTTCACGTCTACTCAATTGACGAGTGCTTTATCGACGTGACACCCTATCTAGAGCTCTACCATACCAATGCCAAAAGCTTTGCCTGCATGCTGCGCGATGAGGTCCTCGCGCGCACCGGCATCACGGCGACAGTCGGCATCGGCCCCAACCTATTCCAGGCCAAGGTGGCGCTCGACATTACCGCTAAGCACGTACCCAGCCGCATCGGCATACTCGACGACGAGACCTTTCGCAAGGAGATCTGGCCCCATCGCCCCATCACCGATATCTGGGGCATCGGCCCCGGCGTGGCAGCCCGCCTCGAAAAGTACGGGGTATACGATCTGATGGGCGTCGCCGCGCTCGACGAAAACCTGCTTTACGACGAACTCGGCGTCAATGCCGAGTATCTCATCGACCACGCCTTTGGGCGCGAGCCGACAACTATCGCCGATATTCAGGCCTATCGCCCGCAGGCAACTTCAACCACCACAGGACAAGTGCTCTCGAAGGGTTATGCCTACGAGCAGGCCTACACCGTCTTGCGCGAGATGGTCGATGCCGCCGTACTGGACTTGGTCGATAAGCACGTGGTCTGCGACAGCATCTCGCTCTTTGTGGGCTACGCGAGCGAGCGCGCCGACATACGCCGCCTCGACGCCAGCGGCACAGCGCAATATGTAGACGGATGCGGACATTTGCGTTCGAGCACGTCGAGCATCGAACCCGCCGCAACCGCCGGCCCCGAGCTCACACCCCGTGCACCCAAGCCCGTCCAGCGCGATGACGAACGACGCCGTCTGGTGCGCGAGGCACAGGCAATCGACGGCATCTTTGTGGGAGAGCATGGCGGCAAACCGCGTGGCGGCTATGCCGCGCTCTTTGCGCACTCTAACGCTTCGCGCAAGCTGCCCGAGCGCACCAATTCGTTTAAGAAGATCATGGGCCATTTCGATGAGCTCTGGGCGCAGACCGTCGATCCCAAACGACCGGTCAAGCGCATCAATTTGGGCTTTGGCAACCTCATGCCCGAGGAATTTGCCACCATCGATCTGTTTAGCGATGTTAAGGCCGATGAGCGCGAGCGCGACCTGGCCCGCGCCGTTCTGGCCGTGAAGGGCAAGTACGGCAAGAACGCCCTGGTCAAGGGATTAAGCTTTACCGCCGGCGCCACCGCACGCGAACGCAACGATCAGGTAGGAGGACACCGTGCCTAAGGCCCAACAACAGCCGATGCGGCCACCGACACCTTTTGAACGCCTGGCGGACCCCGAGGGAAGGCGTCGCGCCGCCGACCCCAGGCTCACCGCCAACGGTGCCGTTCGCGCCAACCGCGCCGCGCAGTTTATGCCCTTTGCCGCCCTCACGGGATACTATGAGCTCGTGCGCAAACAAGAGATCTCTGTTGAGCCCAAATGCGAACTCACGGAAGAAAAAGCCCTCGAACTTTCAAAAAAGCTCGAGGGCCTCAAACGCGGCGACTTGGTGCGCGTCACTTATTACGATACATACGGCTATCGTAGCCGCACCGGCATTCTCGACGAAGTGCTCCCCGCGTTCAAGCTGCTCAAACTCCGAGACATCGCCATCGGCTTCGACGATATCCAAGACATCGAGCTGCGCGGCCGAGCCTAAGCGCAAGCGCACGCTCGGCCCTACGGCTTTACGACGTAATAGCCCGCATCCCTCACGGCAGCCTCAAGCACCTCACGATCGATCGGGTTTTTAGAACGGATGCACGCCGTGTGGTCTGCATACGTCACCGTGGCCCAAATGCCATCGAGAGCGTTGAGGGCGTTCGTCACATTTTGCGCGCAGCCGCCGCAGCTCATACCGCCAATAAGCAGCTCATCGCTATAGGGGTAGTGAGACACATCGGTGTCCGCGACCGCGACCCTCTTGACCTTCTTTCTGCCCGCCCCATCGCCGCAACAGCATGTGCCATGCGTCGATGCGACAATACGCCGGAATCCAAAAAATAAGCCGCCGGCTATGACGCCATCGCCTTCGGCTGCCCCGCCATGGGCTCCGAGGAGCTCGAGTACGATGAGTTCCAGCCGATGTGGGACGAAGTCAAGGAGACCCTCGGCGACAAGAAGGTCGTCCTCTTTGGCTCCTATTCTTGGGCCGAGGGCGAATGGATGGACAACTGGAAGGCGGACGCCGACGAGGCCGGCGTCAACGTCGTCGATTCCGTCATCTGTTACGACGCCCCCGACGATGAGGCAGAGGCCGCCTGTCGCGCCCTTGGAGCCGAGCTCGCCTAACGGCGATAAGCTCCGCCCATACGCGGCTCTGCACCAAAACACATTCGCATCCCAACAAAAACGGGGCTGGATCCAAATCCAGCCCCGTTTTCTGCTATGTCAGCCACATAAAGCAGCTACGAGATGTTGCCCAAAAACGCCTTGGTGCGCTCGCTCTTGGGATGGTCGAAGACCTCGCTCGGCGTGCCCTCCTCCACGATAACGCCACCGTCCATAAAGACGACGCGGTCGGCGACATCGCGGGCAAAGCCCATCTCGTGCGTCACCACGATCATCGTCATGCCGTCACGCGCAAGATCGCGCATGACGCCAAGGACGTCGCGGACGAGCTCGGGGTCAAGCGCCGACGTAGCCTCGTCAAAGAGCATCACGTGCGGATTCATCGACAGGGCGCGGGCGATGGCCACGCGCTGCTGCTGGCCGCCCGAAAGCTGGCTCGGCATAAAATCGATGCGCTCGGCCAGACCGACCTTGGTCAGCTCCTCGACGGCAATCTTCTCGGCCTCTTCCTTGCTGCGCTTGAGCACCTTTTGTTGCGCAAGCATGACGTTCTTTTTGACCGACAGGTGCGGGAACAGATTGAACTGCTGAAACACCATGCCCAAGTGCGTACGCACCTTATTGAGGTCGACGCCCTTGGCGCACACATCCACGCCCTCAACGACAATCGAGCCGCTCGTGGGCTCCTCAAGACGGTTAATGCAGCGAAGCATCGTCGACTTACCCGAGCCCGAGGGGCCCAGGACCACGACGACCTCACCCTTGTGCACATCCAGATCGATGTCGCGCAGGACCACGTTATCGCCAAAGGCCTTCTGGAGATTCTTGATGCTGACGACGACCTCGTTCGAGTTATTGGTTTCGCTCATAATAGAACCTCCTTACAGACCTGCAATATGATCGGCGGGTGTCGCGACAACCTGTCCGGCGCTCTTGGTGGGACGCTTCTTTTTGGTTTCGGCCGTCCCCAGAAGTCTCGCCTCAAGACCGCTCACCAAGCGCGCAAGCGGCAGGGTAATGACCAGATAGAACAGGGCGGCAACCACATACGGCGTGATGGAGCCCGTCGTCGCCACGATGGTGCGGGCATTCATGACGATCTCGACCACGCCCACGGCGGCGAGCAGCGACGTATCCTTGTAAAGCAGGATAAACTCGCTGGTCAGCGTAGGCAGGACATTGCGGAACGTCTGCGGAATCATAACGTAGAGCAACGTCTGGAAGGCATTCATGCCCAGCGAGCGGGCAGCCTCGTTTTGGCCCTTGGGGATCGACTGAATACCGGCACGGAAGATCTCGCACAGGTACGCAGACGAGTTCATGGCCATGACGATAACGCCCAAGACGTAGTCGTCCACCTTGACGCCGGCAAGTGGCAGGCCAAAGAACGCGATATAGATCTGCAGGAACGCCGGCGTACCACGGATGATATTCACGTAGATGCCGGCAAGACAGCGCAGGATGCGCGACTTGGAGATGCGCATGAGCGACAAGGCAAAGCCAAAGGGGATTGCCAGCGGAAACGCCACAAGCACGATCGAGAGCGACATAAGGAAGCCCTTAAATACGACCGGCAGGCTCTGGACCAAAATGACCGGGTTCAAGAACAGGCGCAGGAATATATTGGAATTCCAAGCCTCGACCCACGGCTGTTCCTTAAGATCGGCCTGGAAGTTATCGAAGGCCGTCACGCCCTTAATCTCGACGGAAGGAATCTTGGAAATCTTCTTGGTCGAACCGTCGGCGAGCGTATAGGTGCCGCTAAAGGCCTCGTCGCCGCCTTCGACGGGGAAGGTCACGCCGTACACCTCGACACGGAAAAAGCCGCCGGCAGGCGCCGTCTCGCCAAAGTCGATCTTGAGCGTCTGGCCATCAGCCGTGCACGTGGGCTTCATGGGTGTGCGATCCATGAGGTCCTCGCCCGAGAGCATCGTCAATCGCGTGTCATCGGTACCAAACGTCGTGCCATCGACAAACGTCAGCGAAAGACCGCTCAGCTCCTCGTCGGCGTCGGCCTGAACTTCCCAGGTAATGCGTGTCTCGGTGCCGCCGACCACATCGCTGCCCGAACCGGTGTTGGGTCGGGCGGTAATCTTTGCGGTCTCAAGCGCTTGGGCAGTCGAGGGCGCAGATGCCCCCACGCACACCAGCGCGAGCGCCACGGCCATGACACAGGCTAGCTTTTGGAGCAAGGCGGGTAGTGAAGAACGCTGCTCAGCGGCCCCTTTGTTCAGTCGAGACAAGGTGGCTCCTATCGTAGAAGTTGCCGGCAAATAGAGACGGAAACGCTCTCCGTCGAGAGAAGCGCAAAGGCCCTCTCCGCTAAACGGAAAGGGCCCACACGCAATCAAGTATCTGTTTACTTGATGTTGTACTTAGCCATGAGGGCGTCAACGGTACCGTCGTCGGTCAGGTCCTTGATGGCCTGGTTGATGTCGTCCTTGAGCTTGGTATTGCCCTGGTTGATGGCAATAGCGTACTCCTCGCCGGTGCTGATCTGTTTAACCGTGTGGCAGGTGTTGAACTGCTCGGCGGTCAGCTGGCTGGCAACGGAGCGGTTGGTGACTACGGCATCGCCCTTGTCGGACTGCAGGGCGCTGAAGCACTCGGTAGCGTCCTTGTAGGGGACGATCTTGGCCTTGGGGAAGTTCTCCTGGGCAAAGGCCTCGGCGGTCGAGCCAGACTGGACGATGATGGTAGCGTCGGCGTTGTTGAGCTTCTCGCTGTAATTGTCGGCCGTGATGTCGGTGTTATCGACCTTGGTCACGATAGCCTGATCGTCCATGTAGTAGGAATCGGAGAAAGCGACTTCCTTCTCACGCTCGGGCGTGTCGGTGATAGCCGCAATGGAGACGTCATACTTGGTGCCCGAAGCGACGCCGGGGACGAGCGTGTCGAAGTCGTTGTTGACGTACTCGACATCCAGGCCCAGCTTGTCGCCGATAGCCTTGATGAGCTCAAGGTCAAAGCCCTGATAATCGCCGTTGTCATCCTTGTACTCAAACGGAGCGTACTCGGCAGAGGTGCCGACGGTCAGCGTACCGTCCTTGACGAGCGCGTACTCCTTGGAGCCGTCGACCTTCTCGACCTTAGCGTCGTCAGAGCTGCTGGAACCGGCATCAGAACCAGAGGTGGCGTTGGACGAGCCGCAGCCCGTCAGTGCGAGGGCAAGCGCCATGGCGCCCGTGGCGGCAAATGCGCCAAGCTTCTTCAGCTTCATAATCAGTCTCCTTCCAATGGCCCCATGTGATTCAGGGGCCTGCAAAAACTGAGGGCTATTATGCACCCGCGTGAGAGAATCTGCAATTAGAAAACTGATTGAAACAAACCCATAACGTGAATGGAACACTCCACTTTATGACAGTCATTACTGCTGCAATGACCTTAATAGTTTAATTTCAGCCGCATAACCTGCAAGTTCGTTCGGCGTTTCCAAAATGAATGGCAGTGATCGCAGGCAGCTATTCGATACAATATTCTGCATAACCTGCATTCCACCGCCAAGTTCCTCGCTGCCGAGGTAACCCTTGCCGATGCACTCATGCCGGTCCTTATGGGCACCGCGGGGATTCTTGGAATCATTGATATGCACAGTGCGCAGGCGCTCGATACCCACCACACGATCGAACTCGTCGAGCACACCGTCAAGATCTTGGACGATATCATAGCCGGCATCATTTACATGGCAGGTGTCCAGGCAAACGCCCAGCTTGGCCGACAGCTCGGGGCGCCTGTCAGCAACGCCCTCGATGATGATCGCCAGTTCCTCAAAGCTGCGGCCCACCTCGGTGCCCTTGCCAGCCATGGTCTCGAGCAGCACCGTCGTCTGCTGGCCCTCAAACATCACCTGGCACAGGGTGTCGACGATCATCTGAATGCCGGCGTCGGAGCCCTGTCCCACATGCGCACCGGGATGGAAATTGTAGTAGTTACCGGGCAGCGCTTCCAGACGCTGCAGATCCTCAGCCATGGCCTCCAGGGCAAACTCGCGCGCCCGCTCTTTGGCCGAGCAGGGGTTATAGGTATACGGAGCATGGGCCACGAGGGGACCAAAATCGTTTTGTTCCATAAGCTCGCGCAGGGCCGCCACGTCATCCATGTCAAGGTCTTTCGCCTTGCCGCCGCGCGGGTTGCGCGTAAAGAATGCAAAGGTATTGGCGCCAATGGATAGCGCCGTCTCCCCCATCGCCCGATAGCCCTTCGTCGTGGATAGGTGACACCCAATCGTCAGCATCCCCAGCTCCCCCTCATCAGTTACGGTGAAATAGTTCCTGTTGATGCCTTATTCTGCCGCAAACAGGAACTATTCCACCGCAAGTTATAAAAGGGTCATGAGGAGCGCGTTTTGCCGAAGGCCTTAAGCACCGCCGTCACGGGTCCAGGCTGAAAACGGCGGCGCACATCGTCGAGACGCTCGGGGATATCGATATGCTGCGGGCAGTGCCGCGCGCATTTGCCGCATTTGACGCAATTGCTCACCAACTTGGGCTCGCTTGTGCGCACCGCGCTCGCCGTAAAATACTGCGATAGACCCGTAAACCAGCTGTGCGCATAGCTTGCGTTGTAGGCGGCAAAACACCCAGGAATATTGATGCCTTTAGAACACGGCATGCAATAGCCGCATCCCGTGCAGGGCACGCGATTCGATTTTTCAAACTCCTCCAGCACGCGTGCGATGGCATCGAGCTGAGTAGCTGTCATCGAATCCGGCAGGGCCCGATCGGCCAACGCCGCGTTCTCATCCACCTGCGCGGTATCGGTCATACCCGAAAGCAGCATCGTCACCTGAGGATGATTCCACACCCACGAAAGCCCCCAAGCGGCAGGAGTGCACAAATGCGGGTCACGGGCGCTATCGAGCACAGCGCGGGCCCGCGGCGGCAACTTACCTGCCAGACGTCCGCCCAAAAGCGGCTCCATTACAAATACCGCAAGCCCGCGTTCAGCAGCCGCCATGAGCCCCGCCGTCCCCGCCTGATAGTGCTCTCCAGCGTAGTTGTACTGGATCTGGCAAAAGTCCCACTCATAAGCATCGAGCATCGTGAGGAAGTCCGCCGCACTGCCGTGGTACGAAAAACCGATCCGGCGAATACGCCCCGCAGCCTTTTGGCGCACAATCCAATCCTCGATACCCAGTGCCACCACGCGTTCCCACTGGGCGGGCGAGGTGATGTTGTGCATGAGGTAGTAGTCGATATGGTCAGTCCGCAGGCGGCGCAGCTGCTCATCAAAGAAACGGTCGAAATCCTCCGCGCACTTGCACGAGGCGTGCGGCAGCTTGGTCGCGAGCAAAACCTGGTCGCGCAGGCCCAAGCGCTCAAGCGAAGCGCCTACGCAAGCCTCGTTGCCGGGATAAAGATAAGCCGTATCCAGGTAATTTATCCCCTGCTCCACGGCGCGGGAAACGATAGCATCGGCTGTCTTCGCATCCGGACGTCCCGGCGCACCAGGAAATCTCATGCAGCCCAGACCGAGAGCGGATATTCGGTTACCACTTTTGGGGTCAACGCGGTATTGCACGGCCCCTCCCTTCGCCATCAGCGCCCCGGCAAGGCGAAACACAATGGTCACGCGGCCGAAACATCGTGGAATCGCAATCGAGAACGTATCGTAACGCAGAAGAAATCGAGCTGTCACGGCACCGCTTTAACATCAGCAAAAAGCCCGATGAAAGGAGGCGAGCGTGACCACACGCGAGGACGCCTACCCCTACCCCGGCGAGCAGTACATCCTCTCGGTTGACCGCTATCAGATTGAGGTCATGGACCATCTGGACGAGCTTCCCGCCACAGGCGCCGTCATCTTCTGCACCTTCCCCAAGGTGCGCGATGGCGTTGGATATCCCGCGCGCGTTTTTGCCATCTGCCCCACGGCATAAGTTCCCATGCATTTGTTCTTCTAAATTCAGCCTCCGGTGTACGCCACATGCCCCAGCGGCATACAATCCATCAGGCGCCCCATATGCGGGCGCCTTTTATATGGGGAGATGATTCACATGCAGATCAACAAGGTCGCCTTTATCGGCAAGGGTGGCGTCGGCCTGCTCTACGGCAGCATGATTGCCAAGACCCTCGGCAACGATGCCGTCGAATACGTCATGGATGACGCGCGTTTCGAGCGCCACGTGGGCGATGCGCTCACCGTCAACGGAAAGCCCTGCACGCTCAAGTCCGTCCGCGCCAGCGAGGCAACGCCCGCCGATCTGGTCATTCTCACGGTCAAGACGACGGGGCTCAACCAAGCACTCAAGACTATGGAGCGCGTCGTGGGACCCAACACGCTCATCGCCTCGCTGTGCAACGGCATTACGAGCGAGCAAAAAATAGCCGAGCGCTTTGGCTGGAAGCACACCGTCCTGGGCATCTGCCAGGGCATGGACGCCGTATTCCTTAACGGCGCGCTCACCTTTACCAATGCGGGCGAGATTCGCTTTGGCGCGGCAGCAGGCACCGAGCCCGCAACCGTCACCGCCATCGATGAGCTCTACACGCGCTGCGGCATCGCCCATACCGTCGAGAGCGACATTGCGCACCGCATGTGGGCCAAACTCATGCTCAACGATGGCATCAACCAGACCTGCATGGCCTACGGCGGCACGTACGGGAGTGCCACGGAACAGGACTCCGAGCAGCGTCGCTGCTTTGTTTCCGCCATGCGCGAGACACTTGCGGTCGCCAACGCCGAGGGCGTTGAGCTTACCGAGGCAGACCTGACGCAGATGGTGCACCTCATCGAGGGAATCGACCCCGCCGGCATGCCCTCGATGGCGCAGGACCGCATCGCACAACGTAAAACCGAAGTCGAGGAGTTCGCGGGCACCATCTGCCGCCTGGCCGCCAAACACGATATCCAAGTGCCGCAAAACGATTGGCTCTACCAGAGGATTCGCGAAATAGAAAGCAGCTGGTAGCCTCGCCCGCACGGCGACGCGCGCAATGTAAGCAGACAGGCCTTCGCGAGGATCCCATCGCTCGCGAAGGCCTGTCGCATTTAGGCCGAGGCTAAAACTGAGGCTCGTTTTGCGACTCCGGGACCTCGTCCTCGTCATCGCGGCAAAGCACCACGCCGGCGCTTCCCAACAGCGCCGCTGCAATCAAGGCGCTCACAACCACAGGAGCAGCACCCGTAGTGGACTGCAAGCCGGCAACTAACGCCGCCGTCGGACCAAGACATCCGATCAAAAGGGCAACGACGGCAATAGCGACATCTCGAGCGTTCATGGGATCACTTCCTCCACGAGAAAGACCTTGTTTCTCATGACTTAGTGTGCCCCGCGCCCATATGCCCAACGTAGTGCCACGGTAAGGGCTCTGTTAACCCAAATGCATATAAAAACGGGCGACTTTACATTGCCCGAAAGCTCAGTAAAGACGCCCGTCCATCATGTGCAATCGATGCCGACAGATTACCAACCGGTGTAGTAATCGGTAGTTCCGGCTGCGCAACCCGAATCGTAGACCTTGCACTCGCCCTTAGAGCCCGTAAAGGTCGAGCCCTGGGACTTATCGCTCGCAGCCACCACGTAGTAGCCGTCGGAATCACGCCAAAAGCCCTCGGAATCCAGCGTCCACTCACCCGTGCGGTGGTGATACAACACGTTGCTGCTGTAATAGGTCTCGCGACGACCGTTGTAGTTATTGACGCCGCTCGAGCGCGTCAGGCCCGAGCCGTTCGCGTAATACGCAGCAGACGCGTAAGACGAGCCGGAGCCGGCGTTGTAATACGAAGCCTGAACGGCCTCGGCAGCTTCTGCCTCGACGGCCGCAGCCTCGAGCGCCTCGCGCTTAGCATCCTCGAGCGTGGAGCGAAGCTCGTCGAGCTCGGCCGACTTCGCGTCGACCTCCTCCATCGTCAAAAGACTGCCCGCACCGTCGATACAACCCTGCAGTACAGCGCGCTCGTCATCGGTGGCATAGTCACCGTACATGTTCATGATGATCTGCGCGCGGACCTCTAGGGAATCGCGCTTGGCCCCCATCGAGGCGTTCCACTCCTGCATGGAGCCAAAGCCGTCGCCACGATAGTCGACGGGCTGCATCAGGGTCGCCTCGGACGGCGTTGATCCGACCGCGTCGGACAGTGTTGCCGCGTGGGCATCGGTTACGCCGGCACCCACTAAAAGCGCCACGGCAAGCGTGGCAGAAAGGGCGGCGGCCTTCGGTTTTCGTGAATCGATCCTCATGTAGCTGGAAACCTCCGTAGTGAGTTTTTGCTGCGTTTAAGCTGCGTGTGATTCGATCGCGCTGCATAGTACCCCGAGTAAATCGCGACCTGCGGTTTTTTCTCAAAAGGTGCACGTCATTTGCGTAAAACTCACATCCTCTCAACAGGAGTTTTCCACAACTCGCATGCATAAAGCATGCCAAAAACCCTGTAACAGCGCCCTTCCTATGCAAAAAAGGCGCCTGCGCAACCATTGTTCGCGCAGGCACCTTGAGCAGGCATTTTATGCAGTTATACCTATCGAGTCGCAAGGGGCCCTTGCACAAGTCGCCCTACTCGTCCAGCGCGGCAAAGGCCTGCTTCAGATCCCAAATGATGTCCTCGGCGTTCTCGGTACCAATGGAAAGACGGATTGTAGAGGGCGTAATGTTCTGCTCGGCAAGCTCCTCGGCAGAGAGCTGGGAGTGCGTGGTGGTAGCCGGGTGCACGACGAGCGACTTGACGTCGGCCACGTTGGCGAGCAGCGAAAAGACCTGCAGGTGGTCGATGAACTTCCAAGCAGCCTCCTGGCCGCCCTTGATCTCGAAGGTGAAGATCGAGGCGCCGCCACGGGGGAAATACTTCTGGTACAGCTCATGGTCGGGGTGCTCGGGCAGGCTCGGGTGGTTCACCTTGGCAACATGGCCGTCACCGATCAGGAACTCAACGACCTTCTTGGTGTTCTCGACATGGCGGTCAACGCGCAGCGACAGGGTCTCGGTGCCCTGGAGCAGGACCCAGGCGTTAAACGGGCTAATGCAGGCGCCCTCGTCACGCAGCAAGATAGCACGGACATAGGTCGCGAAGGCAGCGGGGCCGGCGGCCTCGGTAAACGAGACGCCATGGTAGGAGGGATTGGGCTCGGCGATCTGCGCATACTTGCCGCTCGCCTTCCAGTCAAAGTTGCCGCCATCGATAATCACGCCGCCCAACGAGGTGCCGTGGCCGCCAATAAACTTAGTTGCAGAGTGAACGACGATGTTGGCGCCGTGCTCCAGCGGACGGAACAGATACGGAGTGCCGAAGGTGTTATCGACAACAACCGGAAGACCATGCTTCTTAGCGACCTCGGAGATAGCGTCGATGTTGGGGATATCGGAGTTGGGGTTGCCGAGCGTCTCGAGGTAAATGACCGTGGTGTTGTCCCTGATGGCACCCTCGACCTCGTCCAGGTTGTGGGCATCGACGAAGGTGGTCTCGACACCAAACTGGGAGAGCGTGTGCTCCAGCAGGTTGTAGGAACCACCGTAGATGGTCTTTTGGGCCACCACATGGTCGCCGGCCTGAGCGAGGGCCTGCAGGGTATAGGTGATGGCGGCGGCGCCAGAGGCGACGGCAAGACCTGCAACGCCGCCCTCGAGCGCGGCAATGCGGTCCTCAAAGACGCCCTGGGTGGAGTTGGTCAGACGACCGTAGATATTACCGGCGTCGGCAAGGCCAAAGCGGTCAGCGGCGTGCTGGGAGTTGCGGAACACATAGCTCGTGGTCTGGTAGATAGGCACGGCGCGGGAATCGGATGCGGGGTCGGCGCTTTCCTGGCCAACGTGCAGCTGCAGGGTGTCGAAACCAAAGGTGTGCTCGGGGTTGTTGATAAACTGGCTCATGATGATCTCCTTGATCGAACAAAAGTAATAAGAGTAAGAGAAGTAAGTCGCCGTCTCCTGATCACGCCGACGGGCGCAAGCAGGAGCCCGGCATTCGTCTTAGTAAGCAGTTCATATGCGGTCCTCCTTTTGACATCCCGTTCTCGTGGTCGGCTTAATTACCTACCGCCTTTGTGTGTTTTGAATAGTACGAGCATTGTTTCGCGCGGTCAATCACTTAAAAGCGCTAACCTGTTATCGGTTTTTTAGATAGCTATCGAAAGGACGGGTGCCGATGACCCTCCAGCAGCTTCGTTTTCTTATCGCCGTGGCAGAATCCGGCTCAATTAACGCCGCAGCTCAGCGCCTCTATACCGCGCAATCCAATATCTCCAACGCCGTCAAAAGCCTAGAGCAGGAGCTCCGTCTGGAAATCTTTACGCGCTCCAGCCGCGGCGTCACACTCACCAACGACGGCACCGAGCTTTTAGGCTATGCGCGCCAGGTCGTAGAGCAGGCCGATATGCTCGAGGCCCGCTACGAGGACGGCGGCACACCCCAGGCACGCCTTGCCGTCTCGGCCCAGCACTACGCTTTTTCGGTCGAAGCCTTTGTCAACGTCGTCGAGCGCTGCCGCGACAGTAAGTTTGAGTTCATCATGCGCGAGACCACCACGTCACAGATCATCGACGACGTCCGCGCATTTCGCAGCGATATCGGCATTCTGTATCTGGATGACTTTAACGCCCGCGTCCTGCAGAAGGCCTTCGCCGACGCCCGCGCAAGCTTCCATCCCCTCTTCGATGCAACGGTCCACGTCTTCGTTAGCGAGCGCCATCCGCTCGCACGCCGCCCCCAGCTATCGCTTGCCGACCTTACGCCCTATACGCGCTACAGCTTTGAGCAGGGGACCTCAAACTCCTTCTATTACGCCGAGGAGCCGTTTAGCTATATCCCCTGCGACCGCAACATCCGCGTTTCCGACCGTGGCACGCTCACCAATCTGCTCATCACGTCGAACGGTTACACTTTGTCGACCGGTGTCCTCTCCAATGAAATGCAATGGGGCATGGCATCGATCCCGTTGGCAGACGCTCCAACGATGCGCGTGGGCTACATCATGCACGATGAGCGCAAGCCCTCTCCCCTGCTGCGGCAATACCTCGACGAACTCGAACGCATCATCCACGAAAACCAACCATTTGGGGACGGGATAGAAATGGCAGATTTAAAAGCCCTCTAGCTCTTGACAATTCAGGTCGCCCATCTTTCTTGGCGACAACGTCTCCACCATCCTTGTGGAGCGGCGCGCCTCGCATAAAACAGGATGGACCGGGCGCTACAATAGACAGCCGCAAGAGAGGAACTCGACGAAAGGAAGTCTGTGAAGGTCATCATCTATACCGACGGCTCGGCTCGATCCAATCCGGGACGCGGTGGCTACGGCGCCGTGCTCAAATACACCAACCCCGCCGGCAAGACCTTCACCTCCGAGCTTTCGCGTGGCTACGCCAAGACCACCAACAACCGCATGGAGCTCATGGCGGTCATCGTGGCGCTCGAGGCACTCAACCGTCCCTGCGAGGTCGAGGTCCACTCCGACTCGCAGTACGTCGTCAACGCCTTTAACAAGCACTGGATCGACGGTTGGAAAAAGCGCGGGTGGAAAACTGCCAACAAGCAGCCCGTTAAGAACCGCGACCTGTGGGAGCGCCTGCTTGCCGCAAAGAGCAAGCATAAGGTGGAGTTCATCTGGGTTAAGGGGCATGCCGGCCACGAGCTCAACGAGCGCTGCGACGAACTCGCCACCACTGCGGCCGATGGAGTCAACCTCGATATCGACACCGGCTTTAACGAGAGCGACCTGTAATAGCGTTTTCGCGCAGCTTTATATCCCCACGCGCTACACTCATCCTGTAGACCAAAACAACGCAAGGGGGACGTATGCTGCGCATCGCGACCATCGGCACATCCATGATCACCGACGACTTTATCCAGGTCGTCAATGCCAACGACCAGGCTGTATTCGTAGGCACGCTCTCGCGCAACGCCGAGCGCGGCGCCGCCTTTACTGCCGAGCACGGCGGCGAACGAAACTTTACTTCACTTGATGAGCTTGCAGCAGCCGCCGACGTCGACGCCGTCTATATCGGCAGCCCAAACGCACTTCACTACGAGCAGGCCCTTGCCTGCATCGCCAGCGGCAAGCACGTCATCGTCGAGAAGCCCTTCTGCGCCACCGAGGCGCAGGCGCTGGAAGTCTTCCGCGCCGCCGAGGCGGCGGGCGTCGTAGCCCTCGAGGCCATGCGCCCGCTCCATGACCCCGCTTTCCACGCCATCGAGGACGCCCTGGGCGAGATTGCGCCCATTCGTCGCGCCTCACTGCGCTTTGGCAAGTATTCTTCGCGCTACAACGAGGTTCTCGCGGGACGCGCCACCAACATCTTCGACTGCCACATGGCCTCGGGCTCCCTCATGGATATTGGCGTCTACACCGTCGAGCCCATGGTCGAGATCTTCGGCATGCCCTCCGGCCTTACGAGCATGGCTACTCTGCTCGACCCCACCACGCAAGAGCTCACCCATGGCCCCATCGATGGCTGCGGTTCCATCCTCGCCAGCTACGGCGGTGGCCGTATCTCCGTCGAGCTCGCGCACTCCAAAATTACGAATGACCTACTGCCCTCGCAGATCGAAGGCGAGCGTGGCACTATCCAGATTGACCATCTGTCCACGCCCCGCAACGTCCGCATCGACTATCGCGGCGATGTCGTACGCGGCTCGGCGACCGAGGCGCCGCGCGAACAGAGCGACAACGGCCGCGTGCTCGACCTTCCCAAATCGAGCAACACCATGGAATACGAACTCGCAGACTTTATCACCGCCATCGGCGGCATCGATAACGTCAAGGAAGAGATTTGGGAGACCCCGGCGGGACGTCACGAGCTTGGCCACTATCGCGATGTCACGCTTGTCTCGCTGCGCATCATGGATGCCGTGCGCCAACAGACCGGCATTACCTTCCCCGCCGATTCTGTCAAGCAGGCCTAGCGATGGGTATTTTCGACAAGCTTTTCTCGGGCGTCGCCGGCGGCAGCCGCGAGCCCCAAAAGCCCTCTGGCGTCGAGCTCGAGCTGCGCCGCAGGCTTACTGTGCTCGCAAACGACGAGGCCACTCAAGACACTCCCCTGCGCTATTTCCTGCGCTGGGAGGGACAGGTCCAAGGCGTTGGTTTTCGCTTTACCAGCACCAACCTCGCGCAGGCACGCGCACTCACCGGCTGGGTGCGTAACATGGAAGACGGCTCGGTCGAGATGGAGATACAGGGAGCTCCAGCAAACATCCTATCTCATCTCGAGGCGCTTCATGCCTCCTACGAGCGCATGGGAACGCGTTTTCGCCTCGTAGACGCCCAGGTCCGAGCCCCACTTGCCAATGAAGGCGGTTTCACTCCTCATTATTAGTATTGTGTGCTAAATACGGTATCATTTACCTACGACCGTTAATAGAAAAGAGGCGAGGTGCATGGCGGTGCAAAGAAGGAATACCAGGCAGCGAAAGCTAGTTCTTGATGCCGTGCGCCAAAGCTACAACCATCCCACCGCCGAAGAGATCTACAACGCTGTGCGCGCGCAGGATGACAAAATCAGCCGCGGTACGGTCTACCGCAACCTCAATCTCTTGGCCGATGCCGGGGAGATTCTCTCGATTAAAACGCCGGGCGGCAGCCGCTTCGATCGTGCCATCGAGCCGCATGCGCATATCATCTGCACCTCGTGTGGCCGCGTCATCGATGTGCCGCTCCCCTTCAATACCCAGCTCGACGCCAGGGCATCCGAACAAATCGGATGGAGCGTCAACTCGCACTACACCATCTTCGAGGGCCTCTGCCCCAACTGTAGGTAGATTTTGGGGCATGCCTTAAAATCAACTTTTCACCGATTGCGGCAAAAGGAAGATTTCCAGGCATGTCCCAAATGTCTACTCAGCAAGTAGGCGACGCAGCTCTTCTTCGACCGTGCGCACGTAACGGACGCGGTCGTTGATACCGCGCATGCTGGGATTGCAGCTCTCCATCAGATAGGGATGGCCCACCACGTTGAGCATGTCGCGGTCGTTTTCATTATCGCCAAACGCCATCATTTCGTTAGGTGAGATCCCCAGCGCACGACCATAATCGGCAAGCGCGGACCCCTTGCCCGAATCAAAGCCGATAAAGTCGGTCCATTCGGTTCCCGACGTCATCACATCGACCCGGTCGCCAAAGCGACGGACGAAATACTCCAACGCCGCCGGCGGTAGTGTCGAGAAAGTTGGTGTAGTGCCCGATCCGAAGCGAGTCGGCCCGGCGTCCCAGAATCTGGAATACGGTTGATATCCTATGCCGCCTCGACCCTGTCCGCAAGCT
>NZ_JBQKHK010000011.1:0-75670 GCF_052118305.1 Collinsella sp. LCP21S3_D3
GCGCCCCCGGTCCCCGGGGCGCGGCCCTCTTGCTTAAACTGCTCAATTTTTCGTGCTCACGGTGCTCATTTCCCAGTGATCACTCGGACCACTTCTTAGTGAACATCAACAGCGGTTTTCCGGTTGCCGCTCGCCTGGGGTGGGACGGGGCGTACATTTTTGGGAGTTTTCAGCAGCCGGGTGCGCATGCATACGGGATTTTGGGCGAAAGTCAGGCGCCGTGAGCCGCATCCTGTAGAAAATGAGTGATCCCTGAGGTGCTGAGGGCTCAGAATCAGGGTTTTCAACGCGGTTTTGTGGGCCCATTCCTGTTCCTTTGGGCTCCAGGATGCTGAAAACTTCAAAATTTGCACGCCGCCCTCTGGGGTACCTGTGGGCAAAAAGCAACCGTCCCGCCGAAGTATGCATTCGACGGGACGGTTTATGCGGTTTATGCATATACCCGATTAAGGATACGCTGCGGATCTGTTAGAACTTGACGGTCGGGGCCTGGCGGGCAGCTTCGGCGGCCTCGAAGCCCTGGCGCTCCTTAAACTGGAAGATGCCGGCAAAGATAACGGCCGGGAACGTCTGGATGGCGTTGTTGTAGCTGAGCACGCAGTCGTTGTAGCTCTGGCGCGCGTAGCTCACCTTGTTCTCGGTGTCCTCGAGCGTAGCCTGGAGCTGCATAAAGTTGGTGTTCGCCTTAAGGTCGGGGTAGGCCTCGGCCACGGCAAAGAGCTGGCGCAGTGCACCGGTCAGCACGTTGTCGGCTTCCATTTTGGCCTCGGGGGTGGTGGCGCTTACGGCGGTGTTGCGCGCGTTGATCACGGCGGCGAGCGTGTCCTGCTCGTGCTTGGCGTAGCCCTTGACGGTCTCGACCAGGTTGGGGATCAGGTCGTTGCGGCGCTGCAGCTGCGTGTCGATGTTCTGCCAGGCGTTATCGATGCGATTGCGCTTGGTAACCATGTTGTTGTAGATGCCAGCGATGGCGCAGACGATCACAACGACAACAACGATACCGATGATGACGGGAAGCATGATGTCTCCGTTTCGAATGGCAGCGGCGTTTTGCGCCGGCCGTTGTTGGTATAACGTATCTAGTATACCCGCAACCTTTGGCGGTGCCGAACTTTCCGGTAAGCGTTTTGTTTCAACCAGGGAGGGGGCGCCAATATCGAACGGTTGGTACAGGTGTAAGATATGCGACAAATTACGGAATGCTGTCTACGCCTTGAGGATGGCGATACGGATGGACCTTCGCATCAAGAAAACCTATCGTGCCCTGTTCGACGCCTTTACCGAGCTTTTGGAAGAGCATCGGTTTGAGGATTTGACGGTTGCCATGCTTTGCGACCGGGCCCTGATTCGCCGCACGACGTTCTATAAGCATTTTCGCGATAAAAACGATTATTTTGCCTTCTATATCGATGAGCTTATGACGGGCTTGCCGCAAAACCAGACCGACGCAGCGGACGCGGAGCCGCTTGTGGATGTACAGGCGCTTCGCCATGAGGTCTTTGACGATGCCATGAATATGGTACTGGCGCATGAGCAGCTCATGGATAACCTTTTGGCGAGCAGCATGTCGGGCATGCTGACCGGCATGATTTGCGACCGCATCGCGCATTCCATCCGTGAGCGCGTGATGAGCTCGCTTGCCGAAGACGCCCTGGCGCCCGTTTCGCTCGAGACGACATCGGAATTTATCGCCGGTGGCATTATTCGAGTGTTCACAAATTGGTGGGAATCGGGCCACGATCTTGAGCGTCGACCCGAGATGGCCGACGTGGTCGATGCGCTGTTTGAGCGCACCATGACGCCGGTGAATCACTAAGGTGGCGGAGAGAGGGGGATTCGAACCCCCGGAACGCTCTCGCGCTCAACGGTTTTCAAGACCGCCGCATTCAACCGCTCTGCCATCTCTCCGTGAGTCGTAATGATAGCATCGTTTTGAATTTGCAACAGGGAAGGCGAACGATGACGATCACCGGAATCGACGAGAAGTTCATGCGCGAGGCGCTGGCGGAGGCGCGCGCCGCTGCGACAGTGGGCGAGGTGCCGATTGGTGCTGTGGTGGTGCGTGCGGGCGAGATTGTCGCGAGGGCGCATAATCGCCGTGAGCTCGACCAGGACCCTTCGGCACATGCCGAGTTTTTGGCCCTGTGCGCCGCCGCTCAGACGCTTGGGCGTTGGCGCCTTTCCGATTGTACGGTCTACGTGACGCTCGAACCCTGCTGCATGTGCGCGGGGCTTATGGTTAACGCGCGCGTGGGGCGTTGCGTGTATGGTGCGGCCGATGCCAAGGCGGGCGCGGTGGGCTCGCTGTATGACCTCAATGCCGATTCGCGCCTGAACCATCGGTTTAATGTGACCGCCGGCGTGCTGGCAGACGAGTGCCGTGAGGTGTTGAGCGGCTATTTTAGTGGGCTGCGTGACACCGATGGTGCTGTCTGCGGTTGTGGGGCCGATCTTGAGGCGCATGTCGCTCATGCCAAGGCACTCACGTGTGCCGAAGATATTGCCGTTGAGGCGGTCGATTTTGGTGTCGCGTGCCGCCGACCCCGCCGTGTGCTGTTGGCGATCGATTCCTTTAAGGGCAGCGTTTCGAGCGCGCAGGCGGAGGCGGCCGTTGCCGAAGGCGTGTGCCAGGTGTGGCCCGATGTCGAGCTGAGCGCTTTGCCGCTGGCAGATGGTGGCGAGGGAACGCTCGACGCCGTCGCCGCGCGCGGCGGCGAGCTTGTGACCTGCGAGGTTGCAGGCCCCTTGGGCGATCGCGTGTCTGCACGGATGCTGGTGGACGGTGAGCACGAGTCGGCTGTAGTTGAGATGGCCGAGGCGGCGGGTATTGGGTATTCGCCCTGCACGGAATCGGCGGCGATCGCGGCTTCGACCTATGGCGTGGGCGAGCTCATGCTTCGCGCGGTCCGTGCTGGGGCAAAGACTATCTATATTGGTTTGGGCGGCAGTGCCACCAACGACGGTGGCGCCGGCATGCTGCAGGCGCTGGGCGCGAATCTTGTCGATGAGTGTGGCTGCAATATCGCCCCCGGTCTTGCGGGTCTCGAACACGTGGTGAGTATCGATTTGGCGCCAGCGCTTCGGGTGCTGAATGGCGTGCGTATCGTGGTGCTTTCCGATGTTGAGAATCCGCTCGTGGGGCGCCGAGGCGCTCTGACGGTGTTTGGCGGGCAGAAAGGCCTGCCGACGGGTGACGTCGAGGCGCTGCGCGGGTACGACGGCTGGATGGTCGGCTACGGTCGTCTGCTCGATGCGGCGATTTTCGAGATGCGAGCCCAGAAGCTTCTGCGCGCGCCCGAGGGTGCACGGTCATTTGGCTCGGTGCTTGGTGTGCCCGGTGCCGGTGCCGCCGGCGGCTTGGGTGCCGCGCTGCTGGCGCTCGGCGCGGAGTTGCGCTCGGGCGTGGAGACGATGCTCGATTTGATTGGGTTTGACGAGTGCGTTCGCGATGCCGACCTGGTCATAACGGGCGAGGGCAATATGGACGAGCAATCCGCCGCCGGTAAGGCGCCGGTGGGCGTGGCCCGTCGTGCGAAGCGATATAGCAAGCCGGTGGTCGCCGTCGTGGGCGGTCGTGCCGACAACCTGGATGCGGTGTATGGACAGGGTATCGACTTGGTTCTGCCGGTTTGCCGCAGGCCCATGCCCCTTGACCAAGCGCTCGACCCCCAGGAAGCCACAACCAACCTCATCTGTGCCGGCGAGGCAGCCGCTCGAGCCTACGACCTCGGCCGCCTCTAAAACCTATCTCCCTATAAGTTGCGGTGAAATACGGAGTGTTTTTGCCTTTAAGGGGCCAATTCAGTCCGTATTCCACCGCAACTTCGAGAATGTCCATTCGAGGTTGGCTGCTTTGGGTCGGACCGTTCGCCACGAAATGCGGCCGTCTACTACGTTAAACCGGCCACCCTCGACCATCCCGGAATTTACAAAAAGAAAACCGCAGGTAGAGAGCTTGCCGATTTTCGAAAAAGTCGGCTATGGTCGACCCCTGCGACCTAAACGTAGTAGATGGGCCCTTTCCGTGGCACAGCTCCGTCCCAAAAAGACTGCCCCGGGAGCCCGGTTTGGCCAAGTAGCCAAAATAGCTCCGTCCCAAATTAGCTACCTTGTGGGGCGCGAATGGTTAGTTTTGAGCTTAAGTGGCAACCTGATGTTGGATTTCGGGTCGCTTAAATTGTTACAATTTTAACTGTATAGCGATGTCTCGCCTTGCGTTTCTGCGCGGGGGGGGGCGTATATTTACATCGATGAGGAGGACGACACATATAATGAGCCGCTTCTTGCCGTCCTCATGGATTGGGGAGGCCTTCATGAATCGCGTGTGCGCGAGAGTTCGAGAAATACTAAAGCCTTTTGGCAAGAAAACCAATACCGCAAAGCGTGTCCTGAGGTTTTTGACTGTCCCGCTGGCAGCGTGCGCGCTCATGTTTGGCGCGACGAGTGCGTCGGCCGATCAAGCGGTTCCCTTTAGCAACCACACCGTGCAGACGGTGAATCCCACCGGCACCACGGTAAATCTGTTCGACTATTGGGTCGTGAACGGTGACAATGATAAGTCCGTCAACATAAACAACAATAATGGTAATAACAACACTGGAATCAACAAAGATCACCAGCTCAAGTTCAATGGCGGCGCCGGATCGGGCATTAATAAATGGACGGGAAGAAGCGGCGTCGACGGCTTTGGACGTCTTCCATTTGTGAAGAACACGCTGGTGAATGGCTATCCCGAGATCAAGGCTGGCACCTATACCTCATACGGCACGAAAGGCGATTGCACCGATGAATCGCTGGCCTATCTCTTTAACAATGCCAGCCAGGCCAATGGCAAACAGGACGGCAAGGCCGTTTACAGCAACGTGAATGGGCTCTTCCAGCTCAAAGATGGCTATTACGTTTACGACTCGTATGGTTCTAACGGCAACTATGCCGTATATAACCCCACGACCAACTCCTTTAACGTTTACGATAAGGCGGGCGTATATAAGAGCAAAGTATCAGATACAAATCTGGGCCAGTTCTTCCCCTTTGATTCGGCCCGCAAGGTTTTTGAAGAGAAGAACGGTCAGCTCTCTCCTATAGGAATAACGGACGGAACGAACGATAAGCTCAACCACCACTTTGGCATGTCCATGACAACGGAGTTTGTCCAGCCTAAGGAAGGCAAGACCACCAAAAACGAGGATATGATCTTTGAGTTCTCGGGTGACGACGACGTCTGGGTGTACATCGATGGCGTACTCGTGGGCGATCTGGGTGGCATCCACGAGAAGGCGACGCTCAAGATCAACTTCGCCACCGGTGGCGTGCATGTCGGTCATGTTGACAATGCAAATGATCCCGAAAAGACAATTCAAGACACCACCATTAGGGCGATGTTCGAAGCCGCCGGCGCAGATACCACCAACTTCTCCGGCAACACCTTCCTCAACAGCACCAAGCACACGCTGAGCTTCTTCTATCTGGAGCGTGGCGCGGGTGCATCGAACATGTCGCTCAAGTTCAACCTCACCACCCTGCCGTCGTCCGAGGTCGCGAAGGTCGACCAAAACGGCGAGGCAGTCAATGACGCAACCTTCAAGCTGTACCGGTCCGATGGACCAGATGCCGACTGGAATAAGGGTGAGCTCGTCGCTCAGGGTACGACGAAAGACGGGGGTCAGCTGATACTTCAAAAGTCGAACGGTTCCGTCCTCTCGTTTGACGAAGAGCACAACACCAATCATTGCGACTACTTTGTACTCAAAGAGGTTGGCCTGCCCGCGGGATACCGCTCGAGCCTGACCTCGTCGACCACTGCAACGCCAGGCGAGTTGCATTTGCAGTACAAGCCAGCCGCGGCAAGTGGCACGGGCGGCGTGGTGGTTGCGCCGCAAACAACGGTCACCATGGCCGACGACGCAACGCAATGGACGGGTAGCCGCATGTGGCTCAACGGTGGTTATCTGGCTGCCAAGGAGACCATCTCTCTTCCTGAAAGTACGCAAGACAATAAGAGCAATCCCATTAGCTCGGGTACGACATTTGCTGTCGTGCTCAAACGCACCGATAAAACTAAGAAAGACACGGACGAAAGTGCGTGGACGGCGGTCACGGGCAACCCGCTCAATGGCTATATGCTGTGCTCCGCGCACGGCATTGCCGGTGCGGTCGAGGCTGCCAAATCGGCGGACACGAGTGTCTTTGCCGTCAACACCAAGGGCGACTACGAGGTAACGGTTAGGTCGCTGCCCGGAGATATCGAGAAGTACGCCGCCATAATGACGGACAAGTCGAAGGCGGAATATACCGTGGCGGTGTATCACACCACGGCATCATCTCTGGCGGAGGCAACCACCGACAACACCTCTATGGTCCAATATCAAATGACAAACAGGCAGTTCTCTACGGTGATCCACCTCACCAACGTTCAAAACCGTCTGTTTGTGCAGAAGGTTGACGACCTGGGCGAACCCGTGAACGGCGCAACGTTTGAGTTATACAAGGCCGAGGATGTTACCGGCGATAGCCCCAGCACGTATGCCATTAAAACCGGCGCCACGCCGTATGACACCGTGCAGGCAAACGGCATGACCTATCCGTATGACATAGAGGGTGCCGCATGCTTCCCGCTCGATTCGACAAATCATGCGCCCCTTATCAAGGGTACGTACTACCTGCGTGAGTCTGTAAGTCCAGATGGCCATGAGATTAACAACACCATCACCAAGGTAATCGTGGACGATTCGGGTGTGTATGTGGATGCCGGCAAGAAAGGCGACGGTGTGCTCAGCATGAGCGGCCCTGGTTCGCTGATTGCCTCCCTGGCGCAGTTTGGCTCTCCCGACTCGATCGACAATACGCTTACGCACATCAAGGGTAAGCTGCAGAGTGCGGTCGTTGACGCCAACGGAAACCTGGCATGGGGCCAGACAAGTACCGCCGAGGGCGTGACGCCTTCTCTTGCGGGCAACTTGATGCATATGCGCTATGACAAGACGACGCAAGGTGCCAAGACCATCCTGCGCTATGTGGAGGACGGTGGCGAGCGCGACAACAAGCTGGCTACTATCTATGCGGACACGGGCGTAAACCGCATGGCCCTTTATCAAGAGGATGATCCAAAATATATAGACGATGCCTCCAAGACCCGTACTAATCTGGGCACGCTTCAGCTCAATCATCTCTTTACCACGGGAACGGGCGTGCAGTATGCCGACCGTCGTGTGGCACGCCTGCAGGTGACCAAGACGGTGACGGCAGATACTGGTCTTACTGCACCCACTAAGGATGCGAAAGGCGACGACCTGACCTTTACGTTTAAGTTCACCCTGCCGGAGTCCCAGAAGGGCTACGAGGCGCATGTGTTCGATGCGGACGGCAAAGCCGTGGGCGACTCTTTCACGCTCAAGAACGGCTACACCCATTCCATCAAGGCCGGCGAGACCATCCGCGTATACGACCTTAAGCAGGGCGACAGCTATAGCGTGAGCGAGCTCACCACCAAGAGCGAGGCGTCCAGCGGCGACGTGTTGGCGAGTATCGTCAACGCTGTGACCGGCTCTGCCGACGAGTCGGTGCTTCCGGCTGGTTTTAGCCTCGTGAGCCGCAAAGCCGGTGGCGAGGAGCAGTCGGGAACTGGCAACACCATCGAGGGCAAGATTGTAACGCTCGTGGACGGGGAGATCCCTGCGAGCAACAAACTCGAGTTTACCAACAACTACAGCGCCAGCCCCGTAAAGCTCGACGCCCAGAATAGTCTGAGCGCCAAGAAGGTGCTCGAAGGTCGCGATTGGGTCGATGGCGATTCCTTTACCGTGCAGCTTACGGCCGACGACGGCGTTCCCATGCCCGGCGGTGCCAAGAGCAAGGTGGCTACGGTTGAGCTCACCAAGAATACCCAGACGGCGACATTTGGCGATATTACCTATACCAAGCCGGGTACCTACACCTATACCATCTCGGAGGTTATCCCCGGATCCGATGCCAGGGCAGACGGCATAAGCTACTCTGCCGCCTCCTATACTGCGAAGGTTGTGGTGGAGGATAACCAAGCCGGCGCTCTGGTCGTTACGAGCGTGAAGGTAGTGCAGGAGTGCAACGACGCGGGTGTCGAGACCAAGACGGATGTTGCCGATAGGGTCGCAACCTTCACCAACCGCTACGATATACACGAAACGAAGATCATCATCCATGCTCAAAAGATTCTGACCGACAACGCCGGGACGTTCCCACTTGCCCAGAACACCTTTAGCTTTACACTCGAGGGCGTTGGCGGCCTAGCGGATGTCAACGCAACGTTCAACCCCGATGCGGTCGATACGAGCGTGACGGCTCCCATGCCCGAGGGCAACACCGCAACCGTGGGCAATAACGCCGACGGTACAGTGACGTGGCCGGAAATCTCCTATACCGCCAAGGCGAATGCGGGACGCGCCTACGTGTACAAGTTCGCTGAGAGTCTCGGTAGCACTGCGGGCATGGACTACGATCGATCGGTCTATTACGCCGTGGTGCGCAACGCCGAGAAGGGTGCTGGCATCCAGACTTCGATCGAGTACTACAAGATTGCAGAAGACGGCTCGGTAAAGCAGTTGGACACGAACGTTACGCCTTCCTTTACCAATATATATAGCGTGGATCCCACGAGCGTGACCCTGCAGGGTCAGAAGACCGTGAGCGGTCGCGACTGGAACCAGGACGAGAGCTATACCTTTAACCTTGCCGCCGCTACGGACGATACCGGCGCAACTGGTCTGGGTAAGACCACCGCAAAGGCAGTGACGGATGGGGCCGTTGTTATCGGCACTAACCAAGCTGTCGCCAGTGCGCCCGAGTCGGGGCGCATGGCCTCGTTCGTCTTTGGCACCGAAGCCGCCCCGACCGTGACGTTCAACCGCGCGGGCACCTTTAGCTTCAATATCACCGAGAACGCCGCGCAGGATGGCCAGGCGGGCATGTCCATGGACAAACACACCGCACGAGCGACCGTTGTGGTGACCGATCTGGATGAGTTGGGTAATCACACGGGCAAGCTGCGCGTGTCGAGCGTGAGCTACGCCAACACCGGCGCCTCCGATGCGGACAAGGCCGTAACCGGCAAGGCCGCCTTTACCAACGCGTACCATGCGTCGGGTACCTTTGGTGGCGTGACGGTCAGCAAGACCCTTGAGGGTCGCGCCTCTACCGCAGGCCAGTTCACCTTTGCCGTGACGGGCCTTTGGTACAACGGCATTCAGACATCGGTCGATGGCTCCGAGGCTAGCCTGTCCAATACGGCTGCGGGGGCCGGCGTGTCCAGCGCCGTGATGGGCGCAAGCGGGAAAGAGAAGCTCTTTGCCCGTGAGCTCACGGAGCAGGATCTGGGGCGTACGTTTGTCTATCGCATCCGCGAGAACCAGCCTGCGGCTGCCGGCTACACCTATGACACAGGCTACACGGGCGACGCCATCGTGCTCGTCAAGGTTCTTGCGCGCAAAAACGACCCTGCCAAGCTCTACACCGTGACGACGGTGCTCAAGGGCGCGGGTGTGATGGAGCTGCTGGGCGACGGCGCCGACGCGAGCGCGCTGACGGACGAAAAGGTCGTCCAGCTCAAGCAAGATTCGACTACCTACGTGCAGCAGTACGATGCAAGTGAGGCCGGCGCCACAACGCCTGCCGTCTCGTTTGTGAATCGCTATGAGGCAAGCCTCGACTATGGCGCTGCTGGCGGTCTGCAGATCGAGAAGACGTTGACGTATCCGAAGGACGCGACCATTTTTGGCTCGCCTAAGAGCACGTTCCGTTATATCGTCAAGCCTGCCGACGAGATATCTGCCAGCAAGGTCGGCATTTCCACGGACGGCAAGGTCTTTGAGACCGCAAATGTCGAGGTCGACGCCCCCAAGACCGTGAGTTTGATACCTGCGGGTGGGTTGACCTTCACTCAGGATGATGCTGGCAAGACGTTCACCTATACGGTGAGCGAGATTGACGACAAGGCGACGGGCTATACGTACGACAAGACGGTCCATACGGTTAAGGCTGTCGTGGCGGATAATGGCGACAGCACGCTTAGGGTCACGACATCGGTAAGCAAGCAGGTCGATGGCGAGGACGAGCTCGAGGGCCAGTGGATCTATCCGTCTGGTGCAACGTCCACCGGTGTCGCGACGGTCAAATTCAAGAACACCTATACGGTCACCGAGGCGGCAACCTGCACCCCGTCCGTGACGAAGGTGGTTGCCGGTGCCGATGCTCCGGGCAAGTTCACCTTTGCTATGACCGCGGCTGACGATGCTACCAAGACTGCCATCGATGGCAAGCTCATCACCGGCTCTTCGATGAGCGAGGACAACGGCTACGCTGAGGAGAAGCAAACGACGGCGGCCCTCAAGGACGGGGAGCACGAAAAGATTGACTTCTCAAAGCTCACCTTCAACAAGCCGGGCACGTATAAGTTTGCAATTAACGAGCTGATCCCGAACGGCGGCCCTGGCGAGTGGAAGTATGACCGGCATACCTATACCCTGACCGTTACCGTAACCGATGAGGGCGGCAAGCTTGTGGCCCGCGCCGATGGCGCAACCGGCTCGGAAGGCTTCGTCTTCACCAATAGGTATCGCACCTCGACGAGCTACGAGCTCCAGGGCGGTCTGGAGATCGTCAAGACGCTCAACGGGCACGACCTGCATGCTGGCATGTTTGGCTTTACGGTGACGGGCGAGGACACCGCCTCAACCGAAAAGCTTAAGGAGCTGTTGCGTGCGGACAAGGATAAGGGCGAGCTTGTCGTTACAAACGATGAGCCGCAAACCGATGGCACGTCCCATACCGGTATTTTGGGAGGCCTGACCTTTGCGACGAAAGATGCGGGTAAGACGTTTACCTATAAGGTGGTCGAGAACGACGCAGGCCAAGGCGGCTATACATACGACTCCACCTATTGGGAGGTAGAGATTGCGGTTAAGAAACGCGGCGATGGTTCGCTCTACACCGTGACCACGGTTGAAGATGTCCACGACGCAAAGACCTTTAGCTCCGAGAACGGTGTTGCCAAGGCTCAGGTGTTCTTTACCAACAGCTACGCTGCGACCGGAACATTCGACGGTCTTACTGCCGAGAAGGTAATGGATTCTGGCGACAAGATCGAGGCTGGCCAGTATACGTTTGACCTGTATGCCGAGAAGGCCGATGGCTCGCTCGAAAAGATGGATGGGGGCGCGACTCAGACGGGCGAGGGCGGTATCGCTACGGTTGACTTTGGTAAGGTCAACTTTAAGCTTGGCAATGCTGCTGGCGAATCTAATGAGCAGACGATTGACCTTGCCAGCGCCGTCAACGATGGCGTTGCCACCAAGCGTCACAATGCCGACCACACCACCACCTACAGCTTTAACCTGGTGGCAAAGGAGAGCATGGCCAACCTGCCCGAGGGCGTGCGTCCCGTGGACACGTCCGCGACGTGCCGCGTGCTGCTCGAGGTGACCGATAACAACAACGGCAAGCTTACGTCCAAGGTGACCTATCGCGACGGTACCGAGAACGGCAAGATCGTCTTCCACAACACACGCGATAAGGTCAAGACGATCGGCACGGTCGCGAAGCCCGATGTGGATATCGACGGGCAGCTGCTCTCCGTGGGCGAGTCCTACGTCTACACCATTAACTGGGTCAACACCGAGGCCGATGCCGCCGGTAACCTGGTTCCGGCCAGCGTGACCGTGACCGACGAGCTTCCTGCTGGCGTTGTGTTCGAGGCCTTTGAGGGCGAGTATGCCGATAAGGGCGCTGCGAGCGGTCAGTTGCTTACCTGGAACCTGGGCGAGCAGCCCGCGGGCAGCCATGGCTCGGTGCGCGTGCGTGTCAAGATTACCGAGGAGGCCGTGAAGGGTGTCCAGGGCGCCGTCGGCACCGTCAACAACGCCGCTCACATTACGGTTGGCAACAAGAGCAGGAGCTATACCGGCACCACGACCAACTACGTGCCCAAGAAGTCCGAGAACGACGCTCAGGATTCGAAGGGGTCGGGCGTTAAGTTGGGCGATGAGCTCACCTATACCATCGGCTACAAGAACACCGAGGGCGCGTATGCCACGGTGACGATCACTGACGCCGTTCCCGCGGGAACTGAGTTCGTGGGGTTCGCGGGCGATCACGCGGATGTCGCATCCAAGGACAACGACGGCAAACTCACCTGGACGCTGGCGGATGTTCCCGCCGGCGAGGAGGGCACGGTTCAGTTTAAGGTCCGTGTGACCGAGGATGCGTTTAAGAGCGGTGGCGCTTCGGGCGACATCTCCAACCAGGCGTCGGTGGCGGTTGGCAACAACCCTGCCGTTAAGACCAACACCACTACCGACGAGGTGTCTGACGGCCGCCTGACGCTGAGCAAGACGGTCACGGCCGCCGAAGGCATTGTCGCGCCCAACAAGGCATTCACCTTTAAGGTGCTGCTCTACCAGGCCGATGGCGCAACGCCTCTGACCGGTACCTTTGCGTATGCTGGCCGTCCCAGCGGCGCCAACGGCACCTATGTAAGTGGACAGATCAAGAGCGGGGACGCCATCGTGCTTAAGGCAGGTGGCTCCGTCACGGTTGCCTTGCCCATGGGTGCGCACTACGTGGTACAGGAGCTCGACTCCAAGGGCGACCTCATGACGAGCGAGGACGGCTTTGCGGTTGCCGACAAGGCGAACCCCCAGAAGGGTACCGTCGGACAGGCGACGCAGGTGGGCTTCACCAACGTCTACAGCGTGGAGTCCACGAAGGTGGAAAACGCCTTTAAGGTTCAAAAGAAGATCTCCGGTCGCAACTGGACTATGGCGGATGCCTTTACCATTACGCTGACTGCCCAGGGCGAGGCACCCATGCCCAAGGGCGCCAAGGAGGGCGTGTCGACGATTGAGCTGCACAAGGATGCCCAGGTCGGCAACTTCGGTACCATCGAGTACACCAAGCCCGGCACCTATACCTATGTGATTACCGAGCAGTCGGATGACGAGGCGGCACTCACGTTCTCGAAAGCCACCTATCGTGCCACCGTCACGGTGACCGACGACGGCGCCGGTAAGCTGTCTGCCAAGACCAAGATTGCACAGCTGACCGACGATGCGGGCGACGCTGCTAAGCGTACGGTCGAGGCGGCGGTCTTTACCAACACCGCCAAGACCGGTAGCCTTACCGTCAAGAAGGCGGTCGTCGGCGGCGACAGCCAACGCGAGTTTGGCTTTGCGGTTACGCTGACCGTCGGGGACGGCGAGCCCGTCTCCGGCACCTTCGGCAAGGGCGATGACGCCGTGACGTTCGCGGACGGCAAGGCAACCTTCACGCTCAAGGACGGCGAGGAGAAGACCATCGCCGGCCTGCCCGTGGGCGCGTGCTACACCGTGACCGAGGATGCCGCCGAGGGCTACACGACTGCTGTTAACGGGGCTGACGGCTCCAAGGCCGAAGACGCCGTGACCGAGGACGGCGCGACCGTCGCGTTCACCAACACGTACGGAACGGCCACCGAGGGCAGGGACGTCTCCACCGCGGGGCTCTTCACCAAGGCGCTCGAGGGCCGCGACTGGGCGGAGGGCGACAGCTTCCGGTTCACGCTCACGGGCGAGGGCGGCGCACCCATGCCCGAGGGCTCTGTCGACGGCTCCAAGACCGTCAGCGTGACGGCCGCCGCCGGCACCAAGGCGGGCGATAGGGTCGCCTTCGACTTTGGCTCCATTCGCTACACGCTTAACGACATCAAGGACGCCGGGTTCGCTGAGGTCGGCGATAAGCGCGTGCGCGCCAAGACCTTCACCTACACGGTGCGCGAGGTCAGGCCCGATGACGGTTCTGCCATCGCCGGCGTGGCCTACGACGGCCACGCCGCCACGATGACGGTGACCGTGACCGACGACGGCTCCGGCAACCTCACGGCCACGACACCCGCGATTGCGCAGGCGAGCGGCGGCGACTTCGTCAACACCTACACGACCGAGCTCGACTACTCGGCCCGCGCGGGCGTGCGCCTGTCCAAGACGCTCTCCGGCCGCGCCATGGAGGCGGGCCAGTTTGCCTTCACCGTGACCGCCGACGCCGAGACGGCCGCCAAGCTCGGCCTCAAGACCGACAGGGACGCCTACGCCGTGGCCGCGGCTGACGACGGAGAGGCCGACCTGGTCGACCTCATCGGCGGTGCCGCGGAGGGCGACGTGAAGTTCACCGACGCCGACGCGGGCAAGGTCTACCGCTTCACCCTCACCGAGACCAAGCTCGGCGGCGTGGGCTACACCAACGACACCGCGCCGCGCACGGTGACCATCGCACCCGGCTACGACGCCGCGACGGGCAAGCTCACGGTCACGACCACAGTTGCCAAGGACGGTGTCGAGGTCGCCCGCGGCGAGGTCTCCACAGCAGATGACGCCACGGCGGCGCCCGCGCCCGTGACGGTCGCGTTCCAGAACTCCTACGAGGCCACCGGCGTGCTCGGCGGCGAGGGCAACGTGGCAATTAATGTCACCAAGACGCTGACGGGTCGCGCCGCGGCGGCGGGCGAGTTCTCGTTCTCCGTCCGTGATGCCCAGGGCAATGTGGTCGCGACCGCGACCAACCAGGCCTCTGGCGACGGCGAGGCCGCGGGGCTCGCGTTCTCGCCCATCGCCTACACCACCGACGCTCTCGAGCAGATGGTGGCGGACGGCACCGCCATCAGGGCCGCCGACGGCTCCTGGGTCATTCCCTATACCGTATCCGAGGACGGCACGGACCGGCTGCCCGCGGGCGTGACGGCGACCGCCTCGAGCTTCGACATCACGGTCAAGGTGACCGATAACGGTAAGGGCGGGCTGGACGTTAGCGTGGTCTATCCCGAGGGCTCTGATGGCACGCTGTCGTTCGTGAACGGCTACGGTACCAACGAGGCGACGGTCGACCTCGCGGGCACCAAGACGGTGGCGCTTAGCCAGGCCGGACTCGGCCTGGCGCAGGCCGACATCGCGGGCAAGTACACCTTTAAGATTGAGCCGCTGGACGGCGCGCCTGCACCGGTCGACGCCTCCGGCAAGACGGTGGCCGAGGCGACCAACGATGCCGCCGGCAACGTCAAGCTGGGCCACGTCACGTTCAAGCAGCCGAGCGACCTCGATGACGCCGAGATCGACGGCCAAGGTCTGCGCACCAAGACGTTCGCCTACCGGGTGAGCGAGTCCGGCTCGGTCGACGGCGTGGTCAACGACGCGACGGCGACCAGGACCTTCACGGTCAGGGTCGTCGAGGACACCAACGCGGGCACGCTCGCCGCAGAGGTCCTGCCCGCAGAGGGCACGCCCGCGGGCAAGGGCGCGTTCGAGTTCACCAACACCTACATCGTGAACCCGACGCCGAGCTCCGTCACCGACCAGATCAAGGTGAGCAAGAAGCTCAAGGGCCGTGACCTGGCCGAGGGCGAGTTCGAGTTCCAGCTGGTCGAGCTTGCCGCCGACGGCAGCGAGAGCGTCGCGGCGACGGGCAAGAACGCCGCCGACGGCACGGTCGCGCTCAGCCCCGTCACCTACACCGCGCCCGGCACGCACGGCTACGAGCTGCGCGAGGTCGCCGGAACGGCGGGCGGCGTGACATACGATAGGGCGACGTACCGCGTGCGCACGACGGTTGCCGATGCCAAAAACGGCACGCTCACCGTCAAGCACGAGCTGACGGATGCCGAGGGCAATGCTGTGGGCGACACCTCGGTGACCTTTACCAACGGCTACGAGGCCGCACCCGTCACCCTCGAGCTGGGCGCCGCCAAGGTACTCAAGGGCGCCGAGCTCAAGGCGGGCCAGTTTAGCTTTGAGCTCAAGAGCCGGGACGGCAAGGTCATGTCGACCGCCAAGAATGCCGCCGATGGCAGCGTCACGTTCGATGCGCTGACCTTCAAGCAGGCCGGCACCTACACCTTTACGGTGAGCGAGGTCGATGACGGCCAGGCGCACGTGACCTACGACAAGGCGGTGCACAAGATCGTCGTCACGGTGGGCGACGAGGCGGCAGACGGCACCAAGACGGGCTATCTGTCGGCGAAGGTCTCCTACGAGGGCGACGCAAACATGCCGCCGGTCTTCACCAACAGCTACGCCGAGGAGCCCGGCACCCCCGAGAACCCCGGCACGCCGGGCGGAGGCTCGGGTGGCGGTTCCGATAACGGCTCCGGCGGCAGCTCCAGTGGCGATGGCTCCAAGGGCGGTATGCCCGACACCGGCGACCGCAGCCTGCCGGCGGCCGCGCTCGCGGTCATAGCCGGCACCGGCGCGCTGGCCGTCGCGGGCGGTGCGATCCTGTACCACAGGCGCCGCTAGCGATATGAACGAGTGGGGCGAATCCATCAGATGGGTTCGCCCCACTTGCCCCATCGGGCAGGAGCGGGTAAGATATACCGAGCGCCAAGCGCGCTCGATGGGTTCGGATGACGACATGTTCCGAATCTGGTCAGGTCCGGAAGGAAGCAGCCATAAGGAGCCTCTGTCGGGCATCCGAATCCATCGAGCGCACGGGCGCTTTTTGGTGCCGCGAAGCGGTCCCGGTGCCGGCGGGCTGTTTGGTGTCTCGCTGGTCCTCGGCTTTGCCTGCGGGATCGCTCGACTACCAAACAGCCCGCCGGCACCGGGACCGCATCGTCCAAAAATCACCCGTAGAGGGCGCATTTATCTGAAGAATTGAATCCCGTGTCTTGCGGCGCTCGCTGGCGTTGCCAAAACATCGGCTGCTACATGCCTTGGGCGCTAGTGACCGTCGCCCTTACATCTGTAACGAGTTGCTTACGCATCTCCAGGGCTCGCCGTACTATCATGAATCAGATTGAAGAGAGATGATGATAGGGAGCGCCTTTTTATGATTGAGCTGCTCAGGCGTTTTGGTGGTAAGTTTCGCCGGTATATGGTGATTGGCCCTGCGTGTAAGTTGATCGAAGTGATCTTTGACCTGCTTACGCCGCTCGTGATTGCCCAGATGATCGATAAGGGTATTGGCGCACGCGATGTCAACGCCGTCGTCCACTACGGTATGGTGCTCGCCGCCATGGCTGTGATCGGCATCTCGTTTACGCTCGTCTGCCAAAAGATGGCGGCGCTCACCTCGCAGGGCATGGGCACCGACATCCGCGGCGCACTCTACCAGCACATCAATAAGCTGAGCTATGCTGAGCTCGATCGCTTTGGTACGCCGTCGCTCATCACGCGCATCACCAACGACGTCAACCAGGTGCAGCTTGCCGTGGCGCTGGGCGTGCGCATGCTCATTCGCTGGCCCTTTTTGGCGGTGGGCTCTATGTGCGCGGCCCTTGCCATCGACCTTAAGCTCGGCATCATCTTTTTGATTTGCACGCCCGCCATCGGCTTGGTGTTTTGGTTTGTCATGGCTCGCTGCATTCCGTATTACAAGCAGCTGCAGGCAAAGCTCGACCGCATCGCGCTTGTCTGCCGCGAGGGCCTTTCGGGCGCCCGCGTGGTCCGCGCCTTTGTGCGCGAGGATCACGAGCGCGAGCGCTTTGCCCTAGCCGCCGATGAGCAGGCGCATGTTGCCATCGCGGTGGGCAAGCTCTCATCAATCCTTAACCCCGTCACGTTTTTGGTGATGAACCTAGGCGTGTGCGCCATCCTGTGGGTGGGCGGCATCCAGGTCAACGCGGGTGAGCTTACGCAGGGCCAGGTTATGGCGTTCGTCAACTACATGACGCAGACGCTCACCTCCATCGTGTACGTCGCCAACCTGGTCGTGGTCTTTACCAAGGCGAGCGCCAGCGCGTCGCGCATCAACGAGGTGCTCAATTGTGAGCCGAGCATCACCGACGAGGGCAACCAGCCGGTCGCGCTGCCCAAGCCGAGCGAACTGGCGGGTGGCTCGGCTCCAGTCCCCGCGCTGAGCTTTGACCATGCGAGCTTTTCGTTTGGCGCGGGCGCTGCCAACGCCGTCAACGATGTGACCCTGGAGCTGCCGGCGGGCAAAACGCTCGGCATTATCGGCGGCACGGGCAGCGGCAAGTCCACACTCGTCTCGCTTATCCCGCGCCTGTACGATGCGAGCGCCGGCAGCGTGAGCGTGATGGGCGCCGACGCGCGCACCTGGCCGCTCGACCAGCTGCGCCACGTGGTCGCGACCGTCCCGCAGCGCGCGTCGCTGGTGAGTGGCACCATCCGCAGCAACCTGACCTGGCGCGACGAGGCGGCAACCGACGAGGAGCTGTGGGCGGCGCTCGATATGGCGCAGGCCAGCGAGTTCGTACGCAACAAGCCGCAGGGCTTAGATGCCCCGGTCGAGGCGGGCGGCAAGAACTTTAGCGGTGGCCAGCGCCAGCGCCTGACCATCGCACGTGCCCTGGTGGGCTCTCCGCAGGTTCTGATTATGGATGACTCCGCCTCGGCGCTCGACTTTAAGACCGATGCGGCGCTTCGCCGTGCCATTCGCGAGCGCAGCGTGCGCGGTGCCGCCGAGGGCGGGCTGCCGCTGACGACCATCATCGTGAGCCAGCGCGTCTCGACCGTGCGCGACGCCGACGTGATTTGCGTACTCGACCATGGCTCGGTCGCGGGCCTGGGCACGCACGATGAGCTGTATGCAAGCTGCCAGCTCTACCGCGAGATTTGCCAGTCGCAGCTTCGCCGCGAGGAGCTCGAGGGTCAGCAGGGGAGTACGGCGCCCGCGCCCGTCCCAGGCGCCCCGACCGCCCCCGCATCCGTCTGCGCAAAGGAGGGCTGCTAAATGAATCCCTACACTTCCTCCGGTTCGGTCGCCACGATGACGGCCAACGTGTCCGGCAACGATAACCTCAGTGACTTGGGTGACGGCCCGCGTCAGCCCGGCGATCCCGAGCGCTATCCCGTGGGTGCGGTGACCCGCCGCCTGCTGGGCTATGTTCGTCCGCACCGCATTTCGTTTGTAGCGTCGTTTGTGAGTGCCGCCGCTTCGGTGATCTTGCAGCTCTACACGCCCATCCTCGTCGGCGAGGGCATCGACCTGATCGTCGCCGCCGGGCAGGTGGACTTCGACGCGCTGCTGCCGCTTGTCACCAAGCTCGCGATTGTCGTCGTAGGTGCTGCGGCTTTCCAGTGGCTGCAGGGCTACTGCGTCAACCGCCTGTCCTACGAGACGGTGCGCGACATGCGCGTGGAGGCGAGCGACAAGCTCAGCCGCATGCCGCTCAGCTTTATCGACAGCCATGCCCACGGCGACCTTATGGGCCGCGTGGTTAACGACGTCGATCAGGTGGGCGATGGCCTGCTGCAGGGCTTTACCCAGCTTTTCACCGGCGTTATCACCATCGTGGGCACGCTCGCGTTTATGCTTTCCATCAACCTGACCATGACGCTCGTGGTGGTGCTCGTCACGCCGCTTTCCATTTTTGCAGCCGGTGCTATTGCCAAGCTCTCCAACAAAAGCTTTACGGCACAGCAGCGCATCCAAGGCCAGCTCGGTGGTCATATCGAGGAGTACGTGGGCGAGCAGAAGCTTGTCGACGCCTTTGCCTATGGCTCCAACGCGCAAGCGAGCTTCGATGCCCTCAATGCCGAGCTCTACACCGCGGGCGAGCGCGCGCAGTTTATGGGTTCGCTCTCCAACCCCGGCACGCGCTTTATCAATAACATCATCTATGCCGTGGTCGCTGTGATCGGCTGCGTGGGCGTGATCACGGGCGTGCCCGCGGCGCTTACGGTGGGCGGCGTGCAGATCTTTCTGTCCTATGCTAACCAGTACACTAAGCCGTTCAACGAGGTCACCAACGTTATTACGCAGATCCAGGCGGCGTATGCCTCGGCGCGCCGCATGTTTGCGCTGCTCGATGCGCGCGAGCAGGAGCCCGACGCGTCGGACGCTATAGAGCTTGCCGCACCGCAGGGCGAGGTCGCCTTTGAGCATGTGGACTTTAGCTACGTGTCCGACCGCAAGCTGCTGCAGGATATCTGCATCGAGGCCAAGCCCGGCATGCGCTTTGCCCTGGTCGGCCCTACGGGCTGTGGCAAGACAACGCTCATCAATTTGCTGCTGCGTTTTTATGATATCGATGCCGGCCGCATTGCGGTCGATGGCCGTTCCTCGCGTGACTACACGCGCGCAAGCCTGCGCCGTGCCTTTGGCATGGTGTTGCAGGATACGTGGCTGTTCGAGGGCACGGTGGCAGATAACATCGCCTACGGCTGTCCCGATGCCACGCGCGAGCAGGTTATCGAAGCTGCCAAGCGCGCGCATGCGCACAAGTTTATCGTGCAGCTGCCGCAGGGCTACGACACGGTGATTGGCGAGGACGGCGGCACGTTTAGCCAGGGTCAAAAACAGCTGCTGTGCATCGCGCGCGTCATGCTCACCGACCCGGCGATCTTGCTGCTGGACGAGGCGACCTCGAGCATCGATACCCGCACCGAGCTGCAGGTGCAGGCGGCATTCGACGAGCTCATGGCCGGTCGCACAAGCTTTGTGGTGGCGCACCGCCTGAGCACCATTCGCAACGCCGACTGCATTTTGGTGATGCGCGACGGCGAGATTATCGAGCGCGGCACACACGACGAGCTGCTGGCGGCAGACGGCTTCTATGCCGATCTTTACCGCAGCCAGTTTGCCCAGTAGGGGCCACCGATTAGCGGCAGGTGGTTTACATCTGTCACGTTGGTACTAAGATATTCATCTAATAAATTGCATTAGTGGCTTTAGTTTTGGGGGAAACGAGGCAACGTGACTATGACGTGCTCTTTGGTGGTTAACAGCAAGAGCGGTAATACCAGGATGGTTTCGGGCGCGATCAAGCGCGCTCTGCAGGCTGCGGGTGTTGAGTTTGTCCATGCCGCGGCGTTGAGCGACGATGCGGATGCAGATCAGGTTGCGCTCGAGGCGCAGGGCGCCTGCGCGGCCGACACGGTGCTCGTCGGTTTTTGGTGTGACAAGGGCGCGTGCACGCCTTCGGTCGCGGCGTTGCTCTCCACCTTGCACGGCAAGCGCGTCTTTTTGTTTGGCACCTGCGGTTTTGGCGCCGACCAGAGCTATTATAAGCAGATTATCGATCGCGTGACCTCCAATTTGGCCAATGATGCCGAGCTTGTAGGTTGGGCGATGTGCCAGGGCAAGATGGGCCCTGCGGTCAAGCAGCGCTACGAGGCCATGCTCGAGCAAGATCCCGACAACGCCCGCGCTAAGATGCTGCTCGACAACTGGGTTGCCGCGAAGGACCATCCGACCAAGGAAGATCTGGACAACATGGCGGCAGCCGCCAAGAAGGCCGTGCTGGGCGAGTAGATCTATCGCTGCCGCGCGTGCGAAATAATACAGAAGCGTAAGCCTCGAAATCCTCGAGGCTTTTTCTTGACACTCGCGGGAGCAACCGTGGCAAGCGTTTGGGGTGACATTTTCCATCACCCCGATGACGAGCCCGTCCTGGAAGACACGCTCTCCTGCATCCGCTGGATGTATTGAGCGTGGGATGGGCTTTCCAGATGGGCAGGGTTTCGGAAAGTGTGTCCCAGAATCGGCGCTCAGACTGGGATACACTTTCCGCTTTACGCCTTGTCCGGAAACTGTGTCCCGGAATTAAGGCTTGGAGTGGGATGCACTTTCCGGTTGAGAGCCTTAGCGGAAAGTGCGACCCGGAATTTACTCTTGAAGTGGGATGCGCTTTCCCAACAGGCCCTCAAGCGGAAAGTGCATCCCACTCCGGACGTGAATTCTGGGACACAGTTTCCGCGATTCGCATGACAGGCCACGCTTCTACCATGAGGTGAGCGCAGTTTCTTTATCAGCCCACTCAACCCGCAACGGGTGAGGGGCGACGGCAGGCGGAGGTACGGGAAAGGTCTGTCGCGAGTTCCGCACGCAAAGGGGGCCACTTAATGTGGCCCCCGTCTTGCGCAGGACTGTTTGAGCAGCAGACCTTTCCCGTACCTCCGCCTGCCGTCGATTTGGGCCCCCGACCCCGTTACTTGATCTCCGCTACTTGATCTTGGTCGTACCCGGCGCCAGGTTGGGGTCGGTCTCGTTGGCCTCGGTCTGGAGGTGCTCGGTGTACACGTTCTTACCGTCGCGGAACATCTCGTAGTACTGCATCTTGGCGTAATCCTCGCGCGCCTTGGTGGCCGCCGCGGCGACGGCGTCTTCGCCGGTGACGTTGGAGGAGAGCGCCCAGCGCAGGCTAGCGTCCTCGTAGCCCACCGAGTTGATGGCGGGCAGCGACTTGCGCAGCGTCATGTGCGCTTTCTGGTAGTCGGTCAGTGGTGCGCCGATCAGCTGCATCAGCTGGGTGGACAGGTAGTTGATGGACAGGTCGTCGACCTCGCTCGTCTGGTCGCAACCGGCAACGTCGTAGTTGGCCCAGATGATGTAGTCGGTCTGCCACAGGCGCTCCTGATGCGTAGCGTCGTCCTCGCCGGTAAACCACTTATCGTTGAACTTGGACGGGAAGAACGGCTGATGGTCGCCCCAGAACACCACGACCACCTTGCGGTCGAGATTGCGCAGGGCATTGAGGAAGTAGCGCAGCGCCTGGTCGGACTGCTCGATGCACGAGACGTACTCGTCGACATCGGAGAGTGTGCCGTCCTCGATGGTCTTGGCGTCCAGATCGGTCGTGTCGATGTTCAGGTGCATCTGCTTATCTGCCGGCAGCAGGCCCGTATCGTAGCCCGAGTGGTTCTGCATGGTCACGTCAAAGATGAACTGCGGGTCGGCGTTCTGGTTGAGCAGCTCAAGGATTTTGTCGTAGGTTGCCTGGTCGGTCACCATGCCGCGCAAGGTGTCGGCTCCCTGGAAGTCGTTGATAGACAGGAACTGGTCAAAGCCAAAGTCCTTGTAGACGTTCTCGCGGTTCCAGTTGGTTGCGTGGTTGGGGTGCATGGCCGTTGTGGAATATCCGAGCGACTTGAACTGCTCTGCCAGGTTCCCGGTCGTTTCCATGTTGTAGATGGTGTAGGGGTACACGCCCGAGCCCAGGTTGGCCATGGAGTTGCCGGTCATAAACTCAAACTCGGTATTGGCGGTGCCGCCGCCGTAGGCGCTCACGTAGAGCTTGCCGCGGCTGAGGCAGTCGGACAGGTTCTTAAAGTACTGCGGGCCCTCGTAGCCGGCGTGCATCTCCTGATAGATCGAAAGATCCGAGAAGGTCTCGTTCATAATGGCGATGACCGTGGGCTTCTCGCTATCGAACTGCTCTTGGGCGGCGGTACGGGCGTCGCTTGTGGCGGCATCGGACTTGTCATAGGCCTTGGCATACTTTTTGAGCGTTGCCTTGGCGTCGTCGGCGGAGTAGTTGGCGGGTTTGGGCGGCTTGATGGACTGTGCCGCACTAATAAAGGCAGGCAGATAGCCCTCGCGCCAGTAGCTCTCGAGCGGGCGCCAGGTGTAGACGGTGATGCCGAGGGTGTTGTAGTAGTCGATAAGCGTGACATGCGCGGTCACGCCGCCCAGGCACAGCACCGCTACGAGCAGGTTGGTGAGCAGCATGCGCTTGGCGTTGGCGGCACCCTTCTGACGGTGCGGTGCTACCAGGCCGGCGTACTCGCATAGCAGCATGGCGATGGCGGTAAAGCCCATGGACAGCACGCAGAACAGCGAGATCGAGTAGGTGTAGCCGCTGCCGGCGACCGCCGCGGCGGTGGAGATGGCCGAAAGGTCGCCCGGCTGGATGGGCATGGATTTAAACGTGATGACGAAGAACTCGGCAATGCCCAGGATAAAGAGGGCGAAGGTCAGGACGGCGGGAGCTGCGCCGCGGCGCTGGAACAGGAAGAACAGGCCGACCATGAGCGTGGTGATGATGGCCCACTCGAGCAGTATGCACAGGGGGTAGACCCAGGTAAAGTCGTGGTTGGACGAGACCTCCATGCCCAGCAGCGCAAAGACGCCGGCGAGCAGCAGGCACAGCACGGCGGCGATGAGCGGTTTGCCCACAAAGGCGCCGCGCAGACGGGCGAGCTTGCCGGTGGGGGCGGGGGCGTCGGGCGCGGCGAACGCAAGGACGCGCGGGGCGATGCGGTCGCGTGCGATGCTGGCCCAGGCGCAGCCGGTGAGGATGGCGTTGGTCAGGATGAGCATCACAAAGGCGAGCGGCTCGTTTTGGGCGACGAGGCCCATGGCGCCCCAAATGGTCAAAAAGAGCTGGAACAGGCCGAAGGCGACGCTCCAGGCAAGAGCGCCCTTGGCAACGGTGCCCGACTGCGCGCGAATGGCTTTGGCCTCGCGCAAGACAAGGAAGACGGTCGCCGCAAGACCGACGAGCGAGATGGCGGCTGCGAACATGCTGAGACTCCTCACAAACTTAAAACTACGAAAGCGGGGGTTTACCCGATTGTTACCAAGATATGCGCTGCGATTGGTGGCTGCGCACAACAACCAGCCATATTAGCGCGCATGTGTGGCGGTGTGGCGCAATGTAGTGGCGACCTGCGCGATAATGGACGGGAATTACACGGAAACGTAAAGGCTTCTTAAAGAAATGGCGAGGTTAAGGCGATGAACGAGCAGGTTTGTATGACGAGTGCGGGCGACGTGGGCGCTGGCATGGGCGGGGGCGGCTATCCGGTCGAGACCACGGGCAACGCGGTGCTGGACATTTTGGAGCACCGTTCGTCCACGCGCGCTTTTGCGCGCGATGACAACGACCGTCCCGTAGCGGTGACCGACGAGCAGCGGGCGGCGATTTTGCATGCGGCGAGCCGCGCGCCGTCGGCAGGCGCCATGATGATGTATTCCATCGTGAGTATCCGCGAGCAGACAACGCTCGATCGCCTGGCCGACCTGTGCGACCACCAGCCCATGATCGCCAAGGCGCCCTGGGCACTTATATTTGTGGTCGACTATGCCAAGTGGATCGATCTGTTTGAGCACGTGGGTTGCTTTGAGCCCGAGTTTGTCGAGCGCACGGGCAAGGCGCCCCGCCGCGCGCCGGGTTTAGGCGACTTTGCCATCGCGGCGCAGGATGCCGTGATCGCTGCCCAAAACGCCGTGGTCGCCGCCGAGGCCCTGGGGCTGGGGAGCTGCTATATCGGCGATGTCGTCGAGAACGCCGAGGAAGTTGCTGCGCTGCTGGACTTGCCGCCCTATACCATGCCGCTGTCGATGCTCATCATCGGCACGCCCCGCAAGGAGCGCCCGGCGATTGCGCATCCCGTGGTGAACCTGGTGCACGAGGAGCGCTATCGCCGCGCCGATGCCGCGACCATGGATGCGCAGGTGGCCGAGATGGACGCGATGTTCCGTCCGCATGCCCGCGAGGTGGGGGAGCGCGTCGCGGATATCTACACCCGCAAGCACACGAGCCCCTTTATGGCCGAGATGAGCCGATCCATGGAGTGGTGGTTCAAAAACTGGCTCGGAAAATGACGAATGTGACAAAGGGACAGTCCCTTTGTCGCATTCCATATCGCCGCGGTGGCCTAAAGGCCGTATAAATGTTTATCTAGCTGGGAAAACAGTGCATTAAAACATGGGACGATTATCTATAATCCCCTCGAACGTTAAAGTTGGGAGGAAACCGGCTTATGGAACAAAAGGCCAAGGAGGCAGCCTCGCACGCTGCGATTCCTGTGAGCATCTCGGCGATGCTCGTCACGCTGGGCGTGGTGTATGGCGATATCGGCACCAGCCCCATGTATGTAACCAAGGCGCTCGTTGCCGGCAACGGCGGCATCGGAAGCGTCACGGAGGAGTTCGTGCTCGGCGCACTCTCCCTTGTCGTGTGGACGGTCACGCTGCTGACGACCGTCAAGTACGTGCTCATCTCGCTGCGCGCCGACAACCATGGCGAGGGTGGCATCTTTGCTCTGTACAGCTTGGTTAAGCGCTGCGGCAAATGGCTCATCATCCCCGCCATGCTGGGCGGCGCGGCACTGCTCGCCGATGGCATCCTCACGCCTGCCGTTACCGTGACTACGGCTATCGAAGGCCTGCGCACCATTCCGGCAGTCCATGCCGTGCTGGGCGACGATCAGGCCCGCGTCGTGGCCATCACGCTTGCCATCATCATTGCGCTCTTCTTGGTGCAGCGCATCGGCACGGCCAAGATCGGCCACGCCTTTGGCCCCATCATGACGCTGTGGTTCCTGTTCCTGGGCGGCACGGGTCTGTTCTTTGTCTTCCAGCACCCCGCCGTGCTGCTGTGCCTCAACCCGGTGCGCGGCATCGCCTTTTTGTTGAGCCCCAACAACCATGCGGGCATCATGATTCTGGGCAGCTGCTTCCTCGCCACCACCGGTGCCGAGGCGCTCTACTCCGACATGGGCCACGTGGGCCGTGGCAACATCTACGCAACCTGGCCGTTCGTTAAGTGCTGCTTGCTGCTGTCCTACATGGGCCAGGGCGCGTGGCTTATCAACAACGCCGGCAACCCGGAGCTCATGGGTATCGCCGACCTCAACCCCTTCTACCAGATGCTCACCCCGGGCCTGCGTCCCTTTGCCGTCGGCCTTTCCACCGTCGCGGCCATCATTGCCTCGCAGGCGCTCATCACCGGCGCTTTCTCGTTGGTGTCCGAGGCCAGCCGCCTGGACCTCATGCCGCATATGCAGGTTTTTTATCCTGCCGAGACCAAGGGCCAGCTCTATATTCCCATGGTCAACAACGTCATGCTTGTGGGCTGCGTCATCGTGGTGCTGCTGTTCCAGAGCTCGGCGCACATGGAGGCCGCCTACGGCTTGGCGATTACCCTGACCATGATGTGCACGACGCTGCTGCTCTTCTTCTACTTGCATGTTGATCGCGGCCTTAAGGTCGTCCCGTATATCTTCGTTGTGTTCTTCCTTATGCTCGAGGGCTTCTTCTTTGTGAGTTCGCTCACCAAATTTTTCCACGGTGGCTATTTCACTATTCTTATGGCCATGCTCATCATGGGCGTTATGCTGTGCTGGTACAACGGCACGGCGGTCGAGCGGCGTCAGTTTACGCTGCTGCCGCTGCGCAGCTATCTGCCGCAGCTCAAGCGCCTGCGCGACGACGATCGCTATGAGCTTATGAGCGACAACATCGTGTACCTGACCAAGGACACCAATACCGACTACATCGACCGCGATATCGTCTACTCGATTCTGGACAAGCATCCCAAGCGCGCCCGCGCCTGGTGGTTCGTGAACGTCGAGACCATGGACGAACCGCATACCTTTGCCTATTCGGTCGAGACGTTTGGCACCGACTATGTTTTCCGCGTGCATCTGTACCTGGGCTACAAGGTTAACCAGCGCGTGAACGCCTACCTGCGCCAGGTTGTTCAGGATCTGGCCGCCACTGGCGAGCTGCCGCCGCAGATGCATGACTACTCGGTCTACAAGGATCCGGGCAACATCGGCACGTTTAAGTTCGTCATGATCCGCAAGCTCCTGGCGCCCGAGAGTGACGTGGAGCCGAGCGAGCGCACGGCCATCACGCTCAAGTACATCATCCGCCGCTTTGCCGGTACGCCGGCGCGCTGGTATGGCCTGGAGAACTCCAACGTGAGCTTTGAGTATGTGCCGCTGTTCACCAAGTTCAAGGCTGTGAACAAGATGCAGCGCCTGGCCCCCAACGAGCGCCCGTAGTCGCCGACAGGTTGCATGGAGTTGGCCTTCGATGGACAGGAGTGTGCGCACTGCTCGCGCACGTGCTGTTTGTCTAACGACCGCAGACTGCAAAGGCTATACACTTGGAACCACCACAAGGGAAACCACCACAAAGGTGCTGTCCCCTCTGTGGTGGTTTTTGTTTTTAAGAGAGGGGCGGGGTGCCGATGGACGTCCGTGCGGACGGCGATATTGCCGATAGCTTTTGGTGGCGGCGCACAACGCTGACACGTCGCAGCCCTCTGTATGACGCCTGCGTATCGGCGGGGCTGCTGGTCGCGGCGACGATTGTGGGTGCGCTGCTCGACCATCCTGGTCTCGCGCCGAGCATCATGATCGTCTATGTGTTCGCCGTGCAGCTGTGCGCATTCTTTACCTGGAGCCGCCTGTATTGTTTGCTGAGCTCGGCTGCCGCCGTAGCGCTCTACAACTTCTTGTTTGTCGACCCGCGCTGCTCGCTATCGTTTATCGACCGCGTCTATCCCGGCATGTTCTTCATCATGTTTGTGGTCTCGCTTGTGTCGAGCTCGATTGCGTTGGCCCTGCGCCGCGCCTTGGCACAGGCTGCCGCCAGCGACCGTCGCACGCATATGGTGCTCGAGACCAACCGCATGCTGCAGCGGTGTTCCGATCAGCAGCAGATTGTGCATGCCATGGCAACGCAGCTGGCGCGTCTTTCGGGCTGTCCGGTCGTGTGGTACAGCGCCGACGCCGACGATGATGACTTGCTGCCGCGTGCGACGTACACGGCCGTGGGTGACGCCTCGCCGGTGCACCAGCTGACGCCCCAGATGCCGCCGCGGCTCTCGGCATCCGCCTATGTGGGAACGCCGCTCGATGCCACCTATGGCGGCTCGGCGTTTTATGGCGTCTACCTGACGGTTTGCGCAGGCGACAGCTTCGTGCGCTCGGGCGACCCCGCCTCGGTGGTGGGCGTGCTGGCTATCGTTGCCGAGCCCGACGTGCTGACGCACGAGGAACGGACACTTGCCGACGCCATCGTGAGCGAAGGCGAGCTGGCACTCGATCGCGCCCGCGCCATGGAGGCCCGCGAGGAGGCGGCGGTGCTCGCCAAAAACGAACAGCTGCGCGCCAATCTGCTGCGCTCCATCTCGCACGATCTGCGCACGCCGCTTACCAGCATTTCGGGCAATGCCGACGTGCTACTCGACCAGGGTTCGACCGGCACGGCCGTGCTCGATAGCCAGACGCGCCGCAGCATGCTCCTTTCCATTCGTTCGGATGCGCAATGGCTCAACGCCACCGTCGAGAATTTGCTCGCCATCACAAAGCTCGAGGGCGGCGGCATGCATCTGTCGACCACGCTCGAGCTCATGGACGATATCGTCGAGGAGGCGCTGCGCCACGTGAATCCGGCCGTACGCGAGCACGATCTTAAGGTGGTGCCGTGCGACGAGCCGGCGCTCGTCAACGTCGATGCGCGCCTGATGGTGCAGCTGGTGGTGAACCTGGTGAACAACGCTATTGCCTATACGCCGTCGGGCTCGCATATCGTGATCTCGATTATGGCGAACGATGGACAGGTGGCATGTTCCGTCGCCGATGACGGTCCCGGTATTGCGCCCGAGGAGCAGGGCCGGATCTTTGAATCGTTCTACACTGTCAACCATGGCTTGGCTGATAGCCATCGCAGCGTGGGCTTGGGACTTTCGCTCTGCCGATCCATTATGTTGGCGCATGGCGGTAGCATAGAGGTTGCCGCGGCGGACCCGCACGGCTCGGTCTTTACGATTGGGCTTCCCGCCGCCGACGTTTCGTTTGATAAGGAGTAACGCTGTGTCGAACTCTGCCATGAAACCGCTCATCTTGGTCGTTGAGGACGACCCCGCCGTCCGCAACCTTATCGTTGCCGCGCTCGAGGCGCACGGCTTGCGCCATATGGCCGTGGAGACCGCCCATGCCGCCATCGCCGCCGCCTCATCGCAGGCACCGAGTATTGTGCTGCTCGATCTGGGCCTGCCCGATATGGACGGCGTCAAGGTGGTGGAGTCGGTGCGCGCATGGTCGGGCATGCCGATCATTGTGGTCTCGGCGCGCAGCGAGGATGCGGACAAGATTCGCGCACTCGATGCCGGTGCCGACGACTACCTGACCAAGCCGTTTTCGGTCGAGGAGCTGCTCGCGCGCATTCGCACGACGCTCAGGCGCCTTTCGTATGCGCAAACGGGTGGCGTTGCCTCCGAGGGCTCGTTCGATACCGGTGAGCTGCATATCGATTTTGATGCCGGCATCGCCACGATGGATGGCGAGGAGCTGCATCTGACGCCGATCGAGTACAAGCTCTTGTGCCTGCTGGCGCACAACGCCGACAAGGTGCTGACGCACCAGTTTATCCTGCACGAGATTTGGGGCACGGCAACTAAGAGCGACCTGGCGAGCCTTCGTGTCTTTATGGGCACGTTGCGTAAGAAGATCGAGTCCGATCCGGCGCATCCGCGCTATATCCAGACGCACGTGGGTATCGGCTATCGCCTGGTCACCCAAGGCTAGATCGCCAACCACCATCCCAATATGAGTTGCGGTGAAATACGGTCTAAATTTGCCTAATTCCAGGCAAAACAGTCCGTATTCCACCGCAACTTGGTTTATCTGCCCTTGGGCTTGCTGGCGTAGAACTTCTTCTTTTTGGGCTTGCCGGCGCAGGCAGGCTTGCCGTTGCCGCGCGACCCTCGGTCTCCGGCCTGCGCGTGCGCGGGCGCCGTTGCGCGGGGCTTGCGAGCCTCGGGGTTGCGCAGCTCTTCGGTTCGCTCTGCAATCTCCTCGGCGCTAAAGCCGACTTCGGCCATGGCGTCCTCGATGGGCAGGCGGCGCACGATATAGCAATGGTGCACCTTCTGGTTGCGCGCAAAGTCCTCGGGGATGGTCTGCGCCGTAATGTCCTCTAGCACGACGCCCGCGCACGCGAGCTTGCGCGTCTCGGGGCGGAAGCCGCGCAGGTTGCAGCTAAAGATGGCGTGGCCGCCCTGTGCGAGCAGGCGCGATACGCCGGCCAAAAGCTCAACATGGTCGCGCTGGACGTCCCAGGTGCGGCGGCCCATCTTTGATGAGTTCGAAAACGTGGGCGGATCGACAAAAATCAGGTCCCAGCGGTTGCGCGTCTGGCGCTGGACGCGAATCCAGGCAAGCACGTCGTCGCGCACAAAATGATGCTGCGGACCAACAAAGCCGTTCTGGCGCATATTGCGCTCGGCCCAGTCCAGGTAGGTGTTGGAGAGGTCGACCGTCACAGTTTCCTCGACGCCGCCGTCTGCCGCATAGCAGGTAGCGGTGCCGGTATAGGCGAACAGGTTGAGAAAGCGCCGCGCCTGCTTGGCGTGCTCGCGCACCAGGTTGCGGGTGACGCGGTGATCCAAGAAGATGCCGACGTCCAGGTAGTCGTCAAAGTTGACGGCAAAGGTAAGGCCGCCCTCCTCGATGAGCGGCAGACGACGGCGTGCGATATTGGCGCGCTCGCCCGAGCCGCCCTTGCCGGCGCCCTGCTTGCCGTACTGCGAGCCGCCGCGCGAACGCATGCGGGCCTTGGCGTGCACGTGCTCGGCGGGAACATCTAGGATGCGCGGCGCGATGGCCAGAATGTCGAGCATGCGGGCCTGGGCAAGCGCGGGATCGATGGTCTTGGGCGCGGCGTATTCGGCGATGACGAGCCAGCGGCCCGGCGTCTGCGGGCAGCCCTCGTATAGATCGATGGCGGCGGAGTAATCGGGTAGGTCGGCATCGTAGACGCGGTAGCAGCTCACGCCCTCGCGCTTTGCCCACTTGCGGCGCAGACGGGCGTTCTTGCGCAAGCGGTTGGCGAACTGCTCGGACTCGGGGATGAGCACGGGCAGCGGCTTGCCGTCGCCCAGGTCGAGCGTGGCGGCAGGTTCGGGCATGGGGGTGCTGGCGGCTTTGTCGTTGACTTCGTTGGTATCCGCAACCTCGGCCTCGGCATCTGCGCCGGTCGCAGCCTCAAACGCTGCGGCGGCGTGGTCGAGCGACGGCCAGACTTCGACGGTCGCCTCCTCGTTGTTGGGCATGACGGCGATCGAGCGCTCGGGCTCGGCGTGGAGCGAGCGGGCCAGCAATCCATCGCGGGTGAGCGCAGCGACCGGCGCCGCGGCAAGCTCGGGCGCGCGGCGCAGCTCGCCGACCAGCGTCATGGCGTCGTGCATGAGCGAAAGCGGGGTCTCGGTGGTGTCTGCGACCACGGCGGCACCGGCAACAGCGCCTGCATGGTCCAGCACGGTGGCTGGCTTGGCAGCGCAAAAGTCGACAAAACGCTTGTAGCCGGCGCACTTGACCATGCGCTCGGCAGTCTTGCGGGCAGCGGGGTCAATGTCCACGGCGACGATGCGCGCCTGGCGCTCGCGCGCCGCCGCCTCGCGCTCGCGTGCCTCGGCAAGCAGCTGCTCCCACAGGGCGGCGTCGTGCGGCTGCCAGCCCTCAAAGCCCCAGCGCTCGCGTGCAGCGCCCGGGGCGCGGTCGGTCAGAATGTTCACGGCTTCCAGCAGCAGACCGCCGCCGGCGCACGAGGCGTCGATCAGCGTGGGCAGGGCTTCGTTCTCGTAATCGTCGGCCGTCAACTCGCGCTCGCATAGCGCGGTCCAACCGACCTGCGCCAGCACCAGGGCGGCGTAGTCGGGGCGCAGCACGTGCGCGCCCTCGCCGGCGCGGGTCGCTGCGGGCGGCAGGCGCTTGAACAGCGGGTCGCCCGAAAGGTCCAGGCTGATGCTCGCGCGGCGCTGACGCAGCGAAAGCAGCAGGTGAACATCGGGATCGGCGGCATCGACATCGGCGCGACGGCCCGTGGTTTCGGCCAGGCGGTCGCACAATGCGTCCTTGGCGCGCAAGGCAGAGAAGCGTGTGTTGCGCAGCTGCTCGGTCACGCCGCGGGCGGTGATGGCGATGGTGGCGCCGGGACGGATGATGTTCTCCCAGGCGATGTCGTAAGCGCTATCGTACAGTTCATCGGCATCCTGCGCCTCAAAGCGCCCAAGAACCACGAACACGCGGCTCGCCAGGCGCGACCACAGACAGGCGCGGTAGCCTTCTTCGAGCTCGCCCTCAAACGTAGCGCGGCCCTTCAGCCGGCGGACATGCGAAAGCCCGAGGCGTTTAAGCTCATCGGCGAGTGCGGACTCAAAGCCCTCGGGGCAGCTTGCGTAAAATTCCATGGGTGACCTCTCTGGTTGCGTCGCTCCATTATATGATGGATGCTTCGTTTGCCCTTATCCTCGAAAGGAACCCATATGATTGATGCGTGCTCCGATTCCGCCGTGCTCTTTTTTGACGTGGACGGCACGCTGACGTCGTTCGATCCCGACGATATGACCGATAAGGACTTTTCGGCGGCTCGCCCCTCGCAGACGGTGGTTGAGGCGTTCCGTGCACTGCGCGATGCAGGGCACGAGGCATTTATCTGCACGGGTCGCCCCCTGTGGCTTATCGCCGATAGCCTGCGTGCGCTCGACCCCGCGGGCGTCGTGGCCATGGCAGGCGCCACGCTCGAGGTCGAGGGACGCGTGGTACACGAGGACTGCTTTGACGAGGACGTTGTCGAGGAGCTTGCACGCCGTATGGCCGCGGCAGGGATTGAGGCCTTTTTCGAGACCAACGTTGCTACTTTTGCCCTGGAACCCGCGGGTGTTGAGCAGTCGTCTCTGATCGGCACTTCTGTGGTGCACAGCACCGAGGAAATGCGCGTCGACGGCCGTCTGCGCGTGGGCAAGGTATGCCTCAATGTGCCCAGTTTGGCTCGCGTAGCCAACGATGACGGCTTTATCGAGCGCTATTTTGAGGCCTGCAACACCGGTGGCCAGAATCGCGAGCTGAGCCCCAAGGGCATCAACAAGGGCGTGGGCGTGGCGCGAGCGCTGACGTATCTGGGCCGCGAGGGAAATGCGCGCACCTTTGGCTTTGGCGATTCGGGCAACGACCTGGGCATGCTCGCTTCGGTCGAGACGGCTGTCGCCATGGGCAACGCCATGCCCGAGGTCAAGGCGGTCGCCGACTACGTGACCGACGATGTCGCACACGACGGCACCGTCACAGCGATGCGGCATTTTGGGTTGATTGAATAAATGGCCGGGTCGCCCGCAGGGGGGCGACCCGGCCATTTGAGCTATTTTGCAATATAGAGCTTGGGATGGCTGCGACTGCTCTCGATCGCCGCCGTCATGATACCCTCGTCGTCTCCATCAACGATGATGCCATCGAGGTCATCGATCTGCGCGGACTGATAAAAACTGGTCTTGTTGAACTTTCCCTGGTCAACCATCATGTAACTCTGGTTTGAGTTGGTCAGGTACATATGCTTGATCATGGCTGAGAAGTCGTGCTCGACGGTAAAACCGTGGTCGGGGTGGAATCCGTCGGCACTGACAAACGCCTTGTCGGCATGGAGTTTGCTCATGCAGTCGAGCGTTAGTGCGCCCGCGAGATAGAGGTGGCCCTTGCGCACGGAGCCGCCCAGCAGCACTACCGAAGCATTGGGGAGATTAAAGCTGGCATAGTTCGCGATTGCAAGATCGCCGGTGATAATGGTGATCTCACGCTTGTCCATGAGGGCCTTAGCGAAGTAAAAGCCTGTGGTGCCGATATCAATTACCAGAACATCGCCATCATCAACAAGAGTTGCCGCGGTTGCGGCGATGGCCTCTTTGGCCTCGACTTGGACATTGATACGCTCCTCGGGATACGAGATTGCGTTGGAGCGAGAAAGCGATACCGCTCCGCCGCGTACGCGACGCAGCTTGCCTTCGGATTCCAGCGAGACGAGGTCGTGTCGTGCGGTGACTTCCGAAACCGAAAAACGGCGAACGATGTCGGATACCGAGATATTTGGCTTTTCGGCCAGCCAGTTCATAATAAATCGCTGACGCTCGGCCGGTGAAAGGTCTGAAGTAGATGCCATATGCCGCTCCTTTTGAACGAAAGGCAAAAGATACGCCTTTCGTAATCGAAATATAACGTATCGATATGAAAAGGACAAGGCAAAATCGAATGAATCAAATGAACGGAATGGCATGTCCCAAATGCATGCGTAGCAGATAGTTTACACTTAAATAGCGTGTAGAGGGTCTTGTTCTGAAGGTGCCGCCCAAAAGAAGTACGTTCACACCCGATATTCGACCGTTCACGGAAAGATGACAATTGAGCTTTCGATAGCTTTTGAAATGGTTTATAAAAGAAAACCGAAAAGCTTTTGAAACAAAGAAGAAGGCTTTCGATAGCAATAGTGCTAGATGAGAAAGGACCGAACATGGCGATCAAGGTGTTTGCCGACGGCGCTAACCTCGAAGGCATGCTTGACATGCATGACAATGGTAACGTTCAGGGTTTCACGACCAATCCTTCCCTTATGAAGGCCGGTGGCGTGACTGACTACCGCGCTTTTGCCAAGACGGTTCTTGAGCACATCACCGATGTGTCGGTCTCTTTTGAGGTATTTGCCGACGACGAGGCGGGTATGGAAGCCGAGGCCCGCGAGATTGCAACCTGGGCAGACAACGTCTACGTTAAGATCCCGGCACTCAACACCAAGGGCGAGTCCACTGCCGCGCTGGTCAAGCGCCTTTCTGCCGACGGTATCAAGGTGAATGTCACTACCATCTTCACGCCCGAGCAGGTCGACGAGTTTGTCGATGCCGTCTCTGCCGAGACCCCCTCTATTCTGTCCATCTTTGCCGGTCGCATTGCCGATACCGGCGTCGATCCGCTGCCCCTCATGGCGGAGTCCGTAAAGAAGGCTGCCGTCAAGCCTGCTGCCGAGGTTCTTTGGGCGTCTACGCGCGAGGTCCTCAATATCTTCCAGGCGGAGTCCGTTGGCTGCCAGATCATTACGGTTCCCAATGCCCTTCTTGCCAAGCGCAAGAATTTCGGAAAAGATTTACTCGAGTACTCGCTTGATACGGTCAAGGGCTTCGCCCGCGACATTCAGGCACTTGGTTTCCATATCCTGCCCGAGGAGTAGGGGGCGAGCATGCTGACCGATCTTCTTAAGCCCGAGCTTGTTGCCTGCCACGTCGAGGCCTCCGATTGGGAGGAAGCGATCAAGGCATGCGGTAAGCTGCTCGTTGACGCCGGCAAATGCGACCAGAGCTATGTTGACGCCATGATTTCGTCGGTTCACAAATTCGGTCCCTATATGGTCTTGGAAGAGGGCATTGCCATGCCTCACGCTCAGGCCGATGGCAATGTGAGCGAGGCCGGCATCTGCATTGTCACGCTTGACCCTGCCGTTGCATTTGGACATGAGGATTTCGATCCGGTTCACGTGCTCGTGGGTATTTGCGCACCCGACCCCAAGGCTCATCTTGGCTGCTTGGCGGAGCTTTCGCAGATGTTCGAGGACGAGGACTGCGTTGCCAAGCTCAGCGCATGCGATACGCCCGAGCAGGTTTTGGAGACCATGCGTTCATTTTTTTAGGCCTTAATGGCACGGCGATGCGTCGCCGCTTTTGGATAGACGGAAAACCGTCACGTGTAGGAGAGGAAGGTTGCCATGCATATCATCACCGTATGCGGAAACGGCATCGGGTCTAGCCTGATGCTCGCTGGCAAAGTCGAGGAGCTTTGCGAGGAGGAGGGCATCAAGGCCGACGTTGAGTCTATGGACCTGAACGGTGCTTCTTCCGCAAATCCGGATCTGTTCATCACCGTTAAGGAGCTCGCCCCCGAGCTCCACGGCAACGTTGTGATCGTTCGCAGCTATGTGAACAAGAAGAAGATCCGCGAAGACGCCCTTGAGGCAATTAAGGCGGCCGCTGCTAACGCCTAAAGCGGCATAAAAAAGGGCGGTTCCCTGTGGAAGAGGGAACCGCGCCCACGTTAGAGAGAAAGGAAGCGCAGATGCAAGCCATCCTTCCCATACTTGAGTTTATCCAATCGATTCTGACCAAGCCAGCGTGGATCATGGGTCTGTTTGCCTTTGTGGGCCTTGTTGCGCTCAAGCGCCCTGCCCACAAGGTGATGACGGGAACCCTGAAGCCCATTCTTGGTTACATCATGCTGTCTGCTGGCGCCGCTGTTGTTCAGGAGAACCTTGCTCCGCTGGGGACCTTCATCGAGACCGGTTTCCACATCACCGGCGTCGTGCCTAACAACGAGGTCGTCGTTTCGATGGCTCAGAGCGTCCTTGGCGTTCAGACCATGATGATCCTGATTCTCGGCTACGTCGTAAACATTATCATTGCCCGCTTTACCAAGTTTAAGTACATCTTCCTGACGGGCCATCACAGCATGTTTATGGCTTGCCTGCTGTCTGCCGTTCTGCAGGCATCTGGCTTCCAGGATGTCCAGCTTGTCATCGTGGGCGGCATGTTCCTGGGCCTCGTGAGTGCTATGCTTCCCGCCGTTGGTCAGCGTTTCACCGAGAAGGTTACCGATGGCGATGAAATCGCCATGGGCCACTTCGGTTCACTCGCCTATTACATCTCCGCTGCAGTCGGTACGCTTTTTGCTAAGGACGCCGAGGAGAACAGCACCGAGAAGATCGAGGTTCCCGAGAAGTTTGCCTTCCTGCGCGACACCACCATCTCCACGGCTCTTACCATGGCTTTCTTCTACCTGGTTACCGCTTTTGCCGCTTACATCGCAGATCCTGCGGTCGTTACCAAGACCGCTGGCGGCGACAATGTGATCGTCTATGCCCTGACTTGTGCCCTGTCCTTCGCCGTCGGTGTCACTATCGTCTACAACGGCGTTCGCATGATTCTCGCCGACCTGGTCCCGGCTTTCCAGGGCATCTCCAACAAGCTGATCCCCGGTGCCATCCCCGCCGTCGACTGCGCTGTCTTCTTCCCCTATGCTCCCACCGCCGTCATCCTCGGCTTTGTCGCTTCCTTTATCGGTGGCGTTGTCGGTATGTTCATCGTGGGCGCTACCCTGGGCATCTTCATCATCCCGGGCATGGTTCCCCACTTCTTCTGCGGTGCTACCGCCGGTATCTACGGCAATGCTACCGGCGGTCGCAAGGGCGCAGCTCTTGGCGCTTTCGTCAACGGCCTGCTCATCACCTTTGCCCCGGCCCTGCTCCTGCCCGTTCTTGACGTCTTTGGCTTCAAGAACACTACGTTCGGCGACTTCGACTTCTCCGTCATTGGTATTACGCTCGGCCGCGCTGCCGAGGCCTTCGGTACCACCGGTGTCTACGCGATTCTCGCTGTCCTTTTGGTCGTCGCCTTCGTCCCCAACTTCATCCACACCAAGGGTGCTGTGATCAACCACGTTGAGGAAGAGTAATCCAGGCATACGTTAAGCCCTAATCGGGCGGAGCTCCGATAACCGGCTCCTACACGGAAGCGGTGACGTCTCAAATGAGGCGTCGCCGCTTTTTGTTTTGGAGCGGTTGTGAAAACGCGCCGGTGAAGCGCTGTTTCAGCGCCGCGAACGGAAGCAACCGCGATGATTAGCAAAAACGTTTTGCCGCTGGGGCGTCGATATAAAAATGATAAAACCGCAAAATCGTTCGCCGAGAAGATAAAAAAACCGCAGTTCACGCCTTGATAAACGTAGGTAAAGTGTTTAGCAGTTTATCGGCCGTATGCAAACGAAAGGAATCAGGCAGATGGCAATCAAGGTGTTCGCTGACGGTGCAAACCTCGAGGGCATGCTCGACATGTACGAGAACGGCAACGTTCAGGGTTTCACGACCAACCCGTCCCTTATGAAGAAGGGTGGCGTGACGGATTACCGCGCGTTTGCCAAGGAGGTTCTGGCCCACATCACCGATGTGTCCGTCTCGTTTGAGGTCTTTGCCGACGACGTCGAGACCATGGAGGTCGAGGCGCGCGAGATTGCTACCTGGGCAGATAACGTCTACGTCAAGATTCCATGCGTGACCACCAAGGGCGAGTCCACCGCCGAGCTGGTGCGCAAGCTTTCGGCCGATGGCATCAAGGTCAACGTCACTACCATCTTTACGCCTAAGCAGGTCGATGAGATGGTCGAGGCCGTTGACGCCGAGACGCCGTCTATCATTTCGCTCTTTGCCGGTCGCATCGCCGACACCGGCGTCGATCCCATTCCGTTTATGACGGAGTCAGTCAAGAAGGCCGCTGCCAAGCCCAACTGTGAGGTCCTGTGGGCGTCCACGCGCGAGCTCATCAACATTTACCAGGCCGAGGCCTGCGGTTGCCAGATCATCACGGTGTCCAACAGCATCCTGGCCAAGCGCAAGAACATCGGCCGTGACCCGTACGAGGTCTCGCTCGATACCGTGCGCGGTTTTGCCAAGGATATCGCCGCTTTGGGTTTCCATATTCTGCCCTAAGCAAGGGTACCCCCTGCAGCGACGTGCAAAATCGCGAGTTTTCAGCATGGTAAAGACTTTTACCAGCTGGTTGAAGCGCGGAACGGCCCCCGTTTTGGCCCTAAAACGCCAAAACGGGGGCCGTTTTTGCTTTTATGGCCCTCTGAAGCGCCGCGGGGCTATCGGGAGATGCTGAATACTCGCAATTTTGCACGCCGCGAAGAGGGGGACGTCCGCTTTGGCGGCTATTTGCCCTGCACCATGGTAAGCGAGATCTTCTTGCGGTCGCGATCGACCTTTTCGACCCACACCTTGACCGTGTCGCCGACGCGCACCACGTCGCTGGGGTGCTTGACAAAGCGGTTGGCCAGCTTGGAGATATGCACGAGGCCGTCCTGGTGCACACCCACGTCGACGAAGGCGCCAAAGTCCACGACGTTGCGCACCGTGCCCTTGAGCTCCATGCCGGGTTCCAGGTCGTCGATGGAAAGTGCTGAGCGGCTAAAGACCACCTCGGGCGCGTCGTCGCGCGGGTCCCGGCCAGGCTTCTTGAGCTCGTTGACGATGTCGATGAGCGTGAGGGTGCCGCAGTCCAGGTCGCTTGCCAGCGCCGAAATGCTGCCGATGCGTCTCTCGATATCGGGCACGCCGCCGCGGCTGAGCTCGCTTGCCGCCACACCTGCACGCTCCAGGACGGCCGTGGCCACCTCGTAGCTTTCGGGGTGGACGCTCGTCGCATCGAGTGGGTTCTTACCGCCGCTGATGCGCAGGAAGCCCGCGGCGTTGAGATATGCCTTGGGCCCCAGCTTGGGGACCTTCTTAAGCTGGCGGCGATCGGTAAAGGCGCCGTTCTCCTCGCGGTAGGCCACGATGTTTTTGGCTACGCTCGGCGTGATGCCCGATACGTATCCCAGCAGGCTCGCACTTGCGGTGTTTACGTCGACGCCCACGCGGTTGACGACGTCCTCCACCACATGTCCCAGGGTGCGCGAAAGCTCGGCCTGGTCAAGGTCGTGCTGGTACTGGCCAACGCCGATGGACTGAGGCGGAATCTTGACGAGCTCCGCCAACGGGTCTTGCAGGCGGCGGCCCAGGCTCATGGCGCCACGCACGGTGACGTCCAGGTCGGGATATTCCTGGCTGGCGAGCTCGGAGGCGGAGTACACCGATGCGCCGGCCTCGTTGACGATGGTGTATCGCAGTCCAGGCGCCTGCTCGGCGATGAACTCCGAGACGACTTCCTCGGTCTCGCGGCTGGCGGTGCCGTTGCCGATGACGATGGTGTTGACGCCGTCCTTCTTGACGAGGCGGGCGAGCTCACGCTTGGTGCCGGCGACGTCGTGGCGCGGCTTAGTGGGGTAGACCACGCCGTGGTCGAGTAGCTTGCCGGTCTCGTCCATGACGGCGACCTTGCAGCCGGTACGGTAGCCCGGATCGAGTGCGAGCACACGGGCACCGCGCACGGGGCGTGCCGAGAGCAGGCCCTCGAGATTCTTGGCAAAGACGTTGATGGCCTCGGTCTGCGCGCGGGCGGTGAGCTTGGCGCGGGCCTCGCGCTCCAGCGAGGGGGCCATGAGGCGCTTGTAACCGTCGGCGATGGCGGCATCAAAGACGGGCGCAAACACGCCCTGGCGTCGGGGCCAACGGCTGCCGAGGCGCGCCGTGGCGGCAGTGCCGTCGACGTTCACGCGCACGCGGAGCTTGCCCTCGCGCTCACCGCGGTCGATAGCCAGCACGCGGTGGTTGGGAATACGGCGCAGCGGCTCGTCATAGCTGTAGTACGGCTCGTAGGGAGTCTTCTCGGTGGGGTCGGTGGCCTCGACGACGATGTCGGCGGTGTTCTGCGTAAAGGCGCGCAGGTCGGCGACGTTCTCGGGGTCCTCGGCCACCGTCTCGGCCACGATGTCTGCCGCGCCGGCAAGCGCCTTTTCGGGCGTGTCGAAGCCGGCCTCCTCGTTGACGTATGCCGCGGCGGCGTCGAGTGCGCTGCCCTTGGCCGAGGCCTGCATGATGATCATGTTGGCGAGCGGTTCAAGGCCTGCCTCGCGGGCCTTCTGCGCGCGAGTCATGCGCTTTTTGCGGTAGGGCTTGTAGAGGTCCTCGACACGCTGGAGCTGCGTGGCCTCGCGAATCTGCTGCTCGAGTTCGGGCGTGAGTTTGCCCTGGGCGTCGATGAGCAGGATGACGTCCTCTTTACGCTGCTCAAGATTGCGCAGGTAGGACAGGCGCTCGTCGAGTGCGCGCAGGGCGACGTCGTCCATGCCGCCCGTGGCTTCCTTGCGGTAGCGCGAAATAAAGGGGATGGTGTTGCCCTCGTCGATGAGCTTGACGGCTGCCGCGATGTTGGCGGCCTTAAGGTTGAGCTCGCGGGCGAGCTGGGCGATAAGATCCATGGAACTCCTTGCGTTTAAGGTGCGTTTGCAGCACAGGGCTACCAAGGATACCACCCGACGTTCTGCCAAAGCAGTCTTTTTGGGACGGGGCTTTTTTAGCTACGGCGTTCCGTTAGCTTGACCAGTCTTTTTGGGACGGGGCTAAATTAGCTGTTTTTGGATTAGGGCTCAGTTGCGATTTGTTGATTCATCGATATTGGGATGGAGAACCAGCTAATTTAGCCCCGTCCCAAAAAGACTGTTCCTCCACCACCTCCCAAATCATCCTTACAAAACGAGGCCCTGGCCAAACGGCCAGGGCCTCACCACTTTTTTTCAGGCTGCGAGAAAAGACCGTGTGCGCAGGCGCTCCCCGAGGGAGACGGGGGTGTTTGCTCCGCGCGCAGTTTCGCAGCGAAGCGAGAATGTTTGAGCACGGAGTAAACACCCCGTCTCCCTCGGGGAGCTCCGTTGGGAGCGTAGGGGATGTTTTGAGCTACTCCAGCTCAAACGCTCCGGTATAGAGCTGGTAGTAATATCCGCGCTTGGCGATCAGCTCGTCGTGGTTGCCACGCTCGATGATGCGGCCGTGATCCAGGCAGATGATTGCGTCGGCGTTGCGCACGGTGGACAGGCGGTGCGCGATGACAAACGTCGTGCGGCCCTCCATGAGCTTATCCATGCCCGCTTGCACGATGGCCTCGGTGCGGGTATCGATGCTCGACGTGGCCTCGTCCAGAATCATTGCCGGCGGATCGGCGACGGCAGCGCGTGCGATCGAAATCAGCTGTCGCTGGCCCTGCGACAGCTGCGCGCCGTTGCCGGTGAGCATGGTGTCGTAACCGTCGGGCAGGCGGGTGATAAAGTCGTCGGCGCCCGCGAGCTTGGCCGCCGCGATGCACTCCTCGTCGGTGGCGTCCAGGTTGCCGTAGCGGATGTTGTCCATCACAGTGCCGGTGAACAGGTTCACGTCCTGCAGCACCACGCCCAGCGAGCGGCGCAGATCTGCCTTGTGGATCTTGTTGACGTTGATGCCGTCGTAGCGGATCTTGCCGTCGGCGATGTCATAGAAGCGGTTGATGAGGTTGGTGATGGTCGTCTTGCCGGCACCGGTGGCGCCGACAAATGCGACCTTCTGGCCCGGCTTGGCAAACACGGACACGCCGTGCAGCACCTCGTGGTCGGGCGTGTAGCCAAAGTCGACGTTGTCCATGACCAGGTCGCCGCGCAGCGGCACGTACTCGATCTCGCCGGTTGCACGGTGCGGGTGTTTCCATGCCCACATGCCGGTGTGGTGGTCGGCCTCCTCGAGCTGCCAGGTCTCGGGGTTCACCTGCGCGTTGACGAGCGTCACGTAGCCTTCGTCGGTCTCGGGCTTCTCGTCGATGAGCTCAAAGATGCGGTCGGCGCCGGCGAGACCCATGACCACGGCGTTGATCTGCTGCGAGATCTGACCGATCTGTCCGCAGAACTGCTTGGTCATGTTGAGGAACGGCACTACGACGGCGATGGAGAGCGCCATGCCCGAGAGGCTCAGGTTGGGCACGCCCAGCTCCAGGAAGATGCCGCCGGTCAGCGCGACCAGCACGTAGAGCAAGTCGCCCAGGTTCCCGAGGATCGGCATGAGGATGTTGGCGTACATGTTGGCCTTCTGCGAGACCTCGAAGAGCTTCTCGTTGCGCTCGTCAAAATCGGCCTCGACAGCGGACTCGTGACAGAACGCCTTGACGACTTTCTGGCCGTTCATGACTTCCTCGATATGGCCCTCGACCACGCCGAGCTCGGTCTGCTGCGCGATAAAGAAGCGCGCGGAGTTGGAGCCGAGCAGCTTGGTCATAAAGGTCATAAAGGCGACGCCGGCAATGATGACCAGGCACATCCACACGCTGTAATACAGCATGATGAAGAACACGGTGACGATGACGATGATCGTCATGAGCAGGTTGGGCAGCGATTGGCTGATCATCTGACGCAGCGTGTCGATGTCGTTGGTGTAGTGGCTCATGATGTCGCCGCGCTGGTGCGTGTCGAAGTAGCGAATCGGCAGGTCCTGCATGCGGTTGAACATCTTTTCGCGCAGCTTCTCGAGCGAGCCCTGCGTGATGACGGCCATGGCGCGGTTCCAGAAGAGCGAGGAGGCGACGCCCACGGCGTAGATGCAGCCGAGGGTGGTCACGAGCTTCAGAATCTTGGGCTGCGCGGCCGTCCAGTCGCCCGACTGCCACGATTCGCTAATGACCTGCAGCGCGCTCTGGAGAAACGTCGCGCCGATGGAGTTGATGATGGCGCAGAGCACAACGCCGGCGACGACGAGGGGCAAAAGCACCGGGTAGAAGCCAAAGAGCATCTTGATCAGGCGCGTCATGGTGCCGCCCTTGCGGTTGCGCGCGCGCTCGGCGGTAGCGGCCTTACTCATGTGCCTCGCCTCCTTCCTGAGTCTGAGCTTGCGGTGCGGATGCCTCGGTGTCGGCTGCGGCGGTCTCGCCCGCGTCCTCGCCTTCGGCACTCATCTTATTTTGCGAGGTAAAGGTCTCGCGGTAGATCTCGCTCGTCTTGAGCAGCTCATCGTGGTTGCCGATGTCCTTGATGCGGCCGCCCTCCATGACGATGATGCGGTCGGCGTCCTGAACGGAGCTGATGCGCTGGGCGATGATGAGCTTGGTCGTGTTGGGCAGGTAGCTCGCCAGGCCCTCGCGGATCTTGGCGTCGGTCTTGGTGTCGACGGCGCTCGTGGAGTCGTCCAGGATCAAGATCTTGGGGCGACGCAGCAGGGCACGCGCGATGCACAGGCGCTGCTTCTGGCCGCCGGAAACGTTGGAGCCGCCCTGCTCGATCCAGGTGTCGTAGCCCTTGGGGAAGCCGTCGACAAACTCGTCGGCGCAGGCCAGATGTGCGGCCTCGCGGACTTCCTCGTCGGTGGCGTTCGGGTCGCCCCAGCGCAGGTTCTCGGCGATGGTGCCGCTAAACAGCACGTTTTTCTGCAGGACCATGGCTACCTGGTGGCGCAGCGCGTCCAGGTCGTAGTCGCGCACGTCCACGCCGCCGACGCGCACGGTGCCCTCCGTGACATCGTACAGACGGGCGATCAGGTTCACGAGCGTCGACTTGGCCGAGCCGGTGCCACCGATAATGCCGATGGTCTCGCCGCTCTTAATATGCAGGTCGATATCGTCGAGCGCCTGGCGGCGGGCATGCTCGGAATACTTAAAGCTCACGTGATCGAAGTCGATGGAGCCGTCGGCAACCTCGTGCACGGGCTCGGTCGGGTTAGCGATCGTGGGCTCGGCGGCCAGCACCTCGGTAATGCGGTGCGCCGACTCATCTGCCATGGTCACCATGACAAAGATCATCGACAGCTGCATTAGGCTCATCAGAATCTGGAAGCCGTAGGTAAAGATGGAGGAGAGCTGGCCCACATCGAACAGGGTGCCCTGGCTCGTGATGATGAGCTTGGAGCCCAGGTAGATGATGACGACGAACGCGCCGTTGACGCAGATGTTCATCATGGGGTTGTTGAAGGCGAGCAACTTCTCGGCGCGGGTGAAGTCCATCTGGACGTCGCGCGCGGCGGTGGCGAACTTCTCCTTCTCGTAGTCCTGACGCACGTAGCTCTTGACCACGCGCATGCCGGTGACGTTTTCCTCGACCGATTCGTTGAGCGCGTCGTACTTGCGGAACACGCGGGTAAAGATCGGGCGCACCTTATAGATGATAAAGAACAGGCCAAAGCCCAGCAGCGGAATGATGACCAGGTAGACCATGGCGACGCTGCCGCCCATGGCGTATGCCATGGTAAAGGCAAAGACCAGCACCAGCGGCGAGCGCACGGCGATGCGGATGAGCATCATAAAGGCCTGCTGCACGTTGTTGATGTCGGTGGTGAGGCGCGTGACGAGCGAGGAGGTCGAGAACTCGTCGATGTTGGCGAAGCTGAACGTCTGGATCTTGTAGAACAGGTCGCGACGCAGGTTCTTGGCAAAGCCGCAGCTGGCATGGCTGCAGGTGATGCCCGCGGCGGCGCCAAAGGCGAGTGACGTCAGCGCGATGAGTACGAGAAGGCCGGCGGTGGGCAGCATCTCGGTAACGGCGGTGCCGTCCTTGATGGCGTCGATCATGTCGGCGGTGATAAACGGGATCATCATCTGGCAGATTACCTCGCCAAGCACCAGCAGCGGCGTAGCGATCGTGACCTTCATGTAATCGCGGATGCTGCCCATAAGGGTTTTAATCATCCAGTTCCTCCCAGGTTACGCGGATTTTCTCGAGCATCTCGGCGAGCTGTTCACGCTCGTCGTGGGTGAGCGCGCTAAAGGCCTGTTCCCTAAAGCGGATGCGCGAGGCTTGGTCGATGCGGGCCTTCTCCCAGCCGATCTCGGTTAGGCGAATGGTGAGCTGCCGGCGATCTTTGGGGTTACGGCTGCGCTCAATGAGGCCGTTGAGCTCGAGCTTGGACAGGATCTCGGAAAGCGACCCCGGCTTGAGGCCGAAGTGCATGCCGAGTTCCTGCTGCGACATCTCGCCGCCGGGCTGCTTGGCCAGTAGGCAGATGATGGGCGCCTTGCCGGACACGCCTCCGCCATGAAAATGCATGTAATGGCCGCAAAAGCCCAGGTTATTGAGGATGCGCTTGGCAAGCTTGTCTTCCGAGCTAACCGCTTCGGATACATCCGCCGGCTGTGACGGGTCGCCGCCGGGCTCGTGCGAACAAAGGCTAAGAGGTTCATCGCACATGAATTAGTGCTGCTCCTTTCTTTAGTTAGGTAGTGGAATTGTTTTGTGCCTAACCAATTTAGGAGCGTGAGAAATCAAAGTCAAGGTACCAAACTAGTGGTTACGCGGTTTTACCAAACCGCGTAACGGCTCGACGCTGCAAACCCGCCAGAGCGGCAATCTGCCTTTCAACTTCGGCGGCATGACCAGAAGGTCAATGCCGCCTCGTTTCAAGGCACCTTGCTCACTCTGGCGGGTTTTCGCTGACTTCGCCAAAACATCGGCGTTGCCCTTGTTGGGATAGTCGTTGGGGACGTTCTTGTTTGACTAGTCGTTTAAGAACGTCCCCAACGACTAACTTAAAAACTATGCCGGATTACGGGGCTGAATGACGGATTGCCGACCATGCCGAAATTGGTAAAAAGAAAACCGCAGGTAGAAGGTTCGCTATGATTTGAAAATAAGGGGTGTGGTTGGCTCATTCAGGTTCAGCCCCGTAATCCGGCATAGTTTTGAAATGGCACTGAATAAGTGGCGGCAAATGAGCCGCAATGAAGCAAGCTAGCCCCTCGTTTCCGAAACCTTTCCGCAACAATTTGCCCTTCGTGCCGCTCGACTCCGCTCGCAACGTCCCCTGCGCTACACTTAGTTGCACTGTGGCGCCGTTGCGCCGCGCCCGATCCAAGGGGGACACTCATGAAGAACACTCAGCTATTGCTGATCAACGATATGTGCGGCTACGGCAAGGTCGCGCTTTCCGCCATGCTGCCGGTGCTGTCGCACATGGGTTACCGTATCCACAATCTGCCGACGGCACTTGTGTCCGATACGCTCAACTATCCCAAGTTCTACATCCACGACACCACGGAGTACGTGCGTCAGAGTCTTGCCATCTGGGAAGAACTCGGCTTTGAGTTCGACGCCATCTCGACCGGCTTTATCGTGACCGAGGAAGAGACGCGCATCATCTCGGACTTTTGCCACCGCCGTGCGCAAAAGGGCACCAAGGTGTTCGTCGACCCCATCATGGGCGACAACGGCAAGCTCTATGCGGGCGTGCCCGAGTCCACGATTGGCCTTATGCGGCACCTGCTGGAGTGCGCAGACTACGCGGTGCCCAACTATACCGAGGCGTGCCTGCTTGCCGATAGGCCTATTGCCGAGCAAATTACGCCCGAAGAGGCCCGCGCCCTTGTGGACGCCGTGCGCGAGCTGGGTGCCAAGTCGGTGGTCATTACGAGCACCGTGGTCAATGGCACGAACGCGGTTATCGGTTACGACCATGTAGCGGGGGAGTACTTTACGATTCCCTTTGAGCTCATTCCGGTCTATTTCCCGGGCACGGGCGATACGTTCTCGGCAGTGCTCGTCGGCCGCGTTATGGCAGGTTGGAGTCTGCAGCGCGCGACGTCCGATGCCATGCGTGTGGTGGCCGAGCTTATCGAGCGCAATGCCGACCAAGAGGACAAGTCGGCCGGTCTTCCCATCGAGGCCTGCCTGGATGTGATTGACCATGAGTAATGCTGGCGAGGGCGGCATCAGGCCTGCGGGCGAGAACAAGCCACTCGGCGCGCCGCGGGGCAAGCGTCCGCGTATCCGAGTGAGCTGCGTGGACCAGTTGGGGACGTGTCGCTGCCACCATGGTCACAAGCCGGGCGACGTCTTCGACTTCGACCGCGATCGCGGCAAGATGTGCGCCATGGCCTGTCACGTTGGCTTTCCCTATATCGACATTCTGCGCTATGGCGGAACTGTGCCCGGCAACGAGCCCGGCACGGCAAAGTTCTGCTGCCCCGAGGTCGATACGCTGAACGTCTGGCTTGCCGAGATCGTCGACGAGTAGTTGAGCGCAATGTGGCAAAGGGACAGTCCATTTGCCACATTCGCCGGTGGTGCCCCTTCTTTTTGCTTATAATCTCAAATCTCTGCATTTCATCCGATTTTAGGTTCTAAAAATTCTGCGTTTCATCGATAATTAAGCGTATAAAACTTTGCATTTCATTTGATGACACTGAGGGGGAGCCTATGCTGCGCAGGAAAATAGCGGCAGAGCTGGAGCGTTGGCTGAAGTCTTCCGAGCAAAAGGCCTTGTTCATTACGGGTTCTCGCCAGATTGGCAAAAGCTATTCGATTCGCGCATTTGGCAAAGCCAACCATGCAACCTACATCGAGCTTAACCTCATGGAAAACCGCCAGGCAAAAGATGCTCTTCTCGAGGCGCGGGATGCCGATGATTTCATCAGCAGGGTGACGCTTCTTTCGGGAAAGTCGATTGCGCCGGGCAAAACGCTCGTGTTTATCGATGAGGTCCAAGAGGCCCCCGACATCATGACGATGGCAAAGTTCCTTGTTGAGGACGGGAGGTGCCGTTGGGCGTTTTCGGGGTCAATGCTCGGGACTCAGTTCAAGGGCGTCAGGTCCTATCCCGTGGGGTATGTCCACGAGCTTAGGATGTTCCCGCTCGATTTTGAGGAGTTTTGCTGGGCAATCGGGGTGAGCGAGGGGGCTCGCCAAACGATACGTGACGCGTGTATCAGCGAGAGGCCCATTCCTGATTACATTCATGACGCGATGATGGCAAACTTCAGGACCTATACCGTTGTCGGCGGAATGCCGGAGGTCGTGCAGCGTTTCCTTGACACGCAGGGCGACCTTGCCTCTGTTCGTCAGCTACAGTCAGAGCTCAATGAACAGTACCGGCGGGATATCTCCAAGTATGCAAGCGGGCGAGCCCTTCAGGTGCAGAGCATCTACGATCAGCTCCCTATTATGCTCGAGGGCGAAAACAAGCGCTTCGTGCTCAATTCCATTGACCCCAAGGCTCACTACGAGAAGTATCAGCGAGATTTTGTATGGCTTGTCGATGCCGGCGTTGCTCTCAAAGCCGATATCGTAACCGAGCCAAAATCGCCCCTGCTCAAGACGGCACGGCCATCGCAGTTCAAGCTCTATCAATCGGATACGGGCATGTTGATGGCGCGCTACCCCGTTGGAGTCGCCCAAGCGGCGTATCTTGATAGCAAGGAGCCCAATCTGGGCGGCATTTACGAAAACGTGGTGGCCCAGCAGCTGGCTGCCCAAAATCGCCAGCTTTACTACTATCAGACAAAAAAGCGCGGTGAAGTGGACTTTGTGGTCGATGGACCGGATGGGACGGCTGTTCCGATCGAGGTTAAATCGGGCTCCTATTACCACGCGCACGCAGCGCTCGGTCATGTGCTTGATACGGCTGAATATGGCGTAAGGCTCGGGATTGTTTTCTCGAGAGGCAACGTTGAGCGCAACGGAGCAGTTCTCTATTTGCCGCTATATGCGACCTGGGCCCTTTCGGATGTTTTGGGCGACTCCTGCGCCGAGGGGATAAAGCTGGAGGTCAAGCCGGTCTAGGGCTAGTCCCTTTGTCACATTCATGAGCGTGGGTTTTCTCCCGTTTAGAGCGCACTTGAACGCTCAAAGTGGGAGAAAACCCACGCTCATTTTTCATGTGGAAGATTATCCGCGCTTGTTTCGCGCCGAAGGCGTGGCCCGCGACCTCGCTTGCCTACAGCTGCTCGAGCATGGCCGTGCAGCCGGCGAGCACATCGCGGTACGTGGCATCGAAATTGCCGGTGTACCAGGGATCGGCCACGTCGCCGGGCCGCTCGGTCCAATCGAGCAAGCGCGTAATCTTGCCGTCGGGGTCGTCGCCAAAGATGCGACGCAGGCCACGCGCGTTCTCGTCGTCCATATAGACAATGTGGTCCCAGTCGCCATACTCCGCGCGACGCACCTGGCGTGCGCGGTGGGCGACGACGGGAATCCCGACTTCGCGCAGCTTGGCAACGGTGCCGTGGTGTGGCGGGTTGCCAAGCTCCTCGGTCGAGGTCGCGGCGGAATCGATGACAAACTCCACCTCGCGCCTAGCGCGGCGCACGAGCTCGGTAAACACCGACTCGGCCATCGTCGAGCGGCAGATGTTGCCGTGGCAGATAAACAGTACGCGTTGCATAGGGCGATACCTTTCATATAGAAGGCTGCTAAAGAGTCGAAGCCGGGCGCATGCCAAGTTTTATTTCTTGGCCAGTTTGAAGTAGCGCTCAAATATCAATTCGAAAACGTAATAGAACATCAATCGGCTGTCGAGGTCCATGCTGCCCAAGCGGATTTCTTTTTGCACGGTGTAGATGGGGTAGTCGGCTAGTTTCGAGAGGGAATTTCGAGAAAAGCAAGTGCGTGAAGCATGACACCGAGAACAGGCACATGAGCAGCGCCAAGCTAATGTGACAAAGAGGCAGTCCCTTTGTCGCAGGCTGCGCTTGCCTGTATAGTCGCAATACAGGCGAAGATGGTCTCAGGTACATCGCGGGCGACAGGGGACCCCATGGGTGTGCACACGACAAAGATTGCAGTGGGCGAGGGCAAGTTTGCGCTCATGGCCCAGCTGACGGTGACGCCGCGAGGTATGGCGGTGTACGCCTGCTCGCCGGAGTTCGCGCACCTGGGCGCCACGGCACAGGCCATTCCGCGTCCCGAGCCCGGCCGCATCGAGGCCCATGCCGGCGAGGGTATTCTGCATCAGGCATTTCTGACGCTTCTGGTAGAGGGCCGGGGCGAAGACGCGCGCCTGCTGCTCTGTCGCCGCAGTCCGCTCAAGCGCCTGTGGGGCGGGGTGCTGGCCGATAGCTGCGCCGGCCATCCGCTTCCCGGGGAAGACGTCGCGGCCGCCACGGCGCGCCGCATTAACGAAGAGCTTGGCATTACGCGCGAGCCCGATCAGCTCGAGCACCTCGGACACGTGGTGTACCGCGAGGACCACGGCGACGGTCGCTGCGAGTGCGAATGGTGTGAGGTCTACCTTGCCCATGTTGAGCCGGGCGAGCTGCATATCAACCAAGAGGAGATTTCGGAGGTGCGCCGCGTGGCCCCGTCCGAGCTCGACGGCTACCTGCAGGGTCACCCCGAGCAGCTGGCCCCTTGGCTCCGCGAGGCCCTCGAGGCCCCCTCCATTCGCGCTGCCCTCGCGATGTGACAAAGGGGCAGTCCGTTTGTCACATTCCATGCCTTATAAACTTGCAAAAAATGCAAGTTTATAAGATTTCATGTCTGGTCGGGCGCTAGGGAGACTCTATGGATATCGTTCGCCGAAGCCGTTATCTTGATCGACTCATTGCTTTTCAGGATACCGACCTCATCAAAATCGTGACGGGCATACGCCGTTGTGGCAAATCAACGTTATTGGACATGATGAGGGACTATCTGGCGCAACAGGGGGTGCCAGCCGAGCGTTTGCTGACCTTTAAGATGGAATCTCTAGAGTACGCGGGAATTACGGATTATCTGACGTTTTATCGTATGGTTCGGGAGCGCATCGACGGCATCGATCATCCCTACCTGTTCTTTGACGAGCTCCAGAATGTCGAAGGTTGGGAAAAGGCGGTCAACTCGCTCCGAGTGGATTTGCCGTGCGATATCTATGTCACGGGCTCCAATGCCTTTTTGCTATCGAGCGAGCTCGCAACGCTTATCTCGGGCCGATATGTCGAGGTCAAGATGCAGCCTCTCACGTTTGGCGAATATCTTGATTTTCGCTCGATTGATGCGGTCGCCGCTGAAGGGCTTGGTGAGAGGGTCGAACTTGTTTCCAAGACGGGCGATCGCCTTAATTCAAATACCGTGCTTGAGCAGTACATAACCTATGGCGGCATGCCGTTTCTGGCCCATGATGAGCCGAGACGTGAGCTGTGTCGCGACTATATCCGTAGCCTCTACCAGACGATCGTCGCGCGCGATATCCTGTCGCGTGTGACGCGTAGGGGTCGCGGAGCTATCACCAAGCGCGATGTTCTCGAGCGGCTCTGTGCGTATCTGGCAGACAACATCTCCAACCAAACCTCGGTCAACAAAATCGTAGGGACGCTCAACGAATCAGCGGGCGGTAAGACCAACGCATCGACGGTGTCGGCATATATTGACGCTCTGGAAGAGACGTACCTGTTTACCAAAGTAAAAAGGTATGACATCAAGGGGCGGAAGCTTCTTAAGACAGGCGGTAAATATTACATAGCTGATACGGGAATTCGCAGCTATCTTGACGGATATAGAGGTAGCGATAGCGGAAGGATGCTCGAGAACGTCATCTACAACCAGCTTGTCTTTGAAGGATACGAAGTGTTTTGCGGCCATCTACGCGCAGGGGAAATCGACTTTGTCGCAATCGGCGAGGGATCAGACCGCAAATATATCCAGGTTACCGAACGGATCGATGCCGAGGCGACGAGGGAACGCGAGCTGCGACCGCTCAAGCTAAGCACGCTAGGAAAAATTCCTGATTCGTATGAGAAGATCCTGATTGTCAGGGATGGCGACCATCCAACGGACATCGATGGCATCAGAATCGTGGGGGCAGTCGACTTCTTGTTGAGAAATAAGATTACCCGCGGCTAAACGTAAACAGATCCGTTTCGATGCGACAAAGGAGCAGTCCTTTTCGCATTCCGTGCGAGCCCTCGTGCCGTCTGGGGGTATAAGGCTAGCAAGTGTTTATTTGCGAGGCCTAAGGGGCGCCCCGTATGGATATCGATAACTTTGAATGGTGGTATAGCGAGGGCGAGGTTCCGGACGAGGAGTGGGACGAGCCCGCGCCGCATGACGTGTCGAGCGACGAGGACGAGAGCGGCGACGATGCCGTCGAGACGGACGCCGCTTCCGACTCGGCCGAACCCCTAACCTTTGAACAGGCCTGGGCCCAGGCTGAGGCCGACGAGGCAAAGGCCGACGCCACGGCCACACTGGGTGAGCCGGCCGACATGTCCATCTCGCCGGCAAGGACCCCGCAGCCGCGTCACACTATCGACCCCGACAGCACGGCATCCTTCAGCATTCTCGACGTGCCCGCGCAAGGCGCTCAGGCGCCTGCGCCCACGCATCGCCCCGATCTGGCTCGCGAGGAAGGCGCGGGCCGGCGCTCTCCGCTCGGCCCCATCCTCATCGCCTTCATGGCCGGCGTTATCGCCTGCTCGGCAATCGGCAGCGTTTGGAGCCATGTTGAGCAGCAGCGCCAAGACGCCGCCAAGGTCGAGATCTCCGTCGAACAATCGCTCAGCCGTACGCGCTCGGTGCATGTGTCGGTCGAGGTCAAGGACGGCGCGACGTGGGATACCGCGCGCGGCGACAGCCAGATGCTCATCCATATCGTAGGCCGCACGCTCAAGGGACAAGCGATCGACGAGCACCAATACGTCAATTCCGAAGGTGACGGTATCGAGCTCAAGCCCGGCGACTACGAACTTACGGTCGATGAGCCACCTGTCGCCACCGACGGCACGCGTTTTCGTGCCTCGAAAAGAATGGTTCCCGCGAGCTTTAACTCGCGGGCGCCCGATACGGTCGACACCACCTCGCAGGGCGGGTTTGACCTTTACGTGGATACCCAGTAGGCGCTCGCCGCCCATTTCCGCTATGGCTACTCAATAATCGCCTGCCGTCCCGTTCCGCCGCCAAGAGTGGGACAATAGTCCTCGACACTATTGTTTACTTTTGGAGGAAGTAGCATGTCTACCGTCACTACCATCAGGCGCGGCGGCCTCACCGCGGCCATCGATTCCATGGGCGCCCAGCTCACGAGCCTTGCCCTCAACGGCAACGAGTATCTGTGGCAGGGCGATCCCGCTTTTTGGGGCAAGCATGCGCCCATCCTGTTCCCCATTGTGGGCTCGCTGCGCAACAACACGGCGACGTCTGCGGCCGGCAGCTGCGAGATGGCGCGCCACGGCATCGCGCGTATCGTGGAGCACAAGATCGTCGAGGTGTCGGAGGACGGTTCGTCCGTCACCTACGAGATTACCGATACGCCCGAGTCGCTCAAGGCCTTCCCGTTCCACTTTAAGCTCAACATGACCTATGCCCTGACTGGCGACGCCACTCTTACGCAGACCTTTGCCGTCACCAACACCGGCGACGTGGACCTGCCGTTTTCGGTGGGCGGCCACCCCGCATTTAACGTGCCCGTTCCCGGTGCCGAGGACGAGGCGTTCGAGGATTACGAGCTGGCGTTTACCGAGGCTTGGACTAACGAGGCGCCCATCATCACACCCGATGGCCTTATGACGTTCGAGGGAAGCTACAAGGCTCCCGATAACTCGGACGTGCTGCCCATCACACACCGTAGCTTCGACAACGACGCCATTATGTTCACCGATACCCCGGGCTCCACGCTCACGCTGCGCAGTCGCAAGTCGGGCCACGGCGTCAAGATTGACTTTGAGGGCTTTAAGTACATTGGCGTGTGGTCTGCCGCCAACGACGCCCCGTTCGTGGCGCTCGAGCCTTGGACCGGACATACCACCATGGACACCGAGGACGACGTCTTCGAGCACAAGGTCAACACCATCACCTTGGCTCCCGGCGCCACCGACAAGCGCGCCTTCGAGGTTACGCTGCTCTAGAGGTTCCGCCGTTCTAACGAACGGCGGACCGGTCGACGCTGCGCGCCACCCAGAGCGACAATTTGTCATTCAAAAGGCAAGGCATGACCAGAAGGTCTATGCCTTGCCTTTTTCATGCCAACCTGTTCGCTCTGGGTGGCGCTCGCTGGCATTGCCGAATCATCGACGTCCCCAACGACTACGTCCACTCATTCCGTGCGGGTTATATGCAGGTTTGCCTGCGCACGCTATCATATATGGGTTAGACCGCAACTATGTACCCTATACGCGAAGGGATGCGCATGTATCTGAAAATCGACATGTTCTAGCTGGGCTTACCCCGCAACGGCGCCATGCGCCCCATCAATTCCGCCGATTTTCACCTTCACGCATATAAAGGAGTTCCGCCATGCGCGACAAGCTCGAAAAGATCATCAAGGCCTACGAGGAGCTCGAGAAGAAGCTTTCCGACCCGGCCGTCGCCTCCGACATCAAGGAGTTCACGCGTCTCAACAAGGAGTACGCGCACCAGTCCGACCTCATTGCCGCTGCGCGCGAGTACATCGGCGCGCTCGACGACATCGAGGCTGCCAAAGAAATGCTCCGTGACACTACCGATGCCGACGAGAAGGAGATGCTCCAGATGGACATCTCCGAGAACGAGGACAAGCTTCCCCAGCTCGAGGAAGACATCAAGTACATGCTCATCCCGAGTGACCCCAATGACGACAAGAACACCATCGTCGAGATCCGCTCCGCCGCAGGTGGCGACGAGGCGGCCATTTTCGCCGGTGACCTGTACAAGATGTACCAACGCTTCTGCGAGTCGCGTGGCTGGAAGACCACCGTGCTCGACTCCAGCCCCAGCGAGGCCGGCGGTTTTAAGTCCATCGAGTTCAAGGTCGAGGGCGACCGAGTCTACTCCGTCATGAAGTTCGAGTCCGGCGTGCACCGTGTCCAGCGCGTTCCCAAGACCGAGTCCCAGGGCCGCATCCAGACCTCCACGGCAACTGTCGCCGTGCTTCCCGAGGCCGAGGAGATCGACGTTCAGATCAACCAGTCCGACCTGCGCATCGATACCTACTGCGCCTCCGGTCCTGGCGGTCAGTGCGTTAACACCACCTACTCCGCCGTGCGCATTACCCACCTGCCCACCAATACCGTGGTGCAGTCGCAGGAGCAGCGTTCCCAGATTCAAAACCGCGAGGTCTGCATGCAGATGCTGCGTGCCCGTCTGTACGAGATGGAACTCGAGAAGCAGCAGGCCGAGCTCGGAGCCGAGCGCCAGAGCCAGATTGGCCACGGAAACCGTTCCGAGAAGATCCGTACTTACAACCAGCCCCAGGACCGCGTGACCGACCACCGTATCGGTTTCAACTCCACCTACAACGGCGTCCTTCTGGGCGACCAACTCGGTGCCGTCATCGAGGCGCTTGCCGCCGCCGAGCGTGCCGAGAAGCTGGCACAGGCCGTGTAGTAGGTTCCGCCGTTCTACCGAACGGCGGACCGGCCGACGCTGCGCGCCGCCCAGGGCGACAATTTGTCATTCAAAAGGCAAGGCATGACCAGAAGGTCTATGCCTTGCCTTTTGAATGACAAATTGTTCGCCCTGGACGTCGCTCGCTGTCCGTCCTCTACCTGCGGCGGGTAGTCATTGGGGACTTATGCTCAACCTGCGGCGCCTCAGAGGTAGTCATTGGGGACGTTCTTAAATGACTAGGTTGGGTAAATTACTTTTCGAGTTTATTTAATCTACTTTGTTGGAAATTAAGCTGCCTACCTGCTCAAAGTAATTAACAGCCTTCATCTGCAATTGAAAATATTGCTCGAAAAATCGTCCAAGAAGTCGCGGGGCCCTTTTTGGTGCGTCGCACGTCAAGTGATTTGGCAAGTTCTTGGTTAGATATTGGTCAGTTTTGGGGCAACCTTGCCAAAAGCTTGACGAATGCAAATCTAGACGTCGGCGAATGAACACTTTGAGCGAGCCCGGTGCAAAATTCTGGGCTGATTCTCGATAATCGCTTCCAATCGTCTCTCGCCGCGTGCCGCCCTCGCGTACAATCTGCTCCGACATTCGCGCGCCGCCCGGCGCTTAAGAGGGGAGGACCCATGGCAAACGAGATCTGGACCATCAGGCGTTGTCTCGAGTGGACCAAGGAGTACCTAGCCGAGCGCGGCGAAGAGCACCCCCGTCTTTCTGCCGAGTGGCTGTTGTGCGCAGCCACGGGCCTAGCGCGCATCGACTTATATATGCGTATGGACGACACGCTCGATGCAGCGCAGCTCGAGACCATGCACGCGGCGGTTGTCCGTCGCGCCAAGGGTGAGCCGCTGCAGTACATCACCGGCAGCACGCAGTTCCGCATGATCGACGTCGCGTGCGCCCCCGGCGTGCTCATTCCACGTCCCGAGACCGAGATGCTCGTCGAGGAAGTCCTCAATTATCTGGATGCCGAGGTTCTGAGCCCCGAGGCTGTCACCCGCCAGCGCGTAGAGTTGCCATGGAACGACGAGGTCGAGCAGGCGCGTAAAGCCGAAGTCGCATTGGCTGACGAACGCGCGACTGCCGAGCGCCGTGCCGCCAACCTCACGGCTGCCGATGAGGCGGCGTTGGGCGGAGACGTGCTGGGCAGCCGAGCTTATGCCGAGGAGCTGGCCGATCGTGAGGCCGAGGAAGCCGCCGCGCAGGCAGCTGAGGCCGAGACCGCGGAAGTCGCTGAGCCCGAGCTCGACGAATACGGCATTGCCATCGAAGGCGTCGAACAAGAGACGGCCCCAGTGCAGGATGCCGCCGCGTCTGTGCCTGCCGACCCCCGCATTGCCCGCGTTCTCGAGGTCGGCTGCGGCACGGGCTGCATTTCGCTCTCCCTTGCTTGGGAGCGTCGCGGCCATGTCGCCTGCACCGCTACCGATATCGAGCCGCGCGCCATCGACCTGGCCACCAAAAACCGCGATGCACTCGGGCTTACGTCCGATGAGGTCGCCTTCAGCCTCACGAACCTGGTGAGCTCTATCCCCCGCGAGGAGTGGGGCACCTTCGACGTGCTCGTTTCCAACCCGCCTTATATCCCGACTGACGTCATGCGCTCGCTGCCGCACGAGGTCAAGGACTTTGAGCCCGATTTGGCGCTCGAGGGCGGCGCCGATGGCCTTGATATCTTCCGCCGCCTGCTCAATGCGGCGCCCTATATGCTGCGCGCCGGCGGCCTGTTTGCCTGCGAGCTCTATGAGGGCGCCCTCGACGCCGCGGCCGAGCTCTGCCGCCAGGCGGGTCTTTCGGACGTACGCATCGTCCGTGACCTCACCGATCGTCCCCGCATCGTTCGAGCTATCGTCACCGAGCCCAAGCAACGTCAGTAAAGTACGAAGCGTATTGGTGGCGCGGTGGCGGGAGCGCTGCGCCGGAAATGTAAAGAGGCTTGTCACGGCTCAATTACCCCTCACTTTCACCGACTGCTATAGCCGCTCACCAAACCAACATGCGCTGTGGACAAATAGGTTAAACGTTTCGTGCGAGAATGCCCCTCAGTAAACAAACTTTCACCAGAGTGTAAGGGGCTGGCATACACATGCAGACGGTCTATCGGGTATTCGAGGGAGCGCGCGAGCCGCATCGGCTCGCCGTCGAGCGTACGGCCGAGGTGCTCGGCCGTGGCGGCCTGGCCCTGATTCCAACCGAGACCGTCTATGGCGTCGCTGTGGCAGTCAACGCCTTCTCGGACGCCGTGCCCCAAGATACAAGCGAATCTCTGCCGTGGCCGCGCGATCCGCAGGCTGCCGTCAACGGCGCCGCGGTGCCCGCGCTCGGTACCGGCTACCGTCGCATCTTTACCCTCAAGCAGCGTGAGCTCACCCAAACGGTCGCCTGGCTGGTCGATGATGCCGAGGCCCTCGACCGCTACGGCGTGGATATCCCAGAAGAGGCACGCATACTTGCCCGACGATGCTGGCCGGGCGCCCTGACTATTGTGGTCAAGGCGGCTCCCTGCGTGCCGACCTTTATGCGTGCCGCCGACGACACGGTGGCTCTTCGCGCGTCGGCATCGCCCGTGGTACAGGCGCTCATCTGCACCTGTGGCAGCCCACTTGCCTGTACGAGCGCCAATACACACGGCGCGCCCGCGCCGGCAAGCTTTGCCGACGTTGAAGACCGCATTCTAGAAGGGGTCGACGTGGCCGTCGACGCGGGCGAGACGCCGTGCCGCGACGCTTCGACCATCGTGTCGTTCCAGCACGGCGGGCTCCAGATCCTGCGCCAAGGCGCACTTCCCGCGTCAGAGATTGAGCGGGTCCTGTCCGACCCGATGCAACAGAAAGGTGTAAGCGATGTCGTTGAATCTGGGCAGTCTGGGCATGGAAGATGCCTCGTTTGACTTTGGCGGTTCCTACATCATGGCGCTCGACTGCGGCACCACCTCGGTACTTGCGACCATCGTCGACGAGTACGGCTGCATCGTCGCCCAAGCGCGCCGCAGCGTCAAAACCAGCTTCCCGCGTCCCGGCTGGGTGGAGCAAGACCCCATGGCGGTCCTTGCCAGCCAGATTGCGGTCATGATGGAGGTTCAGTTTAAGAGCGGGATTCATTCCGATCGCATCGCCGCCATCGGTATCTCCAATCAGCGTGAGACCACGGTGGTCTGGGACCGCGTGAGCGGCCAGCCCATCTATAACGCCATCGTATGGCAGTGCCGTCGCACCGCGTCTCTGATCGATAATTTGGTTGAGCAGGGCGCAGAAGAGCTGGTGCGCTCCCGCACGGGGCTTACGCTCGACCCGTATTTCTCGGCCTCCAAGGTGCAGTGGATTCTCGACAACGTCGACGGCGCACGCGAGAGCGCGGCGGCGGGCGACCTCATGTTCGGCACCATCGACACCTGGCTCATCTACAACCTCACCGGCAGCCAGGTCTTTGCCACCGACTACACCAATGCCAGCCGCACGGCACTCTTTAATATCCATACGCTCGATTGGGACGACGACCTGCTGGCGCTCTTTGACGTTCCACGTTCCATGATGCCCGAGGTTCGCTGGAGCTCGGGCGACTACGGCCGCGTCGCGAGCGACATCATGACCAACATGCCACCCATCATGGGCGTGGCGGGCGACCAGCAGGCGTCGCTGTTCGGCCACTGCTGTTTCCATCCCGGCCAGACCAAAAACACCTATGGCACTGGTTGCTTTATGCTCATGAACACCGGCGACGAGGTCGTCGAATCCAAGAACGGTCTGGTCTCCACCATCGGTATCGCCGCGGACGGCAAGATCAGCTATGCACTCGAGGGTTCCATCTTTGCTGCCGGCTCCACCATGAACTGGCTTCGCAACAACATGGGCATCATCTCGAGCGTGAGCGAGTCTGCACAACTCGCCGCTTCGATTAACGACAACGAGGGCTGCTACTTCGTTCCCGCCTTTGCGGGTTTGGGCGCCCCCTGGTGGGACCCGCGTGCCCGCGGTATCGTGTGCGGTCTGACCGGCGCCTCGAGCCGTGCGACCATCGTACGTGCCGCCTGCGAATCCATGGCATATCAGAGCTACGACGTGCTGCGCGCCATGGAACAGGACGTGGGGCTTTCGATCGAACGCCTGTCTGTCGATGGCGGCGCGTCGCGCAACGAGTTCATCATGCAATTCCAGGCCGACCTGCTGGATATCCCCGTGCTGCAATGCGAGACGGTGGAGACCACGGCAATCGGTGCCGCGTACTTGGCGGGCCTTGCCGTCGGCTATTGGGAAGACCTGGAAGAGCTGGAGCAAAATGCCCAGATCGTTAGGACCTTCCTTCCCCACATGTCCGCCGAGCGCCGCGAGCAAAACCTTGCGGGCTGGCGCGATGCGGTCAAGCGCTCGCTCAGTACCGCACAGTAGGGCTGCGACGGGCCACTCGATACAGCAAACCGCTAAACTTGTGTATGGCGCGCGGCGGCAACATCGCTGCGCGCCATGCCAGCAAGGTCGTTTTACGGCCGCAACGAAAGGGGCAATCAACTCATGACCGTTACCTACGATGCGTCCCGTGTGACGCTTGTCGATCATCCGCTCGTCCAGCACAAGCTGTCGATCCTGCGCGACAAAAACACCGGCACCAATCAGTTCCGCCAGCTCGTGCGCGAACTCGCGCTTTTTGACGGCTACGAGGCCATGCGCGATCTGCCTATGGAAGACGTCGAGGTCGAGACCCCCATCACTACCGCCACGTTCAAACAGCTCGCCGGCAAGAAACTCGCCATCGTGCCCATCCTGCGTGCGGGCCTTGGCATGGTTGACGGCATCCTCGACCTGGTGCCCTCCGCTCGCGTGGGCCACATCGGTATGGAGCGCGACGAGGTTACCCACGAACCGCATGAGTATTACTGCAAGATGCCCAAGGATATCGACCAGCGCATCTGCCTGGTTGTCGACCCCATGCTCGCCACGGGCGGTTCGGCCGAGATGGCCATCAGCTACCTGCGCGAGCGCGGTGTCAAGGACATCCGCATGCTGTGCATCGTCGCGGCCCCCGAGGGCCTCAAGTCGCTGACCGAGAAGGACCCAGATGTGCATATCTATACCTGCGCCATCGACGACCATCTCAACGAGGCCGCCTACATCGTTCCCGGCCTCGGCGACGCCGGCGACCGCATCTACGGCACGCTCTAGTCGCCAGGCATGGGCAGCTGCACGTGCTCATTCGTGCATGATTGGTGCGTGCGGGTGTACGAGTGACGCCTGCACGCATATTTATGAGTGTCGTCGCAGCCACCGAGGGCCCAAAACGCGCTATACCGTAGGTACGGTATAAAGAGTGTCTTAAGAAAATGTACAGTTGTGTATTAACTTACGTTTTCCCACTTGTCATCGCGTGTTCGGTTCGTACAATAGTCAACAACGCTGTCGTGCTGCGCTTACGCGGGTGCGGCGGCGTTTGTCAAGTACGCTCGTCGGCCATCGCGACCCATTCGTCCTCAGTGCTCGGCCTTTTGTCCGTTTGACACCCCAAGGGGCTAAAGACGCGATTAAGGTTGGGTAACAGTGCATTGATTTTGCAATCACGCGCCCTAAAATACTAGGACGATGTGAGCGGGGTATGGCTCCATGTGGGCTATATGTCGCGAGAAGGGAACGCACATGCCGGTTGAGCTGGCAGGCCACGTGCCGTTCATCGCAACGGGATTCGTCGTCGGTCTTGTTGCATTTTTGCCGTTGTACCTTGCGCTTGCTCCGGTGCTGGCGCATCGACGCGATGCCAACATGACGGTAGGCATGTTGGGTACCATAGTGTCGTTTGCGGTGCTCTTTATGGGCGTCGTAATTGTGCACCTGGTAGCCCCCGTGGCGCTCATCGCCTTTTTGTGCGGCGAGCTCGCCGGGTTTTTGATTTGTTGGATCGTGATCGCCTGCATGGTGATTATGAAGGATTAAAGGCGTTGCCCCACCTTGGTGCGGGCAAACAGGGAAGGTGGAATCTTGGACGCATTTGCCAAGTTACCCAGCGCGATCGCCGAGCTCGTCGCTGAGTTCTCCTCGGCTCCGGTCGTGGGTGACCTTAACGCGGGCCTGACGCAGTACTCGTTCTGGCTGCTTATCGCCGCTGTCGTCATGTTCGTGGTCTTTTTCGCGTTTACTAAGAAGCAGAAGGTTGTCCCCGAGGGCTTCTTCGTTAACGGCGTCGAGTGGGTCATCGAGTACGTGCAGGACGATATCGCCAAGGGTGTCGTTGGCGACAACTGGAAGAAGCACTTCCCGTTTTTGGCCTCGCTGTTCTTCTTTATCCTGATCAACAACTTTATCGGCCTCATCCCCGGCATGAAGCCCGGCACCGGTGCCATCGGCTGTACCGCCGCCCTCGCACTCGTGTCGTTTGTGTACTTCATCTATTTCGGTATCAAGAAGCACGGCTTCTTTGGGTACTTCAAGAGCCTCGCCCCTGCGGGCGTCGCCTTCCCCATGAACGTCTTCGTGTGGGTCATCGAGCTCTTCTCGCTGTGCCTGCGCCTGGTCACGCTCGCCGTCCGTCTGTTCTGCAACATGTTCGCCGGCCACATCGTCATGGGCTCGTTCGCCATCATGGCCACACTCTTTGCCCAGCCGATGCTGGAGCACTTTACGGCCATGAACGCCGTGGGCGCCCTGCCCAGCGTGGCGTGGGTTTTGATTCTTTTGGTAATCTACGCCGTCGAGCTGATCGTTGCCTTTGTTCAGGCATACGTTTTTACGGTCCTCGAGGCCGTGTACATTCAGATCGCAGAGGCTGACGCCCACTAGCGGTCGCATTTATTTGGTGTTCGGAGGCGCGGCACCCGCGTGCGCCTCTACAACATAGGTATTTATCCTGCGCACACGCGCACGACAAAGGAGGAATCGTGGGAGTTATCGGATATGGTCTCGGCGTTATCGGTGCCGGTCTCGCAATTGGTCTTGCAGCACTCGGTGCTACGGGCGCTATGGCTCGTCAGCCTGAGGTCCAGGGCCGTGCCTTCACCGTCTTCATTCTTGCATCTGCATTCACCGAGGCTCTGGGCCTGATCGGCTTCGTCGTTACGCTGATTTCGTAATTGAGCACGAAGGTAGTCGCCATGAAGCATTTCAACCACGCGAAAGTCGCTGCTGCGCTGACGGGCGCCATGCTCGCCATGCCGGTGTCGGCATTCGCCGAGGAGTCTGAGAACAAGGCCGAGATCCTCGTCCCCAAGATGGCGGAATTCGTCCCTGCACTCATTGCCTTCCTCATCATCTTCATCGTTTTGGCCAAGTTTGCCTGGCCGCAGATTCTGCAGACGATGGAAGAGCGCGGCAAGCGCATCAAGGACAGCCTCGATGAGGCTGAGACCACCAAGCGCAAGGCCATCGAGGCCCGCAAGGAGTCCGACGCCCTCCTCACCGACGCCCGCCGTCAGGCTGCCGACATCGTGACCGCCGCCCGTCAGGACGCCGAGTCCGAGCGCGCCCGCATTATCGCCAAGGCTCACGAGGAGGCCGAGGACATCATTGCCAAGGCCCACGCCAACGCCGAGGACGAGCGCAACTCCATCTATGCCGCCGCTGCCGGCTCCATCGCCGATCTTTCCGTCTCCGTTGCGACCAAGATTGTCGGCGAGGCCCTCGAGAACGACGACGAGCAGCGTCGTCTGATCGAGCGCTACATCAAGGAAGCAGGTAGCCTGAATGCCTAACAGCCGCATGGAGAACAGGGTTCTCGAGACCTATGCACGTACCCTCCTAGAGGCCGCTAAGGCCGAGGGCCGTGTGTTCCGCGATCTTCACGAGCTTGAGGTCATCGCGAACGCCAGCCCCGAGGTGCTTGCTGTTCTCGGTACCGTGTTCGAGCGCGGCCAGCTCGATCTTCTGCCGCAGATTGCATCGGCTTATCGGATGGTAACCGCGACCGACGAGGACGTCGTAGGCGTCACCGTCACCACGGCTGTCCCGCTCGATGACGAGCTGCGCCGCACGATTACCGAGAAATGCGAGGCCGATCTAAAGCGCAAGGTGTTCCTGATCGAGAAGGTCGATCCGTCCATCATCGGCGGTCTGATTCTCGAGGCCCGCGGCCAGCGTCGCGACGTTACCGTCAAGACCCAGCTGCGCGCAGCGCGTGAGGCCCTCGGTTCCACGATTTTGAATAACGGAGGTGAAGCCTAGTTATGTCCGATACCCTCAATGCCGAAAGCATCGCCCGCGCCCTGCAGGCGAAGCTCGATGGCCTGGCGGCTACCGTCGACACGCAAGAGGTTTCCCATGTTGACGAGGTTGGCGACGGCATCGCGCGCGTCTCGGGACTGCGCAACGCCATGGCCGGCGAGCTCTTGGAGTTCAAGAGCTCCGAGACCGGCGAGACCGTCTACGGCCTTGCCCAGAACCTCGACCGCGATGAGGTCGGTGCTGTTCTGTTCGGCGCCGTCAACGTCATCAAGGAAGGCGACGAGTGCCGTACCACCGGTCGCGTCATGGATATTCCCGTGAGCCGCGCCATGCTCGGTCGCGTCGTCAACCCGCTGGGCCAGCCCATCGACGGCCTGGGCGATATCGTCGCCACGCACCGTCGCCCCATCGAGTTCAAGGCCCCCGGCGTTATCGACCGCACCCCGGTCTGCGAGCCGGTTCAGACTGGTCTGCTCGCTATCGACTCCATGGTTCCTATCGGCCGTGGCCAGCGTGAGCTCATCATCGGCGACCGTAAGACCGGCAAGACCGCCATCGCGATCGATGCCATCCTCAACCAGCGCGGTAAGGACATGGTCTGCATCTACGTCGCTATCGGCCAGAAGGCCTCTACGGTTGCCAACATCCGTGAGACCCTCGCCCAGCACGGCGCACTCGACTACACCATCATCGTCTCGGCTACCGCTGCCGACTCGGCCCCTATGCAGTACATCGCCCCTATGGCCGGTGCCGCTATCGGCGAGTTCTTTATGTACAACGGCGAGAACGGCGAGCCCGCCAGCGAGACCAACCCCGGCGGCCATGTGCTCGTCATCTACGATGACCTGTCCAAGCAGGCTGTGGCCTACCGTCAGATGTCGCTGACGCTGCATCGTCCGCCCGGACGCGAGGCCTATCCTGGCGACATCTTCTACCTGCACTCTCGCCTGCTCGAGCGTGCCGTCAAGATGTCCAAGAAGAACGGCTACGGCTCCATGACGGCCCTGCCGGTCATCGAGACCCAGGACGGCGACGTTTCGGCCTACATTCCGACCAACGTCATTTCCATTACCGATGGTCAGATCTACCTGCAGTCCGAGCTCTTCTTCCAGGGCCAGCGCCCGGCAGTCGACGTCGGCATCTCGGTGTCGCGCGTCGGTGGCTCCGCTCAGACCAAGGCCATGAAGCAGGTCGCCGGCAACCTCCGTCTGGACCTTGCCGCCTACCGTGAGCTCGCCGGTTTTACCCAGTTCGGTTCCGACCTGGATGCAGCCACCCAAAAGCAGCTTACCCACGGTGCGCACATGACCGAGCTTCTTAAGCAGGCGCGCTTTAAGCCGTTCGACGTCGCCGAGCAGATCGTTACGCTGTTCGCCGGCAACGAGGGCTTTATCGACGACCTGCCCCTTTCCGAGGTGCTGCCGTTCCGCGCCGAGCTGCTCGAGTACATGAATGCTGGCTTTGGCGGCTTGCTGCAGAAGGTCCGTACCAACAAGATCGACGGCGAGACCAAAGAGCAGCTGCTTCAGGCCATCACCGATTTCAAGAACGAGTACGCCTCCAAGCATGCCTCCACCGCGAGCGCAGCTGAGGGCGCAGAGGAGAACTAAGCTCTATGGCTAACCTTCGCGACATTAAGAAGCGAATCTCCTCGGTCACGAGCACCAAGCAGATCACGCGCACGATGGAGATGGTATCTACGGCCAAGATCCGTCGCGCGCTCGATCGAGCCACGCAGGCTGAGCCCTACAAGAAGGCGCTCACCGACGTCATGCACACCGTTGCGAGCGATACAGAGACTGCCGGCGACAACCCCATGCTCAAGACGCATGAGGAGTTCAAGCGCGGTCTGATCATCGCGATCACGTCCGATCGCGGTCTGGCGGGCGGCTTCAACGTCAACGTTGAGCGCACCTGCGAGAAAATCGCTCGCGAATGGGCACATGATGGCGCCGAGTGCGAGATCATCGCATGCGGTCGCAAGGCGAGCGAGTATTTCCGCAGCCGTGCCAACACGGTCATGCACTTCGAGGGTTCCTCGGCCGACCCGAGCCTCGAGGATGCCCGCATGATCGCGAGCTATATCTGCGACGAGTACTCCAAGGGTCAGCTCGACCGCGTCGAGATCGTGTACCATCACGCTCGCAACCGCGTCGATCAGGTTCTTCGTACCGAGCATTTGCTTCCGCTCGACCCCGAGATGATCGCCATGGCACATGGCCCGCGCAAGAACGCAGACGAGGGCCCCGAGCGCGTCTCGTCCTCGTTCAAGTTCGTGCCGAGCGCCCAGCATGTGTTGGCTGAGCTGGTCCCCAGCTACATCCTGACCGTCATTCACCAGGCGCTGATCGATTCGGCCGCCGCCGAGCAGGGTGCGCGCCGTAAGGCCATGCACTCCGCCACGGAGAACGCGTCGTCGATCATCTCGACTCTTACCCGTACGTATAACCGCGTGCGTCAGGCTTCCATTACCACGGAGATCAACGAGATCGTGGGCGGAGCCGCAGCATTGGAGGAACACTAATGGCAGATACCACCGTTAAAGCGGCGGTCGAGGAGGCCACGGCACGTCAGACGGCCGGTGAGGGGCGTATCGTCCGTATCATCGGCGCAGTTGTCGACGTTAAGTTCGATGGCGCTGTCCCCTCGATCTACAACGCGCTCACGGTCGAGGCCGATACGCCGATGGGTCACATCAGCACCATCCTGGAGGTTGAGTCTCAGCTTCCCGGCGGTGTCGTTCGTACCGTCGCCATGACGTCGACCGACGGCTTGCAGCGCGGCGTCGTCGCGGTCGACACCGGCGCACCCATGAAGATGCCCGTCGGCCCCGAGACCCTCGGCCGCATTTGGAATGTTATGGGCCAGCCTGTCGATGGCAAGCCCATGCCCCAGATCGATGAGTTTTATCCCATCCATCACCCGGCACCTCATTTCGACGAGCTCACTACCAAGACCGAGATTTTCGAGACCGGCATTAAGGCCGTCGACCTGCTCGAGCCCTACATCCGTGGCGGCAAGACGGGTCTGTTTGGCGGTGCCGGCGTCGGCAAGACCGTTCTGATTCAGGAGCTCATCAACAACCTCGCCCAGGAGCATGGCGGCACCTCGGTGTTCACCGGCGTTGGCGAGCGTACCCGTGAGGGTACCGACCTGTTCCTCGAGATGAGCGAGTCTGGCGTTATCGATAAGACCTGCTTGGTCTACGGTCAGATGAACGAGCCGCCTGGAGCGCGTCTGCGCATTGGTCTGGCCGGCCTCACCACCGCTGAGTACTTCCGCGATCGTGGCCAGGACGTCCTGCTGTTCATCGATAACATTTTCCGCTTCTCCCAGGCCGGTTCCGAGGTTTCCGCCCTTCTGGGCCGTATGCCGTCCGCTGTTGGCTACCAGCCCACGCTGGCTACCGAGATGGGCGACCTCCAGGAGCGCATTACCTCGACCAAGACGGGTTCCATCACCTCCGTTCAGGCTGTCTACGTCCCTGCAGACGACCTGACCGACCCGGCTCCCGCCACGACGTTTACACACCTCGACGCCACGACCGTTCTTTCGCGTTCCATCGCCGAGCTCGGTCTGTATCCCGCAATCGACCCCTTGGCTTCCTCTTCCGACGCCCTGGATCCCTCGATTGTCGGCGAGGAGCACTATCGTGTGGCCGTCGCAGTCCAAGAGCTGCTCCAGGAGTACTCCGACCTGCAGGACATCATCGCCATTCTGGGTATGGACGAGCTTTCCGAGGAGCAGCGCCTTACGGTCAACCGTGCCCGTAAGCTCCAGCAGTTCCTGTCTCAGTCCTTCCACGTCGCCGAGCAGTTCACCGGCAACCCCGGTGTCTACATCCGTGTCGAGGACACGGTCCGCTCGTTTGCCGCCATTGTCGACGGCGAGTGCGACGACCTGCCCGAGCAGGCGTTCCGTTATGCGTCCACGATTGACGACGTGCGCGAGCGCGCCGCCAAGATGGAGGAGAAGTAGTGGCTATGCAAATCCGCATCGTGTGTCCGGAGAGCTGCGCCTATGAAGGTGAGGCGGCATTTGTCGCCCTGCCTTCCACGGACGGCGAGTTCGGCATTCTTCCGCGTCACGCTAGCGAGATCTGCACGATCAATCGCGGCTACGTTCGCGTTTGTGATAAGCAAATGGGCACCGTCGACCACACGTTTGCTGTGGACGGCGGCTATGCCCAGGTTGCGGACGATGTCGTGATTATCCTCGCCGAGCGCGCTTGCGATTTGGCGACCGTCGATGCCGACAAGCTTAAAGCTGATATTCAAGGTTTTGAAGAGAAGCTGGGTAATTTGTCGGAGGATGATGCACGCCGCGCCTACCTCTATAATGAAATCGCATGGTGTAAGCTCATGCTTGCCCAATAGTCAAACGATTTGGCGTTCGACCATTTGCGAACACATCATGCCCGGGATGGCCCAGCCATCCCGGGCATGCTTTTTGAAAGGGTAGACCTTGGATATTATCCGTGTTGAAGGTGGCCACACCATCGGAGGCTCCGTGCCCGTTTCGGGTGCAAAGAACTCTGCACTCAAACTCATGGCGGCAACGCTTCTGGCACCGGGGAAGACGACGCTGCAGAACGTGCCCGATATCTCGGATGTCCATGTTATGGGCAAGGTGCTCAAGGGTATGGGCGCCAAGATTGACGTTCTCGATGAGCATACGCTCGAGATCGACACTTCTCAGGTTGATTCCTGGGAGGCTCCCTACGAGCTTGTCGCCAAGATGCGCGCCTCCACGGCCGTGATGGGTCCCCTGCTGGGCCGTTTCCATCGTGCCAAGATTGCCATGCCGGGTGGCTGCAATCTGGGTGCCCGTAAGATCGACATGCACATCTTGGGTCTTGAGGCGCTGGGCGTAGAATTCGACACTGCACACGGTTACATCAATGCCAACGCTCCTCAGGGGTTGCGTGGTACCACGGTTACGCTTGAATTTGCCAGCGTCGGCGCTACCGAGAACCTCATCATGGCGGCCGTGCGCGCACAAGGCACTACGGTTATCGATAATGCGGCTCGCGAGCCCGAGATCGTCGACCTTGCCAACATGCTCAACGAGATGGGCGCCAAGATTGTTGGCGCCGGCACGCCCGTCGTGACCATCGAAGGTGTGGACGAGTTGCATCCCGTTACCCATCGCGTGGTGGGCGACCGCATCGAGGCCGGCACCTTTATCGTTGCCGGTGCCCTGATGGCCGATGACCGCGGAGTCGACGTTACGGGCTTTTGCCCCATTCACTTGGGCATGGTGCTCAAGAAGATGGAGCTCATGGGTGTCGAGTGTGAGCGAATCGAGAATGGCGTTCACGTGAGTCGTGTCGAGCGCATCAGGCCGGTCGATATTCAGACACTTCCGTTCCCGGGCTTCCCGACGGACATGCAGGCACAGATCATGGTGCTTTCCGCTCTTGCTGATGGCAGCTCTGTGATTACCGAGAATATCTTCGAGAACCGCTTCATGTTCGCGTCGGAGTTGGTCCGTATGGGCGCGGATATCCGCATCGAAAGCCATCACGCCATGATTCATGGCGTCAAGGGGTTCTCGGGTGCACAGGTTACCTCGCCTGATCTGCGCGGCGGCGCCGCGCTCGTCGTTGCTGGCCTTATCGCCGACGGCGTTACCGAGGTCTCGGCCATCCATCACATCAAACGTGGCTATGAGCAGTTTGTCGAAAAACTGCAGGCACTTGGTGCAAACGTCGAGCACGCCACTGTTCCCGATCCCGTCATCTACTAATGCAGGTTGCCTATGTTTAATAATAAGAAGCCCTTAGCGGATACTCGAAGACCTTCAACCGGCGCACAGGCCAAGATCTACAGTCGCGATAATGTTGCACGCTACTCCGAGCGCGCTCGTCAGCGCCGCCGCGGCCAGACAATCCGTCGCGTTGCGCTTATCGCCGTGCTTGGCGTGCTGTTGAGCGCTACGACTGCCGCCGGGCTGTGGTTCGCCAACATTATGGGCAAGCTTGGCGATTCCAATGTCATTACCGACAATCTGCGCCATATCTTGGTGGATACCAATGAGGCCAAGGATCCGTTCTACGTGCTTCTTTTGGGTACCGATGGTCGTCCGGGCGAGGACACGTATCGCGCCGATTCAATTATCTTGGCGCGCATCGACCCTACGCAAAAGCAGGCTACGCTTATATCCATTCCACGTGATACCAAGGTTGTCTATAACGGCGAAACCATGAAGGTCAACGCCTGCCATACCTATGGCGGTGCCGAGGCCATGGTTCAAGCGGTCAATGAGCTGTGCGGCGTGCAGATTTCCCACTATGCCGAGGTTAGCTTTGACGGTATGCAATCATTGATTGACTCTGTGGGCGGTATCGACATCAACGCCACCGATGATGTCGATGACCCCGAGCATCTGGACATTAAGATTACGGCAGGCCAGCAGCACATGGACGGTGCTACCGCGCTCACCTATGCCCGTTGCCGCTATACCTATGCCGACGGCGACTATACGCGCATGCGTCACCAACGCCAGGTGCTTGGTGCCCTTGCCAACCAGATTCTCAACAACTTTGATGCTACGAAGGTCTTCGACCTGGTTAATTCGCTGTCCGATATGCTTGTGACCGATATGAGCGTTCAGGACATCGTGTCTACGGTCAATGCTATGCGCGGCATGGATGTCGATGGCATCTATTCGGCGAATCTGCCTTCCTACGCAGATGAAACCACCATGATCGACGGCCAGAGCTATGTCTTTGTCTACGAGGACGAGCTTAAGGAGATGATGGCGCGCGTCGATGCCGGCAAGGATCCTAAGGGACCAAACACCATGGGCCTATCCGACGGAACCAGCTCCACAATCGGTGATTTGAGCAACCATACTTCTGACGATTACGCCTACGGTACGGCCGGTTCGTCGGAAAGCTCGGACGATTCGAGCTATTCGGACGATTCGAGCTATTCGGACGATTCGGATTACAGCTCATATTATTACGAGGAGCCCACTGGCGACGGCAACGGTTACGAAGCCAACTACTAGGGTTGCGCGGGCTTGCCAGTCCGCGCAACGGCTCGACGTTGCGCGCCGCCCAGAGCGACAATTTGTCATTCAAAAGGCAGGGCATGACCAGAATCAATGTCCTGCCTTTTTCATGCCAACTTGTTCGCCCTGGACGTCGCTCGCTGACGTTGATTCAACCAGCGATGCCGACTACTCCCCTTGCACCAAAAAATCGCCCCGTTCTCGGTTTTGAGGACGGGGCGATTTTGCTTACCTAGATTATTCGAGTTCCTTATGCGAAGCGGGCGACGAGCTCCTGCAAGACGTCGGTCATTTTGACAAGCGAGCTGACCGGAACAAACTCATTGACGCCGTGGTAGCAGTAGCCGCCCGTCGAAAGGTTGGGACAGGGCAGGCCGCGGAACGACAGCTGTGCACCGTCGGTGCCGCCGCGAATCGGCAGCACCTGGGGCTCAACATCGCAGGCAAGGAAGGATTCCTTAGCGACATCGATCAGCTCTGGGTAGTCGCGGACAATCTCGGCCATGTTACGGTACTGGTGCTTGATCTCGACCGTTACGCGCTCCTCGCCCAGACGCTGGTTGAGCAGCGCGGCGGCAGCATCCATCAGATCGAGCTTCTGCTGGAACTTGGCGGCATCGTGATCACGGACGATATAGCGCGCCGTGGCATGGTCGACTGTGGCAGAAACGCCCTCAAGGTGATAGAAGCCCTCGTAGCCCTCGGTGTATTCCGGACGCTGCACGTAGGGGAGCAGGGCATTGAAGTCGCAGAACAGATTGCCCGCGTTAACCATGCGGCCCTTGGCGTCGCCGGGGTGAATGGACTGGCCCTCAAAGCTAACGGTAGCCTCGGCGGCGTTGAAGCACTCCCACTCAAGCTCGCCAACCGGACCGCCGTCGACTGTGTAGGCATACTTACAGCCAAAGTCCTCGATATCCAACAGCTCGGCACCGTGGCCGATTTCCTCGTCCGGGCAGAAACAAATACCAAGCGTGGGGTGGGGCAGGCTGGGGTCCTGTGCAATGCGTGCGACGAGCGCCATAATCTCGGCGACACCGGCCTTATCGTCGGCGCCCAGCAGCGTGGTGCCGTCGGTGCAAACCAGGTCCTCGCCCAAAAGGTTGTTGAGGGCGGGGAGCTTGGCGGCGCTCATGGATACGGGCTTGCCGTCGACGATGCCGCAAACCAGGTCGCCGCCCTCGTAGTGCACGATGTGCGGCGCAACGCCGGCGCCCGGTGCGACCTCGGTGGTGTCGAGGTGCGCGATCAGGCCCAGGGCGGGCTTATTCTCGGAGCCGGCGCTCGCGGGAATGTGAGCGCAGACATAGGCGTTTTCGGTTACATGGGCATCGGTTGCACCAAGCTCGCGCAATTCCTCGGCAAGCACATTGGCAAGATCAAACTGGACGGTGCTCGACGGAACCTGGTCACAGTTGGCATCCTCGGACTGTGTGTTGATCTGGACGTAGCGCAAAAAACGCTCGAGTACGTCGGGGTACGTGGTGGTGTTTTCCATAGAGACCGCTCCAATCTTGGTTGTCGTGTGCAACAAGAACTCTAGCACGGTATACCGCGGCATACCGCGACGCTTGGATGGGGTAGAATCAGCCATTGAATGCAGAAGGGACGGATGTTCATGGATACGACAAATAGCTCGCGCGAGCTACATCTAACGGTGGCGAACGAAGACTACTTGGAGTGCATGGTTCGCATCGAAAGCGAGGATGGGGAGACTAATGGCGTGCGGTCGGTCGATATCGCACAGCGCCTTGGCGTTTCGAAGGCATCGGTCAACAAGGCGGTTTCGGCTCTCAAGGCATCCGAACTTGTCGAGCAGTCTCACTACGGCAAGGTTATCCTGACCAACCGTGGGCGCGAGGTCGGTTTGGCTATCTGGTATCGCCATCGCCTGATTCGCACATTTTTGGTCCAGGAGCTCGGCGTCGACTTTGAGCGCGCCGATGCCGAGGCCTGCATGATGGAGCACGCGCTTTCCGAGGACACAATGGTCCGTTGGCTCGCCTATCTCGAAAAGCAGGGAATCAGCATCGAGGAATAGCGAAACATATATATGGATACGAGTTATTACAATCGCTTCGGCGGCGAGGAGCTTATGCGCCGACTTGCCAGCGAGACGCTGCTGGCACAGGGTCCGATGGGCAGCGTGCTGCTGAGTGAATACGGTGCCGCCGATATTCCGCCGGCATTTTGGAACCTCGCCGAACCGCAGACGGTTTCTCGCATCCACCGACTGTATGCCGCCGCTGGCGCACAGGTGCTTATTACCAATACGTTCCAGGCATCGGGTTTTGCGCTCGATCGCGATGAAATCGCTCCATCTATGGCAGAGGTCAATCGCGGGGCGGTCGACGATGCCCGCCAGGCAAATCCCCAGCTATTGCTGGGGTCCATGGGACCTATTGCGATTGAGTGGTTTGTCGAGGATTCTTCCGAGTATCGAGAGATTCGCGCAAATGCTCGCGAGCAGGCGTCCGCCCTGCTCAACGCCGGCGTCGACGGGATTCTGGTCGAGACGATCACGTCTATCCGCAATCTGCAGCCCGTGCTCGCCGGTGTCCATGATGCCGCTGATGGCATGCCCGTTCTGGTGAGCTTTGCTATTGATGACAAGGGCGACCTGCTGGGTGATGGCCTAAACATCGAAGGTGCCATCTTGTATGCCGAGAAGCACGGTGCGAGCTCGGTTGGGGTCAATTGCTGCACCCTGACAGCGGCTACCGCTGCGGTACCAAGAATGGTCAAGATGGCCACGACGCCCGTTACTGTACGTCCCAATGCGGGAAATCCGGTCCAAACGCAAGATGGGCCCGTGTGGCACGAGGACCCCGAAGCTTTCGCGCGCGCATGCGTCGAGTGGAAGCGGGCTGGCGCCGCAATGGTTGGTGGCTGTTGCGGAACCACGGCGATCACGACGGCTGCTATGGCAGACGCGCTCGATATATAGAGTCCGAAGAAAAGCACATTCGAATTACCGCCCCAACCGGGGCGGTTTATTTTGTCTATATGCGCCCTCGATGGCTTTTGCCTAAACGGTGAATGCGTGCGCCGGCGGCTTGCCGGGCGCTCGTTGCGGGTATACCACTTGCGTACCATGATCCAAACACTGCGAGGTGTCTGCGTGTGTGCGCGATAATTCATTTTGGAACTGATGGCTGGCGCGCTCGCGTCGGCGAGGATTTTAACGCTGACAATGTTGCCCGTATCGCTGATGCCGCCGGCGAGCTCTGGCAAAAGACATATCCCGGCAAGACGGTATATATCGGGTATGACACCCGTCCCCGGGCGCGCGAGTTTGCAGAACTTGCAGCTGGCGTGCTTGCGGCCCATGGCCTTGATGCCGTGCTCGCGGCCCGTTTTGTACCCACGCCTGCCATCACGTGGGCTGCCGCATACGATGGCGAGGCGTGCGGGGCGCTCATGGTGACCGGTTCACATCATCCGCAGGGCTATCTCTGTCTCAAACTGCGCATGGGCGATGGTTCCACGGCAAGCCAGGACGTCATCGAAGAGCTCGAGGCAACGATGGCCGCCGAACCTCTGGGGCTCGAGGAGCAGTATCGCACGGCGGATATCATTCCCGACTATATGCGAGCGGTAGCATCGTTTGTCGATGCCGATGCCATTCGTGCCGCTCATCTGCGCGTGGTGGTCGACCCCATGGGGGGAGCGGCTCAAGGTTATCTTGCCGATTCGCTGCGCGAGCTGGGTGTTGAGGTCCATGAGATTCATGCGGGGCAAGCATCGGATTGGAGGGATATCTGTCCCGATCCCGTAGAGCCGTGGGTGGATGCCTGCGAGCGTGCAGTTATCGAAGACGGTGCGTGTGCCGGCCTGGTGACCGATGGCGATGCTGACCGTATTGGCGCGGTCGACGAGCGCGGTAGATACATACATCCGCATCAGATCATGGCGCTCGTAATGGGCGAATTGGTTCAGTTTCGCAATTTGAAGGGGCGAGTCGTCGTCAATCTATCGTGCTCGACGCTTGTACGTCGTGTTGCCGAGGCACTCGGTTGCCGCGTGACCGTAAAACCGGTTGGCTTCAAATATATAGCCGCCGAGATGAAAAAAGACGGGGTGCTTATGGGCGGTGAGGAGGCCGGTGGCATCGGCATTGCCGCGCATATGCCCGAGCGTGACGGCATTCTCGCTTGCCTACTCCTGTGTGAGCTCATGGCAAAGACGGGGGCTTCGCTGGGCGTGCTGGTCGATCAGCTCGAGGCGAGTTTTGGAAAAACAAGTTATGGCCGTCGAGATTTACGACTTGAGGCAGAAGATGCCGAGTCGCTGCGCACGCTGCTTCCCGGTGTGAATCCAAAGTCGATTTGCGGCAAGGCGCCGCAGAGCGTAAGTCACATGGACGGCTTGCGTTTGGCATTTGGGGATGATACCTGGCTGTTGGTTCGCCCGAGTGGCACTGAGCCGGTGGTGCGAGTGTACGCCGAGGGCTTTTCGGTGGAGGAGCGCGACGAGTTGCTTGATGCCGGCTGCGCTTTGGCTCGGGGCGCATATCGGCTCTAGCCATGGGGCTGCTCAATATAAAGATATGCTCGGCGAGTGGTAGGTAACGACTGGCAAGCGTCAGCTGCGGGTATAGATATGTAGGAGCTGTGTGCAACCAGATTCCCGCCCCGCGGGCCCCTCCGGTCTGGCAATATATCTCCTTGCCGCGCGGCCCGGTGCAACCGGGAACCGGCGCAGGCGTGCACCTTGAGAACCGGATACTGCGAGGATGGACACACCAGATGTGTCGCATCCGGGCAGACATCGAACCATTTGAAATGGTCTGACTTGGATTCGTTTTTC